>NZ_JBFUJJ010000012.1:0-106142 GCF_056401435.1 Arthrobacter sp. P4_F10
GTGGAAGCGAGGACTAACGACTCGTGAAGCTGACCGGTACTAATAGGCCGATAACTTACACCACACACCCATCCCGTGAACGGATTCAAAAGACGTTCACACCCCGGGAAGGGTACAAAGAAACAAGACTGCTTGCGTCCACTATGTGGTTCCCAAACAACAAACCCGTCACCGACGGCACTGTTGCACAGGAACCGACAACAAAATAACAACACCACAGATGTTGTAACCACAGATTTCCCACCCCCACGCCACCAGGCGCCGGCGGGTGCGGACACAGGGTTACGGCGGTCATAGCGTGGGGGAAACGCCCGGTCCCATCCCGAACCCGGAAGCTAAGACCCACAGCGCCGATGGTACTGCACCCGGGAGGGTGTGGGAGAGTAGGTCACCGCCGGAACACCATTCACGGTCGAGGACCCCCAACCACAGGTCGGGGGTCCTCCCGCATTTAAGCTACCTTTCTACCCCGGCTGCTACCTAGTTGGACCTGCTCCCTCACGTCCCGCACCATCCCGGGGGAGCCTCGTTCACGTCTTCCTGCAGCTTCTCCTGCCGGACGCTCCCTCGCCTGCTGCCGCACGGGCCGGCAGGCACCCGGGACCCGGCGCCGCTGTCGAACACCCAAGACGTGCGGGAGGGGCTGGACAGGTCCCGCGATACGTGAGGGAGGGTCCTAGGTTTCCGGGCTCTTCACAATCCAGGATGTAGCAGCGGCCTGAAGCCGCCGGTCTCGAGTAGCGATCTGGCGATGTAGTTGGTGAGGTTGCGGAACCCGAGGGCGGAGCCGCGGAGGTGTTCGAGTCGTCCGTTGATCGCCTCGGTTGGGCCGTTGCTGGTGCCGGGTCGGTCGAAGTAGGCCAGCACGTCGACGGCGCGCTTCTTCAGCATTCGGCCCAGCGTGATCACCTCGCTCAGCGCAGCGGGAACGCCTGCGCTGACCGACCCGGGCTCTTCACAGTTGAGGGTGTAACCGCTGGCTGGATGTTGGCTGGCGCGTCGGTCCCGGGGCAGCGACGCGCAACCGCAGCCGGAGGCCCGATCTTGTGTCACCGTTCGCAGTGGACTTCTTCGCGTACCCGCTCAGATCGGTCAACGGCGCACCCGATAGCGCAGGTGAAGCACCCGGTTGCCCTGAATCACCACGTCGGGATCCTCCAACAGGTGCTGTGCGTGGACCGACCCGAAGTAGCGCTTGCCGGACCCGAACACGATGGGTACGACGTCCATGCGCACCTCGTCGACCAGGCCCGCGGCAAGCATCTGGCCACCGACGTCACCAGCGGCGACCTCGACGATGCGGTCACCCGCAAGCTCTTGCGCCTTGGCCATGGCTGCCTCGACGCCGTCGACGAAGTGAAACGGCGCCTCGGGGTCCCAGCCCTCGGGCTGCGGCCGGTGCGTCACGACGACCACGTGGTCGATCCCGCTCGGAGGCTTCCCGTCCCAGCCGTCCGTCATGTCGAAGACGTGGCGGCCGACGATTGTCGCCCCGATCTGGTCCCAGTACGGCCGGGTGTAGTCGTAGGACGTCTGAGACACCTTCACCTCGCCGCTCTCGTCCAACGGGACGTCACCGTTGGACAACCAGTCGAACAGCAGTCCGGGCTGGTCATTCTCGTCCGCGACGAAGCCGTCCACCGACACCGAGCTGTACATGACCACCTTGCCCACGGGGCTCTCCTCTGCTTTGGGGTGCCCCCACATTAGCGTGTCGTGAGCTGTCGCTCTAGTAGGAAATTAGTCGGCCGGCAGCGGCCAGCCGTCCAGCGCGTGGCCGGGATGTTCGCGCAGGAATCGCCGCCAGACTTCGACGTACCGGGTCGGCATGAGCCCGGTGAACGCCCGGAACTCGTGGCCGAAGTGGGCCTGGTCGAAGTAGCCTGCGCCACCGGCGAGGTCGCCCCAGTCGACCGGTCCGGCGGCACCGAAGCGATCAACGGCCTCATCGAACTCCACCGCCGCGTTGCCCGCGGCTTCCGCAACCGGAAGCACTACCGACTACGCATGCTGCTCATCGGCGGCGGACTGTCCCATCCCCACCTCAGGTAGGAAGAGCCATTTAGCTACCTTTCTACCCCCGGCTGCTACCTAGTTGGACATGTTCCCTCACGTCCCGCACCATCCCGGGGGAGCCTCGTTCAGCCTGGTTCCTGAACGGCCCCATGAGCCCCTGCTGCTGAGGCGTTGTGAGCCTCGCCACCGACGTGCCCTCTTGGGGGTTGCCGTTAGCCGGTGGCGGGTTGCTCGCCTAGAATTGGGGGAGATGTACGGACTTCGAAGCGCTTGATTTCGGGTTGCGTAGGAGACGAAACACGGAACAGRGCGGCTGCGATTGCGCCAGTGGTCAGCTCGCAACAGGAGGATTCCAGCATGGCTGAGCACAATGATGGCAACCGTGGCGGCAAGGCCCACGACAACTCTGGCGGACGCAGTTCCGGTGGAGCCCCTTTCCGCGGCACGAGCAACTCGGGCGGCGATCCTCGCGGGTTCCGTTCCAGGGAAGACCGTGACCGTAAGCCGTATGGTGAGCGTGCTCCGCGTGAGGGCGGGGATCAGCGTGGGTTCGGCGGTAGTGAACGTAAGCCGTATTCCGGCGGTGAGCGTAAGCCGTATGGTGATCGTGCTCCGCGTGAGGGTGGGGGACAGCGCAGCTTCGGTGGCGATAGCCGCCCGTCCTATGGCGACCGTAAGCCGTATGGTGAGCGGACTCCGCGTGAGGGCGGGGATCAGCGTGGGTTCGGCGGTAGCGAACGTAAGCCGTATTCCGGCGGTGAGCGTAAGCCGTATGGTGATCGTGCTCCGCGTGAGGGTGGGGGACAGCGCAGCTTTGGTGGCGATAGCCGTCCGTCCTATGGTGACCGTAAGCCGTATAGCGGCGGTGGCGATCGTGACCGCAAGCCGTATGGTGATCGTGCTCCGCGTGAAGGCGGTGGACAGCGCAGCTTCGGCGGCGATAGCCGCCCGACCTATGGCGACCGTAAGCCGTATAGCGGCGGTGGAGATCGTGACCGCAAGCCGTATGGTGATCGTGCTCCGCGTGAGGGTGGGGGACAGCGCAGCTTTGGTGGCGATAGCCGTCCGACCTATGGCGACCGTAAGCCGTATAGCGGCGGTGGCGATCGTGACCGCAAGCCGTATGGTGATCGTGCTCCGCGTGAAGGCGGGGGACAGCGCAGCTTCGGCGGCGGCGACCGTGACCGCAAGCCTTATGGCAGCGGCGACAACCGCAAGCCGTTCGGCAACCGCGAGAACCGTCCGGCACGGAGCTTCGACCGTGGCGACTCAGGCCCGCGTCAGTACGGGCGGGACCGTCCGGAAGACCGTCCGGTACGCGTGCCCAATGCCCGCGATCTCCGCAGCGCCAACCGTCCCGACCGGGAACGTTCACCCCAGATCGACGAGGACGTCACGGGCAAGGAACTTGACCGCGCCACCCAGCACCAGATCAAGACCCTCGAAGGCACCAGCGCCGAATGGGTGGCCCGCCACCTCGTCATGGCGGGACGGCTTCTGGACGAAGAACCTGAGCTTGCCTTCCAGCATGCCCTGGCAGCCAGCCGCCGCGGCGGACGCCTTGCGTCCGTCCGCGAAGCTGTCGGCCTGACCGCCTATGCGGCCGGCCACTATGGTGAAGCCCTCCGGGAATTCCGCACCTACCGACGGATCAGCGGCTCCAACATGCACCTGCCGGTCATGGCCGACTGCGAGCGGGGCCTTGGCCGCCCGGACCGCGCCCTGGACATGGCCCGGTCCGACGAAGCCAAGGATCTGGACGCCCCCGGCAAGGTGGAGCTGGCTATCGTGGCAGCCGGCGCCCGCACCGACCTCGGGCAGCTCGACGCCGCGGTTTCCGAGCTGGAAATTCCGCTGCTGGACATCAACCGCGCCTTTTCCTACAGCCCGCGACTGTTCCGCGCCTACGCTGACGCACTGACGGCTGCCGGCCGCGCTGCCGAGGCCGACAAGTGGCAGCGGCAGGCCGTCGTGGCCGAAAACGCACTGGGGCTCGGGGCTGACGAAGACCCTGACATCATCGATCTCGGCTGGGACGAGGAAGAAGAGGCCCGCGAGGAGAACCGGCAGCGCAGGCTCCGCGAGCAGGAGAATGCCGACATGCACGGCGGAACCGAAGAGCGCGCCCCGCGTGCCGCCGGGGCTGCTGTCGCGGCAGAAGCCACCGGCACCGCAGCCGGAGCGGCCGGCCTGAACGCGATCGACGGCAGCGCGAGCGACAACAGTTCCATCGACGACAATGCCATTGACGGCAGCACCGACGACGCCGAAGCCGACTACTTCGAGTCCGACGACGCCGAGTCCGACCAGGATTCGGTCGAAGCCGACGTGCTCGATGAAGCCGACACCGAAGCCGACACCGAAGCTGAAGATGACGCCGACGGGGAACGGAACGCTGAAGCGGATCAGGAACTCGTCGACGACTCAGAGCCTGCCCAGCGTGAACGTGTGGAGGACTAACCGCATGACGGATACTGCGCTGATCTCCACCTTTGATGCCCTGCTCGCCGACCTCGACGGCGTTGTCTATGCCGGCCCCCATGCCATCCCCGGGGCCGTGGAGTCGTTGCGCCGGCTCGCCGGTGTAGGCGTCGGCCTGGGCTACGTCACCAACAACGCATCCCGTTCTCCGGCGCAGGTTGCACAACACCTGCGCGATCTCGGCGCCCCCGCCGAGGACCACCAGGTGGTGAGTTCCTCGCAGGCGGCGGCAGCGCTGCTGGCCTCGCTGCTGCCGGCCGGGGCCCACGTGCTGATCACGGGCAGCGCCGCGCTGGCCCAGGAAATTGAGCTGGTCGGTCTGGTTCCCGTCCGCGGCGCGGAGGATGACCCCGTCGCCGTCGTGCAGGGCTTTAGCCCGGACATCGGATGGAAGGACCTCGCCGAGGCGTCGTACGTCGTCGCCGGCGGCGCCCTCTGGGTGGCGACCAACACTGATTGGTCCATACCTCAGGCGCGCGGAATCGCCCCCGGTAACGGGACGCTCGTGGCAGCCGTGGCCGCCGCGACCGGCAAGAGCCCGATCGTGGCGGGCAAACCCGAGGCGCCGCTGTTCCACACCGCCGCCAAGCGGCTGGCCGCGGACCGGCCGCTCGTCGTCGGTGACCGACTGGACACCGACATCCTCGGCGGCAACAACGCCGGCTTCGCCACGGTGGCTGTGCTGACAGGCGTGGACACCAGGGAATCGATCCTCGCCGCGAAGTCCATGGAACGCCCCGATTTCCTCATCAATGACCTGACCGGCCTGTACGCGCCATACCCGGCCGTGGAGCACGACGCCGGGCGGTTCCGCAGCGGCACGGCCTCGGCGATCGTACGGGGTCAGTCCGTCCACATCAGCGGGGACCCCGCCGACCTCGATTCATGGCGTGCCGCCTGCTCGGCCTGGTGGGCAGCGAACCCCGAGACCACCAACGCACTGGCTCCGGTCCTCGAGTGGCTCGATCACTAGGCTGGAGACATGACCGAGCCGAACCAGCAGCTAAACCAGGCCCCAATCCAGCCGCCAGCTGAGGCGGAGCCGCCTAGCCCAGCGGCCGACGTCGCGTGGCCGGACCTGCCTGCGCGGCAGCTCCCGGCGGAACCGTCCGGGGACGCGGCACCAGAACAGCAGGCACCAGAACAGCAGGCACACGTCCAGGACGCGGCCGTCAGCGCTGTGCTGGACCGGCTTGCGGCCGTGCGGCAAACGCCCGTTTCCGATCACGGGGAAGTCTATGCCGACATGCATGATGCTTTGCTGGAGGCCCTGAACGAAGACGTGGCTTCCCATGCCGGCGTGGCGCGCCGTATCCATGCCGCGGGGGACGGGGGATCGTGAGTCGGCTAGACCAGGCGCTCGTCAGCCGGGGGCTCGCCAGGTCCCGGACGCATGCCGCCCGGCTGATTTCCGAGGGCAAGGTGAGCTCCGGAGGCGAGGTCCTCGCCAAGGCGTCACTGCAGGTCCCGGACGAGGCCGCGCTGGATGTCATGGCCTCCGCCGAGGACGGCTACGTCAGCCGCGCCGGGCACAAGCTGGCCGGGGCGCTGGATGCCTTTCCCGCCGTCGACGTCGCGGGCAAACGGTGCCTCGATGCCGGTGCCTCGACCGGCGGGTTCACGGATGTGTTGCTTCGGCGCGGAGCCGCCCACGTGGTGGCCGTGGACGTAGGGCACGGCCAGCTGGTGCCGGAAATCCGGAATGACTCCCGCGTTGCCGTGCACGAAGGCCTCAACGTGCGGTACATGACGCCCGGGGAAATCGGCGGACTGGCTGCGTTGACGGTGGCGGATCTGTCCTTCATCTCGCTGACACTCGTGGTGGCGCCGCTGGCGGCCTGCACCGAGCCCGGCGGCGACCTCGTCCTCATGGTCAAACCACAATTCGAGATCGGCAAGGACCGGCTGGGCCGGACCGGCGTGGTCACCTCGGAACGGGAACGCCGGCTCGCCGTGGGCAAGGTGGCTGCCGCCGCCGTGGATGCGGGCCTGGTCTTGTCCGGCCTGGCCCAAAGCCCGCTGCCGGGCCAGGACGGCAATGTCGAATACTTCCTGTGGATAAAACGCGCGATGTCGGAAGTCCCGCCTAAGATCGAGGAGCGGGACGCAGCTGTTGCTGCGTTGCTCGGAACAATCTGGCCGAACCACTAGTACCACCAGAAGGCGGAACCCGATGAGCAGGCGTGTCCTCATCCTTGCCCACACAGGGCGCGAGGAGTCCCTCAAGGCTGCCTGGGAAGCGTGCGCCCTGTTGCATGAATCCGGGCTGGTCCCTGTGCTGCAGGAGAACGAGCTCGGGGACATGGTCCGCTTCTTCGGCCGGCTCGACCACCCCGTCGAGGTCCTTCACGACCATGTGAAGCTGCCCGAGGTAGAACTCGTCATGGTGCTGGGCGGGGACGGCACCATCCTCCGCGCTGCCGAGCTCGTCCGTGAAGTCGACGTGCCGCTGCTCGGGGTCAACCTCGGCCACGTGGGGTTCCTGGCCGAGAGCGAGCGGGCGGACCTCGCCCAGACCGTCGAGTGGATCGCCAGCCGTGACTACACGGTGGAGGAGCGCATGACGATCGACGTCCAGGTCTGGGTCCGCGGTCAGAAGATCTGGCACACGTGGGCCCTCAACGAGGCCGCGATCGAAAAGGGCAACCGGGAACGGATGCTGGAGGTGGTCACGGAAGTCGACGAACGCCCCCTGACCTCATTCGGGTGCGACGGCGTAGTCCTGGCCACGCCCACAGGCTCCACGGCCTACGCGTTTTCCGCCGGCGGTCCTGTGGTGTGGCCCGAGGTCGAGGCCCTGCTGATCGTGCCGATCAGTGCCCATGCCCTCTTCGCGAAGCCGCTCGTGGTCTCGCCCCGGTCCAGGCTTGCGGTCGAGATCCTGAACCGGACCGATGCCCAGGGAGTCCTCTGGTGCGACGGCCGCCGCTCGGTGGATCTGCCGCCCGGCGCGCGCGTCGAGGTGACCCGCTCCGCGACGCCCGTGCGGCTGGCCAGGACGCACCAGACCCCCTTCTCCGGCAGGCTGGTGCGCAAATTCGAGCTCCCGATCCAGGGCTGGCGCGGCCCCATGCCGCAGGCCGAGGTCATCCACACCGGACCCATCCCGATAATTCGCACGCCCCGTCCCATGCCGCCGCTGCCCTTGCCGGGCCACACGGATCCCGGTGACACCCCCGATCCCTCGACTGCGAAGTGAACCATGCTTGAAGAACTGCGTATCCGCGATCTCGGTGTCATCACCGACGCCATCCTGCCGCTGGGCCCGGGCCTCAGCGTGGTGACCGGTGAAACCGGTGCCGGCAAGACCATGGTGGTCACCGCCGTCGGCCTGCTTCTCGGTGCCAGGTCCGACGCCGGTGCCGTCCGCAGCGGTGCGAAGAGCGCTTCCGCGGAGGCGGTGTTGAAGCTCGACGCCGGCCACGCCGCCGTCGCGCGGTCCCGCGAGGCCGGCGCGGAGGTTGAGGAGTTCGACGGCGGCGTGGAACTGCTGCTTGCCCGCAGCGTCGGAGCCGACGGCCGCAGCCGTGCCTACCTGGGCGGACGCGCCGCGCCGGTCGGGGTGCTGGCCGAAATCGGCGAAACCCTCGTGGTGGTGCACGGGCAGTCGGACCAGATCCGGCTCAAGAGCCCGGTGGCGCAACGCTGCGGCCTGGACAAATTCGCTGGCGAGAGCCTCGCGGGCACGCTTGCCGCCTACCAGGACCTCTACACCCACTGGCACGCCAGCCAGGGCGAACTGGACGCCCTGCGCAGCGCCGCCCGTGAACGCCTCCGCGAGGCCGAGTCGCTGCAGGTTGCCCTGGCCGAGATCGACGCCGTGGACCCGCAGCCGGGGGAGGACGATGCCCTCAAGGCCGAGGCCGTGAAACTGGCCAACGTCGAGGAACTGCGGATCGCAGCCAGCACCGCCCACCAGGCGCTCATCGCGGAGGACTTCGGCGAAGAAGCCGACGCCACCACCCTGGTGGATGCCGCCAAGCGCACCCTGGAGCACGTTGCCGAACACGACGAGGAGCTGGGGTCCGCCGCGGCGCGCCTGGCCGAGGTCGGCTTCCTGCTCAACGACATCGCCGCGGAACTCGCCAGCTACCAGGCCGCCCTGGACACGGAGGGCCCGGAACGGCTCGCCGAGATCGAGGACCGCCGGGCCGCGCTGGCCAAGCTGGTGCGCAAGTACGCGCCAAGCATCGACGAGGTGCTGGTCTGGGCCGAGGCCGCCCGCGCCCGGCACGAGGAACTGCAGGACGACTCCACCCGGATCGAATCGCTGGACGCCGAGGTTGCCCGGGCCGAAGCCGAGCTTCGGAAGAAGGCCGCCGCGATCAGCAAAGCGCGCACGAAGGCCGCCAAGGATCTCTCCGCACGGGTCAGTGCAGAGCTGACCGCGCTGGCCATGGCAGACGCCACCCTGGTGATCAACGTGGAATCCGCGGGCCAGCTGGGACCGTTCGGGGCCGATGAGATCTCGTTCCTGCTGCAGCCTCACTCCGGGGCGCCGGCCCGGCCGCTGGGCAAGGGCGCCTCGGGCGGTGAACTCTCCCGAGTCATGCTCGCCATCGAAGTAGTGCTGGCCGCCGTCGATCCCGTCCCGACGTTCGTCTTCGACGAGGTCGACGCCGGCGTGGGTGGCCGTGCCGCCGTCGAGATAGGGCGCCGGCTGGCGATGCTGGCCCAGCACGTCCAGGTCCTCGTGGTGACCCACCTGCCGCAGGTGGCCGCGTTCGCGAACCAGCACATCAGGGTCACCAAGACCTCCGTGCGGGGCGCTGACGGCGCTACGGCCACGGGCTTCACCTCCAGCGACGTGCAGCTGCTGGACGAGGCCGAACGCGTCCGCGAGCTGGCCCGCATGCTGGCGGGCCAGGAGGACTCGGAATCAGCGCAGGCCCACGCCCAGGAGCTGCTGGACGACGCCAAACTCCTGCCGCAAATCTAGGCGGGCCGCCGGGGACCTCCGCAAGGATTCCCGCCGGGACCGCTGCTAGGACAACAATCACATTGGGATCCCGCCAAGGAGCCCGTGGAAGGCCGAATTGATGATAAGCTCAAACCCCGTGGTGCAGCGATCAAACTCTCGTGTAAATTCCCGGTTTCCGGGCTCGTCCAAGACGACCAAACACATCTTCGTCACCGGTGGTGTAGCGTCCTCGCTCGGTAAGGGACTGACGGCTTCGAGCCTCGGCCACCTCCTGCGGGCACGTGGTCTGTCTGTAACAATGCAAAAGCTCGATCCCTATCTGAACGTGGATCCGGGCACGATGAACCCCTTCCAGCACGGCGAAGTCTTCGTCACTGACGACGGCGCCGAAACGGACCTGGACATCGGCCACTATGAGCGCTTCCTCGATGAAAACCTCGAAGGATCGGCCAACGTCACAACCGGCCAGGTCTACTCGACCGTCATCGCCAAGGAACGCCGCGGCGAATACCTCGGCGACACCGTCCAGGTCATCCCGCACATCACCGATGAGATCAAGCGGCGCATGCGGCTTCCCGCCGAGGGCAAGAACGCCCCGGACGTCATCATCACCGAAATCGGCGGCACGGTGGGCGACATTGAGTCCCAGCCGTTCCTGGAATCCGCACGACAGGTCCGCCAGGACATCGGCCGCGGAAATGTCTTCTTCCTCCACGTGTCCCTCGTGCCGTACATCGGCCCGTCGCAGGAGCTGAAGACCAAGCCGACGCAGCACTCCGTTGCCGCGCTGCGCTCCATCGGCATCCAGCCGGAGGCAATCGTGATCCGTTCGGACCGCGAAGTCCCGCAGCCGATGCGCGACAAGATCGGCCGCATGTGCGACGTTGACATCGACGCCGTGATCGGCTGCCCGGACGCACCGAGCATCTACGACATCCCGAAGACCCTGCACTCCCAGGGCCTGGATTCGTACATCGTCCGCGCCCTGGACCTGCCGTTCAAGGATGTGGACTGGACCAGCTGGGACAAGCTGCTCGACGCCGTCCACAACCCGAAGCACGAAGTTGAGATCGCGCTCGTGGGCAAGTACATCGACCTGCCGGACGCCTACCTGTCCGTCACGGAGGCCCTGCGCGCCGGCGGCTTCGCCAACGACACCAAGGTCAAGATCCGCTGGGTCCCCTCGGACGAATGCGAAACCCGCGAGGGTGCCGTGCAGTCCCTGGCCGGCGTCGACGCCATCTGCGTTCCGGGCGGCTTCGGCATTCGCGGCCTCGAAGGCAAGCTCGGCGCCCTGAAGTACGCCCGCGAAACCAAGCTCCCGGTCCTGGGCCTGTGCCTAGGCCTGCAGTGCATGGTGATCGAGTACGCCCGCAACGTGGTCGGCCTCGAGGGAGCGTCTTCGTCCGAGTTCGAGCCGGATTCCAAGTACCCCGTCATCGCCACGATGGAAGAGCAGTTGGACATCGTCGACGGCAAGGGCGACCTCGGCGGCACCATGCGCCTGGGCCTGTACGAAGCCAAGCTTGACGAAGGCTCCGTCGTCGCCGAGACCTACGGCACCACAAAGGTCAGCGAACGGCACCGCCACCGCTACGAGGTCAACAACAAGTACCGCGATCAGATTGCCGCCAAGGGCCTGTCGTTCTCTGGAACGTCGCCCGATGGCAAGCTGGTCGAGTTCGTGGAACTTCCCCGCGACGTGCACCCGTACTACGTGGCCACGCAGGCGCACCCCGAGCTCAGCTCCCGGCCCACGCGCCCGCACCCCCTGTTCGCGGGCCTGATCGAAGCTGCCCTTGGGCATCAGCGGGCCGCCAACGGCGTGCCTGCGGCCAGTGCAAAGGCCGATGCCCCGGCTGCTGCGCCCAAGCCCTCGTCGGCAGCAGTGTCCAAGTAATTTCCAACTGAATCAAAGGACGGCGCGATGCCCGGTATGTCTGAGACCCCCAATGCTGCACGGCAGGTTTCGGATGAGCCGAGCCCGCGCCGTCTTTTGTCTTCCCGGAAGGTTTACGAAGGCAGGATCTGGGACGTTGTCAGCGACAGTTTCCAGCTCAACGACGACGGCGACACCCTGGTCCGGGACTACATCGACCATCCCGGCGCGGTGGCCATACTTCCCATGAACGACGCCGGCGACGTGCTGCTGCTCCGGCAGTACCGGCACCCCGTCGGCATGGACCTCTGGGAGATCCCCGCCGGGCTGCTGGACGTCGAAGGGGAGGACTTCGTCATCGGCGCCGCCCGCGAACTGGCCGAGGAAGCGGACCTCGTGGCGGAGCGCTGGAACGTGCTGGCGGACTTCTTCAACTCCCCGGGATCCTCCAGCGAAGCCATCCGCATCTACCTGGCCCGCGGGCTGAGCGAGGTGCCGGGACATGAGCGGCACGTCCGCACCGACGAGGAAGCCGAAATCGAACTGCACTGGACCCCGCTGGACGAGGCTGTGCAGGCGGTGCTTGACGGCCGCCTGCACAACCCGTCCGCCGTCGTCGGCGTGCTGGCCGCTGCCGCCGCCCGCGCCGACAACTTCGAGAGCCTCCGCCCGGCCGACGCGCCCTGGCCCGCCCATCCCAGCCAGCGCCAATGACCGATGCGCTGATTGCCGAGCCTCCGGCCCCCGCGCAACTTCAGGCCCCCGCGCCGGCGGAGGCAGCCGCTCCCGAACGCCCGCCCACCCGGCCGCTCACAGCGATCGACCGCGCCATAACTGACTATCTGCAGCACATGGGCGTGGAACGGGGGCTCGCGGCCAACACCCTCTCCGCCTACCGGCGGGACCTGGCCCGGTACGCCAGGCACCTCGCCAGCACAGGCCGGGAACGCCCCGCCGAGATCACCCGGCACGACGTCACCGGCTTCGTCCAGGCCCTCTCCGACGGGTCCGACGGCGGCTCTGCCCTGGGCATCCGCTCGGCAGCCCGGACGGTGGTGGCCGTCCGCGGACTCCACAAGTTCTGGGCCCTCGAAGGCGTCACTCCCGCCGATCCGGCCAGTGACGTCCACCCGCCCATGCCCGGTAAGCGGCTGCCCAAGGCCATCAGCGTCGACGAGGTCACCCGGATCCTCGAGGCGGCCGGCACGGATACGGCCACCGGCCTGCGCGACCGCGCGCTGCTCGAGTTCCTCTATTCCACCGGTGCCCGCATCAGCGAAGCCGTGGGCCTGGATGTGGACGACATCTCCCTGCACACGCCCGAACAGGCCGGCGAAAGCGACGGCCCGGCGATAGTCAGGCTGTTCGGCAAGGGCTCAAAGGAACGCCTCGTGCCGCTCGGATCCTACGGAGCTCGCGCCCTCGACGCCTACCTTGTCCGCGGCCGGCCCCTGCTGGCCGCCAAGGGCAAGGGCACCCCTGCATTGTTCCTCAACGCCCGCGGCGGCAGGATCAGCCGGCAAAGCGCCTGGACCATTTTGAAGGCGGCGGCGGACAAGGCCAACATCACTAAAGACGTTTCGCCGCACACCCTTCGGCACTCCTTCGCCACCCACCTGCTTGAGGGTGGCGCCGATGTCCGGGTGGTCCAGGAACTGCTGGGGCACGCCTCGGTGACCACCACGCAGGTCTACACCCAGGTGACGGCCGATACGCTGCGGGAGATCTACGCCGCAGCGCATCCGCGCGCCCTGGGTTAAATCCGCGCCGCGGCACGCCTGCGGCCGGGCACCGACGGCCCCGGGGGCTGGCGCTAGGGTGGATTCATGAAATCGACAGCTGTCACTCTGTGCTTCCTGCTACGCGACGGAGCTGCCGGCACGCAGGTCCTCCTCGGTACGAAGAAGACCGGGTTCGGTGTCGGAAAGATCGTGGGGCTCGGCGGGCACGTGGAACCGGGGGAGTCCGACGCCGAGGCTGCCTGCCGCGAAGTCTTTGAGGAAGCCGGAATCGTGGTCATAGAGGACGACCTCCGCGTTGCCGGGCTGATCGAATTCGTCTTTCCCGCACGGCCGGAATGGAACATGTCCACCAGCCTTTTCACCACGCGCCGCTGGAGTGGCGAACCCGTCGAAAGCCAGGAAATGATCCCGGAATGGTTCCAGGTCGCGTCCCTGCCGTTGGCGCGCATGTGGCAGGATGCCGAGCACTGGCTGCCGCTGGCATTGGGGGAAGGCACTGTGGAAGCCGTCATCACCCTGAACGACGACAACGAGACCGTGGCCTCCGCGGAATATTCTTTGCGGGGCGTGTAACCCCGGGCCGGCGGCCGGAAACAATACAGTTATCCAGCAGTTTCGGACACAACATACTTGGGGGATGCGTGCTTTCGGAGCGCGAATTGGCATTTATCGCCATTCACAAAGACAGTTACCCACTGGTCTACAAATTTGTGCGGCGGCGGGTTGAATCAGCCGAGCTGGCGGAGGAACTCGCCGCCGATGTTTTCCGGGTGGTGTGGCAGAAATGGGATGACGCACCGCGGACGGATACAGCGTGGCTTCTGACGGTGGCCCGCAACCTGATCGGGAACGCGTACCGTAGCCGGGACCGGCAGCAGGCGCTGCAGGACAAGCTGCGCTCCGCGGCCGTTGTCCGGTTCGGTGACGGCTCGGACAACGTGGCGGTCCAGGACGCCCTGGCCGGTTTGCGGGAGAAGGACCGGGACATTCTCCAGCTCGCCTACTGGGATGAATTGAGTATCGCTGACATCGCGGGCGTGCTGCACTGCAGCGAGTCCGCCGCCAAGGTCCGGCTGCACCGGGCCCGGGCCGCTTTTCGCAAGCAAATGCCGGTCAGTGCTGACACGATGACACAGAAGATGGGTGCCTGAGATGGATCCGATCAAGAACATGATTTCCGCGACGGACCCCGTGCACAACGATCCGTCCGTGCCCGACGGCGAGGCAGCACTGCGCCGGATGCTCGCCGAATCCGGCGCGTTTAGCGATCGCCTGCCGCGCAATGTCGTCTCCCTGGCGGACCGGAAGCACCGGCGGGCCAGGCTGGGCGGTGTGCTGACCCTGGCAGCGGCGGCCGTCACCGCCGGCGTCCTGGTCGCCACCAACCTGGGTTCCCTCACCACGGCCCCGGAGCCGGCCAGCACCGTTGCTCCCACGGCCGTTGCCTCCCCGACGGCTTCAGCGACCGCCTCGGCGAGCGTGACGCCGTCGCCGACACCAACGGCAACATCCGCTCCGGCTGTCTGGACTACCTTCACTGACACGACTGGCCAGGCCACGTTTGAACTCCCCGCGAGCTGGACCGTGTCCCAGGCGCCGCAATCGATCGACGGGGGCGCCTACAACACCGTCGTGGTGAAGAATTCCACCGGCAAGACGATGTCAACCCTCAGCCTGGTCTACGACGGAACGGGAGGACCCGTCTGCGCGGATCCCAAGCCGTTCTCCACCCTTGACTCAGTCATTGTCGACATTCCGCAAAAGGCGCAGAAACTCAAGGAAATGCCCCGGGGCCCGTCCGGGTTTGTCTTTCGGATCGTCCAGGGAGACAAAATCTATGGTTCCATGGCCCTCAATGACGCAGAGCTGGCTCCGGGTACCACGACGTGCGGGCTGTACAACAGCATCTTGGGCCCGGACAACATGCCCTTCGCACACTTCGGCGATACCATGTGGCTCAAGCCCGACGGCGAGGAGGCCGCACTGGCCTTCGACAGCGTTGCGGAGGCCACGGCTTACATGCAGACGCAGGATTACCAGGACACTAAGCGCATGCTGATTTCCTTGGCACTGCATCCGGTCAATGTGGCTGCCGCCGGACGCTTCGTCAGTAAGGACGGGAGCGTTAGTTTCGAACTCCCCGCGGGCTGGACCGCGAAAGACGAGCCAGCAGGCACTCCAGATTTTCCGGCAACCGGCGTGGGTGTGTTCGATGAGTCCAGCAAGCGCGTGGCGAGACTCTACTACGGCTTGGGCGGTGGGCTGGGAGGCGGCTGCGGTCCGGAAAAATACACGGCCACTGAGCTCGACTCCGCACCGTCGTCGCTCAGCTCCGATTGGGCGGTCGCGGCGCAGGTCCGGTTTTCCTACCGCGTACTCGACCAGACATCGGTAGGGAAGGGCTTCAGTTACCAGGTTGGCCTGGTGGACAAGTCCAGCGGCCAGCTCATGAACAGCTGCCTCATGTATTCGGTGGTCAGCGGCGCACCGAGGGGTTCGCTGACCTTCGCCGACAGGGACTCGAAGAGTCTTGACGAACCGGTGTTCCAGAGCATGGCCGAGGCCAAGGCCTACATGGGGACACCCGAGTACACAAAACTAAAGAGCATGATTCGCAGCCTGAAATTGCCGGCACAAGGATAGCGAAATGCGGTGGGCCGGTCACCCGTAGGGGTGACCGGCACCCGTCAGACCGATCAGCCTGGACGAACCGTTTGACGGGCTCGGCGGCTGCCGCCAGAACCCGGTTCCCTACAGTGTCCTGGACTCGGTGGAGCTGGCGTTGCCGTACAACACTGCCGCGGCTGACACCATCACGCCCCGCTTTGCCTTCCGCGCCCTCCAGGAACCGGGCCGCGTCACCGCTTCGTACGGCATCGCGGGCAGAGTAGCGGGCAAGGACGGAAAGTCCTGCATGTTCTACAACGTGGTCAGTGGTCCGGCAGAGTCGCCTTTCTATTACTTTGCCGACGCCGTCCAGGTCAACAGCGGTGGTTCCGAGCAGACCGGAAACCGTAAGGGCGCCAAGACGTTCCCCTCGCTGGAAGCGGCAAGGGCCTACATGCAGACCCCGGAGTACGTGAACGCGAAGCGCATGATCACGTCGCTGAAAATCAAGGCCAGCTAGGCACAACGCCGCAGGCAGGAGAAAGCGGGCAGAAAAAAACGCGGGCAGACAACGCGGACCGGCCACCTTTGGGGGGTGACCGGTCCGYGTTKTCTGCCCGCGTTTTTTCTGCAGGAGTCCCTGCTACGCCAGGTGTCGCTCCTCGACGCCGTTGTACTCGCTCAACGGACGGATCAGGGAGTTCGCATCCAGCTGCTCCATGATGTGCGCCGTCCAGCCGGTGATGCGGCTGGCGACGAACAGGGGAGTGAAGGTGGCGGTGTCGAAGCCCATGAGGTGGTACGTGGGGCCGGTCGGATAGTCGAGGTTCGGCTTGATCCCCTTCGCCTCGTCCATCGCGGTCTCGAGCCCGTTGTAGAGGCCCAGCAGCTCGGGCCGGCCATAATGGGCGATCATCTTGTCCAGCGCGGACTTCATGGTGGGCACGCGGGAGTCGCCGTGCTTGTAGACGCGGTGGCCGAAGCCCATGACCTTCTTCTTGTGGGCCAGGGCGTTTTCCATCCAGGCTTTGGCCCGGACGTGAGCGTCCTCCAGTGATTCCTCGGGCCTGATGCCGATCTCGTCAAAGGTGTGCATGACGGCCTCGTTGGCGCCGCCGTGCAGCGCGCCCTTGAGGGCGCCGATGGCCCCGGTCACGGCCGAGTGCAGGTCCGAGAGCGTGGAGGTGATCACGCGGGCAGTGAAGGTGGAGGCATTGAAGGAGTGCTCGGCGTACAAAATCATTGAGACGTTGAAAGCGTCGACTACCTCGGGGACGGCCTCCTCGCCGAAGGTCATCCAGAGGAAGTTGGCGTCGTAGCCCAGATCCTCGCGGGGCTCCACGAGGTCCTGGCCGTGACGGCGGCGCTGGTCGTAGGCCACGACGGCGGGCATCGCGGCGAACAGGTCAACGGCCTTGGCCAGGTTGGCCTCGCGCGAGGAATCCTCCGCCAGGGGGTGCCGGGCGCCGATGACCGACGTGGCGGTCCGGCATACATCCATGGGGTGCGCGGTGGTGGGCAGCGCGTCGATCACCTGTTTGACAACCGGATCCAGGGCGCGGCCGGCACGTTCCCTGGCAGTGAACTCCGCCAACTGGTCCGTGGTGGGCAGCTCGCCGTTCCACAAAAGGTAGGCGACCTCCTCGAAGCTGCACTTGGCGGCCAGCTCCTGCACGGGGTAGCCGCGGTACAGCAGCGAGTTGGTGTCCGGGTTGACCTTGGAGACCGCGGTGTAGTCAACCACGACGCCGGCGAGGCCCTTTTTGATGTCCTGTTCAGCCATGCTGAAACTCCTTTGTTCCTAACGCTTGTATACCGGCATATGCCGGAGGTTCTATGCGGGGCTTACTTACCGGGGATCTGGAAATTGAAAACTCCGGTATCGAAACGGTTATAAGCCTCGTAATCAACGAGATCGTACAAACGCGCACGGGTCAGCATGCTTCCAACCTGTGCCTCCTGGGTTCCGTCGGCCTTAATCGATTCCAGAGTACGCTCCGCAGCGCCCATGGCACTACGGAGCAGCGTGACCGGATAAATCACCATATTGACCCCGACGCCGGCCAGCTCCTCCACGGTGAACAGGGCACTCTGCCCGAATTCGGTCATGTTGGCAAGGATCGGGACGTCGACGGCGTCGCGGATGGCCTGGAACTCGCTCAGGTCCTTCATCGCCTCGGGGAAAATCGCGTCCGCACCGGCCTCGACCAGGGCCCGGGCGCGCTCCTGCGTGGCCTGCAGGCCGTCTGTGGCGCGGATGTCGGTCCGGGCCATGATCAGGAAGTTCGGGTCACGCCGGGCGTCGGCCGCAGCCCGGATCCGCTTGGTGGCGGTGTCCAGGTCCACAACGTTCTTGCCGTCGAGGTGGCCGCAGCGCTTGGGGTTGAACTGGTCCTCGATGTGGCAGCCGGCCAGGCCGGCGTTCTCGAGCTCCTGGACCGAGCGGGCCACGTTCATGGGCTCGCCAAAACCGGTGTCAGCGTCGACGATTGCCGGCAGGTCCGTCATCCGGGCGATCTGCCCGGCGCGGGTGGCGACCTCGGTGAGGGTGGTCAGCCCGATGTCCGGCAGGCCGAGGTCGTTGGCGAGGACGGCACCGGAAATGTACACCCCGGCGAAGCCCTTCTCCTCGATCAGCCGCGCCGAGAGCGGGTTGAACGCGCCGGGGAACTGGGCGATGGTGCCGGAGGCGAGGAGTTCGCGGAACCGGATCCGCTTCTGCTCCGGCGTGACCTTCGAATACAACATTAGAAGAGTCCCTTCGGGGCGGCGGCGAGGTCGATCACGCCGTCGGCCGCCCGGATGTTCAGCTGGTCCAGCTCGCCGGCGGCGAGCTCGGGGAGCCGGGCAGCAGCGGCGAGGAAGCGCTCGATCTCCTCGTCGGCCACAAGGCCGGCGGCGAGGGTGCGGAACTTGTTGACGTACTGCTCCCGTGCGAACGGGCGGGCGCCCAGCGGGTGGGCATCGGCGACCGCGATGTCATCGGTGATGACGGTACCGTCCTTGAGCGTGATCTCCACGGTGCCGCCGAAGGCCTTCTCGGCGATGTCCAGGGAGTGGTAGCGCCGGGTCCATTCCGGGTCCTCGACCGTAGTGACCTTGTGCCAGAGTTCCACGGTGTCGGGGCGGGCGGCGCGTTCCGGGGCGTAGGAGTCCACGTGGTGCCAGGTGCCGTCCTGCAGGGCGACGGTGAAGATGTACGGGATCGAGTGGTCCAGCGTCTCGCGGCTGGCCGTGGGATCGTACTTCTGCGGGTCGTTGGCGCCGGAGCCGATCACGTAGTGGGTGTGGTGGCTGGTCTTGATCAGCACGGATTCGACGTTGGCAGGGTCCGTGACTTCGGGGTGTTCGCCGTTGAGCTTGCGGGCGAGGTCGATCCACGCCTGGGCCTGGTATTCGGCGGAGTGTTCCTTGGTGTAGGTGTCCATAATGGCCCGCTTGGCCTCGCCAGCTTCGGGCAGCGGCACGGTGTAGGAAGCGTCCGGGCCGTCCAGCATCCAGGCGATCACGCCGTCTTCGCCTTCGTAGATCGGCACCGGGGAGGTCTGGCCGCGCATCGCGCGGTCAGCGGATTCGACGGCCATCTTGCCGGCGAACGCGGGGGCGTGGGCTTTCCAGGTGGAGATTTCGCCCTTGCGGGACTGCCGCGTGGCGGTGGTTGTGTGCAGGCCCTGGCCGACGGACTGGAAGATGGTCTCGACGTCGAGTCCCAGCAGGGTGCCGATGCCGGCCGCGGCGGAGGGGCCGAGGTGCGCCACGTGGTCGATCTTGTGCTTGTGCAGGCAGATGGCCTTGACCAGGTTGACCTGGATCTCGTAGCCGGTGGCGATGCCGCGGATCAGGTCCTGGCCGCTGGAACCGACGTGCTGCGCGACGGCCAGGATCGGGGGGATGTTGTCGCCCGGGTGCGAGTAGTCCGCGGCCAGGAAAGTGTCGTGGTAGTCGAGTTCGCGGACCGCGACGCCGTTGGCCCAGGCAGCCCATTCGGGGGAGACGCGTTCCTCGATGCCGAAGACCTTCGAGCCCTTGCCGCCGGTGCTGGGGCCGTGAGTGAGGGCCTGGGCCCGGGCAGCGACGATCGGGGCACGGTTCAGCGACGCGATCGCCACCGAGGCGTTGTCGATGATCCGGTTGATCACCATGTCGGTGACCTCATCGGTGACATCCACGGGATCCGCGGCGACCTTGGCGATCTTGTAGGCGAGCTGGTCCTCGCGGCCCAGGTTTTCCTCGCTCTTGTAAACGCGGACGTGGTGTTCCTTAACCATGGTGCTCCTTTTGCTGAGGTGTATGAGTGGCTTTGACGTGTGAGAGGCTGCGGTGCAGGTGAAGCGTAGTGGCGGCCTCGGCCAGCCGCGGGTTGCCTGCGGCGATCGCCTCGGCGATGGCGGCGTGCTCTGCGGCGGCGGCGGTGAGCCGTGCGGCGTCGTCGGCGGCCAGGCGCCGGACGCGCACGAGGTGGACGCGCAGGCTGCGCATGGCCTGGACGAGGTAGGCGTTGGAGATTGCGGCGTCAATGGCCGCGTCGAGCCGCCCGACCAGCCCGTAGTAGTCGTGCAGAGCCGGATCCTGACCGCCGATCAGTTCCGGTGCCTGGAGCAGTTCGCGCCGGAGCTGTTCGAAGGTTGCGGGGTCTCCGCGCTCGGCGGCCAGGGCTGCTGCCCTGCCTTCGAGGGTTTCGCGCAGTTCGAACAGTTCGTCGATGTCGTCCAGGGAAATGTCGGTCACGACGACGCCGCGGCCGCCCGCCGTCGTCGTCAGGCCCTCGGCCGTGAGCCGGCTCAGGGCCTCCCGCAGCGGGGTGCGGGAGATGCCGAGGCGCTCCGACTGCTCCACTTCCGCGAGCACGGTTCCGGGCAGGAGGCGCCATTCGATGATGTCGTCGCGCAGGGCCGCGTAGGCCTTGTCGCTGGCGCGCATCCTGCCTCCTTCGGTGGTGGCTCCGTAACGGTGGAACATAAACAGTGTATACACGCGGGGTCGCTTTGCCCAGCAATTGCGGTCCGTGGGGTGGAAATTGATGAGCTGTGTATACAGAAGCCCTTGTAACGCCGGTCCGCCCCGGTTTACCATGGGCTACATCACAACGTCGTGGACAGGATGTAAGTCATGGTCACCAAGAGCTACCAGGCCGCCTACGAGCGGAGCCTGGATCACCCCGCGGAGTTCTGGCTGGAGGCCGCGGACGGGATCTCCTGGCAGACGCCACCGCGGCAGGCCCTCGATCCGGGCCGGGCACCGCTCTACGACTGGTTTCCGGACGGTGTCCTGAACACTTCCTACAACGCCCTCGACCGGCACGTTGCCCAGGGCCGGGGTGCGCAGGACGCCCTGGTCTACGATTCCGCGATGTTGGGCATCCAGCAGAGCTACACGTATGCGGAACTGACGGACCTCGTGGCCCGGTTCGCCGGTGTCCTGCGCCGCAGCGGCGTCGGCAAGGGCGACCGCGTGGTGATCTACATGCCGATGATCCCCGAGGCCGTGATCGCGATGCTGGCCACCGCACGGCTCGGCGCCGTGCACTCGGTGGTCTTCGGCGGCTTCGCCCCCAAGGAACTTGCCGCCCGCATCCGCGACGCTGCCCCTGCGGCGGTGGTGACGGCGTCCGGCGGCATCGAGCCATCGCGCCGGATCGAATACCTTCCCGCCGTCGCCGAGGCCCTCGGCATCGCCGGCGCCCCGGACATCCCGGTGCTGGTCAAAGCCAGGGAAGGCTTCGCGTCCACCATGGCCTCCATGGCGGCCGAACAGCCCGGGTGGCTCGATTGGGACGCCGAGATGGCCACCGCCGAGCCTGCCGCGCCGGTGGATGTCACGGCCACGGATCCGCTGTACATCCTCTACACCTCGGGCACCACCGGGGCGCCGAAGGGCGTGGTGCGGGACAACGGCGGCCATGCCGTGGCCCTGAAGTGGACCATGGAAAACATCTACGACGTCGGCCCCGGGGACGTCATGTGGACCGCCTCGGACGTCGGCTGGGTGGTGGGCCACTCCTACATTGTGTACGGGCCGCTGCTGGCCGGCGCCACCACGGTGCTGTACGAAGGTAAGCCGGTGGGGACACCGGACGCCGGCGCGTTCTGGCGGGTCATCGAGGACCATAAGGTCAACGTGCTGTTCACCGCGCCCACCGCGCTGCGCGCCATCCGAAAAGCCGACCCTGAGGGCCAGCTCCTGGACAAGTACGACATTTCCAGCCTGCGGACCCTGTTCGCGGCCGGCGAGCGGCTGGACACAGACACCTTCCACTGGGCCTCCAGGGTCCTCGGCGTTCCGGTGGTCGACCACTGGTGGCAGACGGAGACGGGCTGGGCCATCTGCGCCAACCCCCGCGGCCTCGACGGTCTGCCGATTAAGGCCGGTTCACCGAGCGTCCCGATGCCCGGCTTCCGGCTCAACATCGTCGACGGCGGGGGCGGGGACGTCGAGGCCGGCACGGAAGGGAACATCGTCCTGGGCCTTCCGCTGCCCCCGGGCACCCTGACCACGCTGTGGCGCAACGACGAACGCTACATTTCCTCCTACCTGCAGGCGTTCGAAGGCTACTACGCCACCGGCGACTCCGGCTACCGGGACGGGGACGGCTATGTCTTTGTCATGGGCCGAACCGATGACATCATCAACGTCGCCGGACACCGGCTCTCCACCGGCGCCATGGAACAGGTGATCGGCCAGCACCCGGCGGTCGCCGAATGCGCGGTGATCGGCCTCGCCGACCCGCTCAAGGGCCAGCGTCCCAGCGGCTACGTGGTCCTCAAATCCGGTGTGGACATTCCCGAGGACCTTCTGGCCAAGGACCTGATTGCCCTGGTCCGGCGCGACATCGGGGCCGTGGCGGACTTCAAGCACGTCACCGTGGTCGACGCCCTGCCCAAGACCCGTTCCGGAAAGATCCTGCGCAAGACCATGCGCCAGATCGCCGACGGCGAGACCTACGTGGTGCCGTCCACGATCGAGGATGCCGGCGTGATCGACCGGCTGCTCGTAACCCTGCGCCCCGGCCCGCCGTCGAGATGACACTTGGCGGCAGTGTTTCCGGGAATCATTGCCGCCAAGTGCCATGTCGATGACAGGAACCGCGGGGGAGCGGTGAAGCTTAGGGCCGCGGCCGTAACCAGCGGTATTCGTTCTCCGGCCGGCCGGGGGCGCCGTAGCGTGCGGCGCGGGAGACCGTTCCGGCATCGGCGAGGTACTCGAGGTAGCGCCGGGCGGTGACCCGGGACATGCCGAGCGCCTCCATGACTTCGCTGGCCGAGACCGCCCCGTCCTGCTCTTTGATGTAGTCCTGGACGGATTCCAGCGTGGATACGGCCAGGCCCTTGGGCAGCGACACTTCGGACGGGGCACGCAGGCTGGCGAAGGCCTGGTCCACATCGCTTTGGGACGCCCGGGCCCCCGCGACTCCGGTCACAGGGGAGGCCAGCTGCTCGCGGAATTGCCGGTAACTGGCGAGTTTGTCCGCAAACGTTGCGTAGGTGAACGGCTTGATCAGGTATTGGACCACGCCGGTGGCCACAGCACTGCGGACGATATTCAGTTCCCGCACGGCGGTGATGGCGATGATGTCCGCGAAGAGCCCGGCCGCCCGCATCCGGCGTGCGATGTCCAGCCCGTGCAGGTYCGGGAGGTTCATGTCCAGCAGTACCAGCTCCACCGGATTGCCCGCCGCCGCGAAATCCGTGAGCAGGCGCAGCGCGGACTGCCCGTCCGGCGCGGAGCCGGCCAGGGTGAAACCGTCCAGCCGTTCAATGTAGGCGGCGTGCGCCGCGGCGGCGATGGGCTCGTCTTCGACGACGAGCACCCTGATCTCGCTCATGGCTGTCCCTCTGTTGTGACCGGCAGCGTGACGCGGAAGAGCGCCCCGGCCGGGCTGGTGATTGTCATGGTACCGCCCAGCCGCTGCACTGCCTGGCGGACCAGGGCCAGCCCGAGGCCACGTCCGAAAGGTCCCGGTGTCTTGGTGCTGAAGCCGTGACGGAAGATGTCGTCCACGGCCGAGGGGTCGATTCCCGGGCCGCTGTCTTCCACGGTGATCTCCAGCGCGGACCCGGTGGACTCGACGGTCAGCTCCACGAGCCTGGGCGCCGGCGCCTCGGCCGCGGCGTCGATGGCGTTGTCCAGCAGGTTTCCAAGGATGGCTACGAGATCCTGCACGGCCAGTCCGGTCACCGACGTGGAGCCGCCTGCGTTCAGGATCAGTTCGACGCCGCGCTCGTGCGCTTCGGCGGCCTTGCCCATGATCAGGGCGCCGAGCACCGGTTCCTCGATGGAGCTGACAATGTCATCCGTCAGACTCTGGCTGAGTTCCAGATCCTTCGTGGCGAAGTCCAGCGCCTCGGGGGTACGCCCCAGTTCCATGAGCGAGACGATCGTGTGGAGCCGGTTGGCATGTTCATGCGTCTGTGCCCGCAGGGCGTCGGAGAGCGTGTGCATGGTTTCGAGTTCGCTGCCCAGGGATTCGATTTCGGTGCGGTCCCGGATGGTGGCCACAGTGCCGTAAACATGGGCGCCGGAAGCCGCTCCCCGCTGGCGGGCTCCGGCCGATGCGGGTCCGACCGCCGGGCCTTGGTTGACCACCAGGATCCGTGAGCCGGTCAGGTGGATCTCGTCGTGCGCGGTACGCCCGGATTCGAAGAGTTCCTTAAGGCTGGGTGCCAGCGGCAACTCCGCGAGGGAGGGCGCCTCCGGGCGCCTGCCGTCTGGCGCGCCGGGGGCATGCGTGCCGGCAGCGGCGTCGGAGGCCTGCTTCTTCAGCCCCAGCAGTTCGGCGGCCTGATCGTTGTACATCACCACTTTGCCCTTGGGGTCGATGAGGATCACGCCCTCACGCACCGAGTGAAGCACCGATTCGTAGTACGCGAAGAGCTGGCCCAGTTGCTCCGGGCCCCAGCCGCGGGTCACCCGGCGCAGGTAGCGCCCGAGCAGCCAGGACGCCACGGAACCGCCTACCAGCAGCGCCAGAGCGATGGCCAGCAGCGCCGGCAGCCTGCCGGAGACTGCCACGTCCACGGTCCGGACGGTCACGCCAGCGGCCACGAGTGCCCGGACCTTGCCGTCCGCATCCTTGACAGGGGCGATGGTGCGCACCGAGGGGCCGAGGGTGCCGGCCGTGACCTCCGTGAACACCTGGCCATTGAGGGCCGCATCGATCGAACCGATATACGGCTTGCCCAGTTCCTCATCGCGCGGATGGGTCCACCGCGTGCGGTCCGGGGCCATGATCGTGACGAAATCGGCGTCGGCATCCTTCATGATTTTGAGGGCATACGGCTGGAGCAGGGCCGTGGGGTCGGTGGCGCCCGCCGCCTCGAGGACGAAGGGGGCGTCGGCCACCGTCGTGGCTATGCCGGCCATCCGGCGGCCGGCCTCGTCGTAGGCGTGGTCGCGCGCGTCGACGAACGTGGCCGTGCCGACGATGGCCGTCAGGGCCACCACGAACAGCAGTTGGGCCACAAACAGCCTGCGGGCGATGCTCCAGCGCTGGATCATCAACACCTTCCATGACCAATATGAACGCAAGGGTGATGCGCGTCACCTTGTCATCAATGATGGGGGTACACGCAAGAACGGACGCGAGCGGACCCTAGCGGGAAGCTCACGAAAGTCCAGCCTATCCAAGGAGAACACCATGGCCTCTCAACGAGGAGAGTCAGCAGCACCGGCCGCAGCCCCGGCCAAGAAGCGCAAGGGACTGGACAAGTCCCACTACCTCTACATTGCAGTCATCGTCGCCGTGATTGCAGGTGCCGTTATCGGTCTGCTGTTCCCCGAGGTCGGCAAATCCCTCAAACCGCTGGGCGACGGCTTCATCAAACTCATCAAGATGATGATCGCTCCGGTGATCTTCTGCACGATCGTGCTGGGCATCGGCTCGATCGCCAAGGCCGCCACAGTAGGCAAGGTCGGCGGCCTGGCGCTTGCCTACTTCGTCGTCATGTCCACCTTCGCCTTGGCGATCGGCCTCGTGGTGGGCAACCTGATCCACCCGGGCGAGGGCCTCAAGCTCGCCCCCTATGATCCGAACAAGAAGGCGGCGGTCGACAGCACCGTTGACTTCCTGCTCGGCATCATCCCGGGCGACATTCCTGTGTTGCCGACTCTCCTCGCCGCGATCCTGGTCGGCTTCGCGCTGCAAAAGATGGGCCCTCAGGGAGCACCGATCCTCAAGGCGGTCGGTTATGGACAGGCCCTCGTGTTCCGCATCCTGATCATGATCATGTGGCTGGCCCCGGTCGGAGCCTTCGGTGCGATCGCCGCAGTTGTCGGTGCCACCGGCTTCCAGGCCATCATCAGCATGGCGACCCTGATGGGCGCCTTCTATGTCACCTGTGCCCTGTTCATCGTCGTGATCCTCGGTGGCCTGCTCAAGGTGGTCGCAGGCGTCAGCATCTTCAAGCTCATGAGGTACCTCGGCCGCGAATACCTGCTGATCTTCTCGACGTCCTCCTCCGAAGCGGCGCTGCCCCGCCTGATCGCGAAGATGGAACACCTCGGTGTGTCCAAGCCGGTCGTGGGCGTCACCGTCCCCACCGGCTACTCCTTCAACCTGGACGGCACCGCCATCTACCTGACCATGGCCGCGCTCTTCGTCGCCAACGCCATGGGCACGCCGCTGGATCTTGGTGCCCAGGTTTCCCTGCTGGTCTTCATGATCATCGCTTCCAAGGGTGCCGCCGGCGTCACCGGCGCCGGCCTGGCCACGCTGGCCGCTGGACTCCAGGCGCATGCACCTCAGTTGCTGGGCGGCGTGGGCATGATCGTAGGCATCGACCGGTTCATGTCCGAGGCCCGCGCCTTGACCAACTTCACCGGCAACGCCGTCGCCACGGTGCTGATCGGCACCTGGGTCAAGGAGATCGACGCCGGACGCGTGGACCGTGTCCTCGCCGGTGCCGAGCCGTTCGACGAAGTGACCATGCTCGCCGACCACATCGGTGGGCAGGAAACCGTCGAACAACCGACGCAGCCGGTCCTGGCACACGCCTGAACCCCAGGCCGGACACCGGCCTGAACCGCGGCCTGAACCCCGGCCGCGGCCGGACCGGACATCAAACCGCCAGATGACGCCAAAGCGCCCGGCAGCTAAGCTGCCGGGCGCTTTGGCGTTCGGATCAGCGCTCGTCTGCGCCGAATGGGGTCACCACTGTCCGGCGGGGCGTCCCGGCGTCGTCGTAGTTCAGTGTGCTGACACGGACGCCGTACAGCGCCGAGAGCTGCGCGTCGGCGAGTAGCGGCCCGGCAGGACCAGTCACCACCCCCTCGGCGCCCATGAGGACCACCGAGTCTGCGAGGAACAGGGCGTGGTCCGGGTGATGGGTGCTCACCAGCAGCGACATCCCGCTCCGCACGAGTTCCCTCAGGAGCTGGAGGACCCGGACCTGGTTTTTCAGGTCCAGCCCGGTGGACGGCTCATCCAGGACAAGGAGCCGCGAACCTCCCGCGACGGCCCGTGCAATGAGGACCAGCTGCTGCTCGCCGCCGCTCAGGGTCGGGAACAGCCGGTCGGCCAGGGCGGCGATCCCCACCCGGTCCATGGCCTGGAGGGCGGCAGCCCTGTCCCGGGTGCCGGGGGAGCGGAAGACGCCGATGTGGCGGGCACGGCCCATGACCACCATGTCCAGGGCCGGGTAGCCGAACGTGCTGCCACGCGCCTGGGGAACATAGCCGGCCGTCTCGGACCGGCGCACCGCCCCCTCCTGGACGGCCAGCATGCCCGCCGCGCAGCGCACCAGCGTCGTTTTGCCGCTGCCGTTTGGCCCCAGGACCGCCGTCACGGTGCCCGGCGGCACCGAGAAGCTCAGATCCTTGAACACCCAGTTCTGCGGTGAATAGCCAAACCCGGCACCGCGTAGTTCAAGCACCGTCCCAGATCCTCTCCCTGTTCCGGCGCAACAGCACGAAGAAGACCGGCGCCCCGATTAGGGCGGTGAGGACTCCTAACGGGATTTCACCGGCCGTTGCGGTGCGCGCAATGGTGTCTATGGCGATGAGGTACGCCCCGCCCAGCAGGAATGAGACCGGCAGCAGGACGCGGTGGTCCGGGCCCACCCACATCCGCGCCAGGTGCGGGATGACCAGCCCCACCCAACTGATGACGCCGCTGACGGCCACGGCCCCTGCCACCATGAGGGCCACGGCGGAGAGGACAGCCCAGCGCAGCGGACGCGGCCGGAGGCCCAGGGCCGCGGCGTCGTCGTCGCCGAGCGAGAGCACATTGATCCGCCACCGCAGTGCCAGCAGGACGACGCCGCCGGCAGCAATCGGAATGAAGGCCACCAGTACCTTCGCCCAGGTTGCGGTGGCGACACTGCCAAGCAGCCAGAAGACGATTGCGGGAAGGGTGGTGAACGGGTCCGCCAGATACGTCACCAGGGCCACCAGGGCGGAGAAGAACGAGGCCGTGACGATTCCTCCGAGGACGACCATGAGGATGTGGGTGCCGCCCCGGCCGGACGTGATGAGGAAGACGATGGCCAGTGCCAGCAGCCCGAAGCCGAACGATCCGCCCACGAGGGCCACCGGACCCAGGCCCAGCAGCAGGGCCAGGGCACCACCGAAGGAGGCACCGGATGAAACGCCGATGACCTCCGGACTGACCAGGGGATTACGGAACACGGCCTGCAGCGCCGCACCGCCAAGTGCGAGGCCACCACCCACCAGCAGGGCCAGCAGGACCCTGGGCAGCCTGACCAGCAGCACCACGTTTTCCTCGGCAGCGGGAAGGCTTGAGCCCAAGGGAAYTATCCGGGAGGCCAGGATTTCCGCGACATGGGCGAGGGACACGTTGTAGCGGCCGCTGGCGAGGGCAAGCGCCGACACGGCGGCCAGGACGGCCGCTGAGAGCAGGCATGGACCGATGACCTGGCGCAGCCTCGGTCCGCGGCGGCCGCCAAGGTGTCCCGTGGTCAGAGGCTGGGCCTCACGAAGCATCGAACTGCCGGTAGTTGGCCGAGATGCCATTGGCTTCAGTCCACAGGATCTTGTCCGTCTCCGGCGCTGATGGCCGGTAGCGGTACAGGAAATCGAAGTAGTCGCTGGTCTGGTCCCTCAGCGCGGACCGGCTGCCGGAGGGGAAACTGATATCGCTGAGCCAGCGCCACATCAGGGGTGACTCCTGGCCCGGGGGATCCCAACGGTACCCGCCCAGCGGCACCTTGTACACGCGCCGGGAACGCACGGCGGACACGCTTTGCCACACCGGATTGCCGTAGACGTCCGCGGGCATCGCGTCGTCGAAGTTCCCCAGCAGGATGATCTCCGGATCCCATGCCAGGACCTGTTCGACGTCGACCCCCACCATGCCCTTGCCCTGGAGGCCCTGCGGGCCGGTTGCTGGATTGTGGCCGCCGATGAGCTTGATGTAGAAGTCGTTGTAGCTGTCGTTTCCGGCAACCTTGAGCCCGCCGCTGAACCTGTTGAAGTAGATGATGCCCGGGCCGCCGGTGCCGCGGGAGGCGGCCTCGGCCTGGATGGACCTCTGTTGCTCGTCGCTGCGCGCCTCCATCTGCGCGGCCCGCTCCGGGTGCCCCAGCATCGTCGCGAACAGCGCGGTCCAGGTGTCCACATCCTGCTGCGTACCGGTGTTCGTGATGCCCAGGACCTTCATCCCGGCTTGTTCCAGCGGTGCCGTAAGTTGCGCATCGCTCCACTGGACCACGACGTCCGGGTTCAGTGCCCGGATGCTTTCGACATTGGGCGTGAAATCGGTAGTGGCGATGTCGTGCGGAATATTCAGGGCCTCCGGGTACATGGTGCCCATGGCGCCGTCACGCATGGCAACCCAGGAGGCGTTATGCATCCCGGCGAGATGGCTTGCGCCCTGGTCGACGGCGGCGAGCAGGGAGGCGGCCGGCATGGGAATGGTCACCACCCGGGTGACCGGGCGGTCGAAACTCAGCACGGTCCCGCGCTGGTCCGTGACCTGGATCCCGGCCGAACCGGCGGCGGAACCCGGTGGCGAGGTACCTGCCGGTGGCATTGACAGTGGTGTTGGCTGCGGCGGCGTGCTTCCCGGGGCGCAGGAAGCGAGGAACAGCGCCCCTCCGCCGTAGAGGGCCGCTGCCAGTACTGATCGTCGGTTGGCTTCGGGGATGTTCATCGGCCTACCTCCCGGGAAGGACCGCACACGAGCGGCCATTCGCTCCGCGCCAGCCATGGCAGTGTTTCCAGCCACGACAGTGTTCCAGGCACGGCATTCCCTCACAGCATCTGCCGAATGCGCAGGGGTGTCAATGCCGGCAACGCGGACATTGTTTGCCGATGGGCGGCGGTGCTAGCCTCGCACATATCCCCTGTGAAACGAGGCCACGGGATGCAAGTCAATGGCGCTCAACTCTTTGTCCGGTACGCATATCCGCCGAATTCGCGGGGCAGCTGCGGGCCGCCGGACAGCGATGCGCTGCTGCACTATGGCCAGTCGGGGGTGACGGACGCGGGCCTGCGGGAACTGGCCAAGGGGTTCGCCGGCGCCTGGCCGTATCTGGAGCTCATCGCCGGTGCCACGGGCAACCCGGACCCGCTTGACTACCCGGTAGTGGAGGCCTACTGGGTGGGAAACACGCTGCTGGACTCCGTGGGTGTGCGCAGCATCGGCAATTCCATGGAGGACAGGTTCCGAGCACGGACCGGCCATCAGTTTCCGCATCTCATGGAAGGGGTCCTGGCCGGCGGCGTACCGCACCACAGCTTCCATGTGCTGGAAATCTATCCGTGGCTTGGACTGTTGCGCGATGATCGGCGCTCATCCACGGCCCTGAACGTCCTTGACCAATGCCGCATCCGGTGGGGCGAAGTGGTGGCCGTCGAAGGGGACAGCGCCCTGGTGCGCTCCCGGCCCCTGGTCTGGGACGGGATGGCGCTCTCGCTCGGCGAACCGGTGATCGAGACGGCCAAGTACGCCGTGGCCGGGTCCGGCTTCATCGCTGACCTCACGGCAGGCGACATGGTGTCCCTCCACTGGGACTGGGTGTGCGACCGGCTGGGGCCGGCGCAGCTCCACCGGCTCCAGCACTACTTTGCGCGCCACCTCAAGATCGCCAACTCCGGCGTGGAGCATCGCGGCGCCGCGATTGCACTCGAACAGTGAATACAGAACAGTAAGGGGGGAGCGCAGGCTACGGGACGTTGTCGGTGGGGTCCGGGCCCCGTCCCATGAGCTCCAGTCCCGTCATGGCACGGTCGGCGCCAGCCTGGTCCACGCGCTCCAGGGCGAAGCCCATGTGGATCAGGACCCACGTACCGCTCTCCAACGGGCCGTCGTCGAGGAGCCCAATGTTGATCTTTCGCTGCACGCCTACCACATCCACGAGGGCCAGTTGCCCGTTGTAGCCGTCGATCACTTCGATGATCCGGCCCGGTATTCCCAAGCACATCCGCGCTTCCTCCTCAGCCTGCTTCATCCGAACCGGCGCTCGCGGTCGCTGCGTCCGCGGACGTTATGTGGGCCGTGACCAGTGTGCGCACTGCCTCCACGGCTGCCGGGACGGCGCGGGACACGTCCTCGGTCAGCTCCATGCCGTCGTCTGTTCGCCCCGCGATGCAACCCACCAGGTAGGTCTCCGGCAGCGATCCGCCCAGGATGCGGAGGCGGCGCAGGACAGCCAGCGGGTCCATGCCATGCGGATCGAACTCCGGGTTGACCGGCAGGCCGGCCGGCGTGAGCGGTCCGCCGGGTTCCAGATCCTCCGCCCGGATCTTGAGGATCCGGAGGGTCCCGGCGCTTGTGCTTCCGTCCGCCGGGGCCGGAAGCACATCCACGAGCACCAGCGCATCCACCCCGTCCAGGAGATCGTAGGCGAGGTGCAGCCCACGGACCCCGTAGTCCCTCACCTGAACGTGCTCTGGCACCCAGCCGGGCAGGCTTGACGCCTCCTCCGCCAGGCGGCGGGCGACGGCCGGTCCGAATCCGTCGTCGCGGAGGAACACGTTCCCCACGCCCGCCACGAGAACCCTGCTCACAGCGGGCTCACATGCTGCGCATTCGCATGTAGCGCTTGATGTCCGGAATCGAACGCAGTCCGACGACGGCCACTGCCAGGCCCGCGGCCAGCAGGAGCACGACGGTCATGATGCCCAGACCTTTCATGATGATGGTTCCTTTCCGTTGTCCGGGGGCTGCGCCGCGGCGAGCGGCACGAGTTCCTCGGGGGCGAAATACAGATACCGGCCGTACCATTCCTGCAGTTCGGCCGCCGGGTCGGCTTCGAGGACCACCGCGACGTGCGTTCCGCCGTCGACGTCGAAGTGGACTCCTGTGACACGTCCCGATTTACCGGCGAAGAAGAGGTCCTGCGCATCGGCGCGGCGCAGTGGAACAACCCGCACCCGGCTGCCGCGTGAGACCTGGACGCCGTCGATGAAGACGGTGTCCGATTCCGGATCCACGGCTGCGTCCCGGGCCGGATCCCACCACGGCGTATCGGCGCCGGTGTTCGCGGCGGCGCCGTTGCCCGGGACGGAAAATTCAGGGACGGACAATTCCGAATCTGAATATTCCGGAACGGCGAAGCCGGGGAACTCGTCGTACCCGGACGTCCCGGGTCCGCGGGGCGAACCGGCGTGCGGGTTCCGCAGGATGCCGTGCAACTGCTGGAGCTCCTCTGCTGTCATGTTTTCGCAGCGATCGATGATCGCTGCCGCCCGGGCATCGGTTGACCGGGCTTCCGCCTTTTCCTCATCGGTCAGCGTGAGCACCCGGAGGGTCAGGATTTCATCGATCTCCGTCGCGTCGAACAGTTCCACGGTGCTCTCCGGCGCCACCGCGGGGTGGTCATAGAGGATGATCGGGGACAGGAGCAGGACATCGCGCTGCCCCTCGGGGCCGGCGAGCACGGGCCAGCAGCGGTGCTGGCGGCACGAAGCCGCCGCCGCCGACGCCCACTGCGGCGGATCGATCACCGAGAGGAAGTCGGCGTCGTGGACTGCGAGCAGGACGTGGGCTCCGATGAACGAGAGCTCGATGGCGGACCGCTTGTCGGTGGTTGCTGCCGCCGTGTTTTCGACCGTGACCCTGAGCCGCCACAGCGGACCTGCCGCCGGCACCGGTGTCGCCACTTGCGTCGCCATCAGGCGCAGCTCCCCGCGGAGCGTTCGACGCCGGCGTACGAGCCTGCCGGCGGTGGCGCCGCGGGTGTCCCGTAAGGGCTCGATGTCCTCGGTCGCCGGGACGTTGACCGGCGCGCGCACGCCCGCGGCAAGTTGGCCGAGGCTGTACGGCCCGAGCGTGATCTCCTGATCCGTGGCCTCGTCCCAGCTGAGCCACCGGGACGGGCCGACCAAGAGTTCATCGACGGGTGTGAAGCCGCCGTCATCCGCGCGCTCGGCGGACCTTGTCTGCAGGTGCAGGAAGCGAAGATGGACTTCGACCCGGGCTGCGGGTCCCGGCTCGAGGAGGCAGTCCGCTGCCATGTCCGGCTCTTCACCGGCGCCGGCGGCTGCCGCGCCCGGCGGCCCAAGCACCCCGAACTGCCAGCGGGCCTGGTTCTTGGCGGACGAGGCGCGGTACGGGTACAGGAGGTACCCCTCATAGAGGACAGCGTCGGCGACGGCGCGTGCCAGGCTGAGGCCGGCGTTCACGGTACCGGGTCACCCGCCCCGGCCAACAGGCCCTCGATTGCCGCCTCCCAGGAAGTCAGGCCGTGGACCGCCTTGTACCTGGCCAGGGCCGCCAGGACGTCGCGGTCCAGGCGGATCCATCCCTGGTTGGGGAAGAATGCGTCTATCAGCGAGCGCCAGACGGCCACGGGCAGGGCGTACCGCGCTTCCCGGTCCCAGGGAATCTGCTCGACGCCGAAGCCCGCCGCGCCGCGCGTGAAAACTGTCCCGGAGAAGAGGAACTCCAGCGGAACGGTCCCGTCCCGCAGGGAGTTCAGGTACTTTGCCGCGGCGACCTCGAAATCGAAGGTGCAGGGGAGCGGCAGGTCAACCTCGACGCTGTCCGCAAATCCCTGCACCAGGACGCTGCTGTGCATCCACATGAAGGGCTTGAGGGTGGTGGGCCACCGCCCGCGGTTGCCGAAGAGTTCCAGCAGCCCGGCTTCCTCGTCGGCGTCGTAACCGCGGCGTTGGGCCAGGATCCGCACCTGGCAGCGCAGGGCCATGGCGTGGATGGCGGCGCCGCTTCGCTCCTGGATCCGCAGGCGCGCGGTCAGCTGGGGTGCGGCCGCGTAGGGCTCGGGGGTGATGTCCAGCACGCTGAATTCGAGGTCAACCATGGCGTCCCTCCTGCTCTGCCTGGGCCGGAGCGGGGGCGGGCCTGCTGCGGCTGCTGATCCGGTCGAAGAAGCCGGCGAGCTCCTGGCGGGACTCCTGGCCGCCGTCGAAGCCCTTCCACACCCGCCGCAGGCGGCCCACCAGCTCGTAGCACGTATCGATGGGGACCAGATGGCAGTCCGCCCGGTCCCGCTCGGGGCCGGGGGAGCGGATCAGCAGGGCTTCCGTGTCGGGGGCGAGCATGGCGATTGCCGGGTTGGCGGCTTGGACCGATGCCCAGGCGTTCAGGGGAAGTTCCGACTCCGTGGCGCCCGCCGGGCTCGGGTAGAAAGCAGCGGTCCGGCCCAGCGCCGAGTTGAAGAAGAAAAATGCCAGTCCCACCGGGATTTCCAGCTCGTCCCACTGGGCCTGCCCGAGCTCGAAGGGCTCGAATGAGAGGTAGCGGTCAGGGACGGAACGGTAGCGCAGATGGGCCGACGAGTCCGTGAACAGCAGATAGCAGGGCCGGCACGTGCACAGCAGGGAGCGGCTCTCCAGATCCACCACATGCTGGTGGGCCTCCGGAATGGGCTCCGCGCACATCTCGCAGCGCTCGCCGGCCGGCTGGGCCGGGCGGGTGGAGGCTATCCGGCGGAGCACGGAGAGCGCCGACGTTCCGCCGGCTCCTGAACCGCCGGTGGGCTCCCTCCCGGTTCCCGGCGGCGCCGTCATTCCCGGCTCCGTTCCCGTGCCTCGGCGTTCATTTGCGGCACCTCACAGCGGGTCCGCGGTGGTGGGAACGGCCACGGAGGGAACACCGTCGCGGAGCAGCAGTGGTAGAGGATCAAGATGCAGTGCCTTGTCCTCGAGGCAGGCCCCGGCCTTCCGGACGTCGAAGTGGCTGCGGCAGTGCGGGCAGCGCAACAGCCCGCCGCCCACCGGGGCCGCCAGTGCCCGCTGCAGCGAGGCGCCCGGCATGGAATGGGTGCAACGGGGGCAGCGGTCCACAAACGCGTAAACGTCCGGGCCGATCCGGCACGTGAGCAGCTCGACGCCCGCCACCAGGAAGCCCGCGACGCTCCCGGACTCGAGTTCAGCGAGGGCCGGGACCGCCTGCCAGGTGACGGAGGCCGGCGTGGCGGCGTCGTGCGCCGTCCAGTCCGGTGCGCCGGCGTCGGACGGGCCGCCGTCGTGGCCGTCCAGCCTGGAGCGCAGGGCACCGACCGGGATCAGGGCAGGTACGGCGGCGGGGGCCGCCTCCTCCACTTCGATGGCGGTCACCTCCGGCGCCGCGGTTTCTATCGCGTCCTCGACGGCGAGTTTGAGAGTGACCGACGACGACGGACAGCCCTGGCAGCTGCCCAGCAGCCTCAGCCGGACGACGCCTTCTTCGCTGATGCCGAGAAGCTCCACATCCCCGCCATGCGAGCCGAGGTAAGGCCGGACTGAGTCGAGTGCGGCGGCGACCCTCCCGGGCAGGTCCACGGGGTGCAGTCCGTGGATCAGCAGCAGGCCGGACACCAACGGGTCCGACGTGAGAGCGGACACCGTTCCAGAATCGAGCACACCCTGCGCATCCAGCACATGCAGGATTCGTTCCAGCCCGGCACCGTACAGCTCCGTTACCTGCCGGACCAGTTCCTCTGCCCGGTCCCGGGCCACAGGACCGCCGGAACCCAGCGCATCGAGGAGCGAACTGATCCGTTCACCGGCCGAGCCCAACAGATTCTCCCGGTCCATGGCGGGCTACTCACCGGTGAGCGACTGCGTGGGGGAGTGCAGCAGGTCCAGCGTCTGCCCGTCCCCCAGGTACATGTGGACGCCGCACGGCAGGCAGGGGTCGAAGCTCCGGACGGTGCGCATGATGTCGATGCCTTTGAAATGATCGCGGTCGTTCTCCTCGAAGATGGGCTGGCCCTGCACCGCGTCCTCGTACGGACCCGGCGTTCCCTCGGAGTCGCGCGGGCTCGCGTTCCATGGCGTCGGCGGGTAGGGATGATAGTTGGCGATCTTGCCGTCGCGGATCACCATGTGGTGGGAGAGCACGCCGCGGACGGCTTCGGTGAAGCCGCAACTGATGGCTTCGTCCGGCACCTCAAAGGACTCCCAGGTCTTAGTGCGGCCCGCCCGGATCTCCTCGAGTGCCTTTTCGGCGAAGTGCAGTGCAGCGGCGGCCGCGTAGGCCTGGAAATAGGTCCGCGCCCGGTTGCGCTCCAGCGTGTTGCTCCACTGCGGGATCTTCCATTCCAGGGTCACCGGGCCCTTCAGCGCCGTCTTGGGCAGCTCGATCTGGATGCTGCTGCCCGTTGACTTGAGGTAGCCGGTCTGGACGAGTCCAGCAAGGGCGGTGGACCACAGCCGGGCAAGCGGTCCGCCGCCGGTATCCAGCGCCAGATTGTTTTCGCCGTCAGACCACCGTGGCGACATTACCCAGCTGTACTTGTCCTCCAGGTCGCGCTTCTGCGGCCGCGGGTTGGTGTGCTGGTTCCAAGGGTGCCGGCGGTCCACCGGGTTGCCCAGCGGATCGCGGGTGACGAACATTTCCTGGTCGCCCCAGTCCTCGTAGTACGACGAGCCCAGCATGATGCGGATCCCCAGGTTGATCCGCACCAGGTCCGTGGTCACGAGTTTGCCGTCCACCACCACCCCGGGGGTGACGAACATCTTCCGGCCCCACTCCGTCATGTCCTTGTAGGCGAAATTGCAGAACTCCGGATCCTGGAAGGAACCCCAGCAGCCCAGCAGGGTGCGCCGCAGCCCCACCTGCTCGTAACCGGGAAGTGCCTCATAGAAGAAATCGAACAGGTCGTCGTGCATCGGCACGACCTTCTTCATGAACTCCACGTAGCGCATGAGCCGGGTGATGTAGTCCGTCATCAGTTGGATCGTCGCCACGGTGCCCACGCCGCCCGGGTAAAGCGTGGAGGGATGGACATGCCGGCCCTCCATCAGACAGAACATTTCCCGGGTCATCCGGCTCACCTGCAGCGCCTCGCGGTAGAACTCCCCGGTGAACGGGTTCAACGAGCGCATGATGTCCGCGATGGTGCGGTAGCCGTGCTCGGCCGCGTGCGGGGCCGGCGTGTTCTCGGCTTTGGCGAGCACCGCCGGGTTGGTTTCGGAGACCATCTTCTCGCAGTAGTCAACGCCGACCAGATTCTCCTGGAAGATGTTGTGGTCGAACATGTACTCGGCAGCCTCGCCCAGGTTGACGATCCATTCGCCGAGGTGCGGAGGCTTCACCCCGTAGGCCATGTTCTGCGCGTAGCAGGAGCACGTGGCGTGGTTGTCGCCACAGATTCCGCAGATCCGGCTGGTGATGAAGTGGGCGTCCCGGGGGTCCTTGCCGCGCATGAAGATGGAATAGCCGCGGAATATCGATGACGTGCTGTGGCATTCCACCACTTCGTTGTTCTTGAAGTCGACCTTGGTATAGATGCCGAGGCTGCCGACGATCCTCGTGATCGGGTCCCAGGCCATCTCCACCAGGTTTTCGCCCGCGGAACCGTCCGCCGAAGGCATCGGAATCGTCGAAGTCATTGCATTGCCTCTCTGCTTAGCGTCCCTACCAGGTCCGCTTGGCGCCGGTCAGCAGTTCATTGCCGGGTTTGCGCCAGCGTGGTTCCTGGTCCAGCGTGTGCTTCGTGATGTTCCGCAGTGTCCTGATGGTCTTGCCGTAGGGCATGACCGACGCGGTGGACAGTTTGCCGCCAGGAGGTTCGTCCATGAACGGCATGAATTTGTCCGGGAATCCCGGCATCGTGCAGCCGATGCAGATGCCGCCCACGTTCGGGCAGCCGCCGATTCCGTTCATCCAGCCACGCTTGGGCACGTTGCACTTGACCACAGGTCCCCAGCAGCCGAGTTTGACGATGCACTTCGGGGACCCGTATTCGGTGGCGAAGTCGCCCTGTTCGTAGTACCCGGCGCGGTCGCATCCCTCGTGCACCGTCTGGCCGAACAGCCACGTTGGCCGGAGCGCCTCGTCAAGGGGAATCATGGGTGCCTGCCCGGTGGCCTGATACAGCAGATATGTCATGGTCTCTGACAGGTTGTCCGGCTGGATGGGGCAGCCCGGGACGCACACGATCGGGATTCCGGCCTTGGACCGCCAGTCATATCCGAGATAGTCGGGCACCCCCATGGCCCCGGTGGGGTTCCCGGCCATGGCATGGATGCCGCCGTAGGTCGCGCAGGTTCCCGCCGCGATGATCGCCGTCGCCTTGGGGGCCAGCCGGTCCAACCACTCGCTGGTGGTGATCGGCTGTCCGGTCTCAAGGTTGTTGCCGAAGGCAGCCCAGTAGCCGCCCGCGGCGTGCAGCTTCTCATTCGGGATGGACCCCTCCACCACCAGCACGAACGGCTCCAGCTCGCCGCGGTCCGCCTTGCGGAACCACTCGAGGAAGTCGTCGGCTCCCTGCTGCGGGCCGCATTCGAAGTCGATCAGCGGCCAGTGCATGGCGATTTTGGGGAGTCCGGGAAGCGCCCCGAGGGCTATCTCCTCGACGCTGGGCTGGGTTGCCGCCGTCAGGGCCACGGAGTCACCGTCGCAGCTGAGTCCGGCGTTGATCCACAGGACGTGGATCAAAGTTTCTTCCGCTTTCAATGCAGTAGCTGTAGGCATCGTTGCCTCCTTCGGAGCCCCGCCCTGCGGCTGCGGCTCGAATGTTGCGTCAGCAGGTCAAACGCGTAGTCCACCGGAGCGCGGTGCGCTCCCGACGGCGGCCGTCGCCGCGTGGGGATTCTTCCGGATCCACTCCAGCCAGCCATCCATGCCTTCGCCGGTGGTAGCTGACAGGGTCAGGACGTCGACGCCGGGATTCAGCCGGCGCGCCTGGCCAACGCAGCGCTCGACGTCGAACTCCACGTAGGGGAGCAGGTCTGCTTTGTTGATGATCACCAGGTCGGCAGCCAGGAACATGTGGGGGTATTTCTGCGGTTTATCATCGCCCTCCGTAACTGAGATCACGACGACCCTGGCCGATTCGCCGAGGTCGAACAATGCCGGGCACACCAGGTTGCCCACGTTTTCGATGAAGACTGTGGAGCCGGGTCCAGGGTCCAGTGCGTCCAGGGCCCGCTGCAGCATCCCGGCATCCAGGTGGCAGCCTGCTCCGGTGTTAATTTGGATCACCGGCCGCCCCGTGGACCGGATCCGGTCGGCGTCCAGCGAGGTCTCCTGGTCGCCTTCGACGACACCGATGTCCAGTTCTCCGGCCAGTTCCCGGATGGTCCGCACCAGGAGCGTGGTCTTGCCGGCCCCGGGGGAACTCATGACATTGAAGGCCCGGATGCCGCGTCCTTCCAGCCATCCCCGGTTCCGTGCGGCCAGGAGGTCGTTCTTGGCGAGAAGATTCTCCTCCAGGGAAATGAGCGTCCGTCCATCAGGCGCGTGGCTGTGCCCGTCAGGCCCGTGATCGTGCGGATGTTCGTGCCCGTGATCGTGGGGATGCGGATGCTCGTGCGGGGCTGCTGCAGCGTGCAGCGTATTCTGCACCGTTCCGTCGAGGTCGGAAACCCTTGTTCCGGCGTCGTCGCCGCATCCGCACGTCGCACACATACCTATGCAACCTCCACCGACGTGACCAGGAGTTCCCGGCCGCTGACGATTTCGACATCGGCGCTGCCGCACGGACAGAGCAGAAATATGTCCTCGAGGACGAATTCGTCGCGGCAGCTGCGGCACCTGGCCCGGCCCTCGGATTCATCGATAGTGAGGGCTGCCCCGGCCAGCGGCGTGTCAGCTGAAACCACTTCGAAGCAAAAGCGCACTGCGTCCGGCAGGACACCGCTCAAGGGGCCGATTCGCAGGTTGACGCCCGTGACGGGGCGGTCGCCGGTCCGGTTCAGGACCGCCTCCACAAGACTTTGGGTAATCGCAAGTTCGTGCATGAGCTGCTGCCACCTCGTCGTTTCAATGTAGGCCCGCGGGGTACAAACTTCAATATGCCTGCACTAGGCTCGGAGCCGCCCCTCGCCGGCTGTCTTCCTCCCGTAGCCGCTCCCGCCAAAGCTGCCGGCGTGCTCCGGCCGTCGTGCCCGGCCGGAGGCCGCAACCTTCGACTTCAACCAGAACGTCAAGGCACAGCGCCCGCGCCAGTGTCAAGGTCCGGCGAATACCGTGTCGGGCGCTGTAACCTTGGGAGGAACGCGCTGGGCTCTGGGAGCCCGGAGGCGGCAATATGAAGCACGACAATCACCGTCATCGAAAGTGTGGATAGATACGTGAGCAGCGAGCAGGGTTCAGCAACTCTGGAAGGCACCGAATTCGACCTGGAAGACGCCGTTATGGGTCCCACCGGGCGGCCCCATCGCGACTTTCCGGAGCCCGCACCGCTGTCTTCCCACGGTCCTGCGCGGGTGATTGCCATGGTGAACCAGAAGGGCGGCGTGGGCAAAACCACGTCCACGATCAACCTCGCCGCAGCCCTGGCCGAATACGGCCGCCGGGTGCTCCTGGTCGACTTCGATCCGCAGGGTGCCCTGTCCGCCGGCCTGGGCACTAACCCGCACGAGCTCGATCTCACCGTTTACAACGTGCTGATGGACCGCAAAGTGGACATCCGCGACGCCATCCAGAAGACCGGCGTGGAAAACGTGGATCTGCTCCCTGCCAACATCGACCTCTCCGCCGCCGAGGTGCAGCTGGTCAACGAAGTGGCCCGCGAGCAGGTCCTGGACCGTGCGCTGAAAAAGGTCGAAGACGATTACGACGTCGTCCTGATCGATTGCCAGCCCTCACTCGGGCTCCTCACGGTCAACGCGCTGACCGCCGCCCACGGCGTCATCATCCCGCTCATCTGTGAATTCTTCGCCCTGCGCGCCGTCGCGCTGCTCGTGGAAACCATCGACAAGGTCCAGGACCGCCTCAATCCGCGCCTGCAGGTCGACGGCGTGCTCGCCACGATGTACGACGCGCGGACCCTTCACAGCCGGGAAGTGATCGCCCGCCTGGTGGAGGCCTTCGGTGACAAGGTCTTCGAAACCGTCATCAAGCGCTCCATCAAGTTCGCCGACGCCACGGTTGCAGCCGAGCCCATCACAACCTACGCGGGCAACCACGTCGGTGCCGACGCCTACCGCCGCCTGGCCAAAGAGCTGATCTCGCGCGGCGGCGCGCCCTAGCCAGGATCGTGGCAGGCGCCTTCTCTCCGCCAGCGGAGCTCGACATGCCGGCGACTCTCGACATGCCGGCGGAGTTCGACACACGCGCGGATTCCGCGCAGTCCGCAGGCCCGGCCGTCCCCGCAGCACCTGACCTGGCTGCGTCGTCCGGGAAGAAGCCCGGATTCGAAGTGCGGCTCGCCAACTTCACCGGCCCGTTCGACCTCCTGCTCGGCCTGATCTCCAAGCATCAGCTGGACATCACCGAGGTGGCGCTGTCCACGGTCACAGACGAATTCATCAAGTACATTCGAGGCCTGCAGCAGCTGGGGGAGGAATGGGCACTGGATGAGGCCAGCGAATTCCTGGTGATTGCGGCCACGCTCCTGGACCTCAAAGCGGCCCGGCTGCTGCCCGCAGGCGAGGTCGAGGACGATGAGGACATTGCCCTGCTGGAGGCCCGGGACCTCCTGTTCGCCCGGCTGCTGCAGTACAAGGCTTTCAAACACGTGGCCGGCATGATCGGCTCCACCCTTGAGCTCGAAGCCCGGCGGTATCCCCGGCAGGTTGCCCTGGAGGGACACTTTGCTGCCCTCCTTCCGGAACTTCTTTGGCGGCACACCCCGGAGCAGTTCGCTTCCCTGGCCGAGGCGGCCCTCAAGCCCAAGGAGGCCGCCCCCACGGAAGTAGGCCTCGCGCACCTGCACGGTACGCCCGTGAGCGTCAAGGAACAGGCCGAGCTGCTGGGGAACCGGTTGCGGCTGGGGACGCCGCTGACGTTCCGGGCGCTGATCGCCGACGCCGAATCCACGCTGGTGGTGGTGGCGCGGTTCCTGGCCCTGCTGGAACTGTTCCGCGACCGCGCGGTGGGCTTTGACCAGCTGCTGCCGCTGGGCGAGCTGACCGTGCACTGGACGGCCGATGCCGACGGGTGGAGCAGCGAAAACCTGAGTGAAGAATACGAGGACCAGCCGTGAACGAACGATTGCCGGACACCGAACCGGACGCCGAACCGGACACGCGGCCGGACGTCGAGAGCCTGCCCGGCGGGGCCCGCGCGGCCCTCGAAGCCGTCCTGATGGTGATCGACGAACCGGCCACAACCATGGCCCTCGCCGCCGGACTGGACCTGACGGTCGACGTCGTCGAGTCCCTCCTGGCTGAACTGCAGCGTGATTATAACGGCTATACTGTTAATGCCCCGGATGCGGACGTCGCCAGCCAGAACAGCACCAACACCAGTAGCAACACTGGCAAAACTGACGGCAACAATGCCGCCCCCCGGGGTTTTGAATTGCGGAATATCGCCGGAGGCTGGCGGATCTATTCCCGCGCGGAGTTCGCCGAGATCGTTGGCGGATTCGTGCTGGAAGGACAAACAGCCAGGCTGACGCAGGCGGCGCTCGAAACGCTCGCCGTCATCGCATACCGCCAGCCCGTATCAAGGGCGCGGGTGTCTGCAATTCGAGGAGTCAACGTCGACTCTGTCGTGCGGACGCTGACGCAGCGGGGGCTGATCGAGGACTCGGGAACTGATCCCGAATCCGGGGCAATCCTGTACCGCACGACATCGTATTTCCTTGAGCGGATGGGAATCGGCTCTGTGGCTGAATTGCCACAGCTTTCCCCCCACCTTCCGGGTCTGGAAGGCATCGAGGAGTACTACGACGCAGGAAGAATGTAAGAAGTATCTTGTGCGGGCACAACGTCTGCACAAGAGTATCCACCGGGCAGAATAATTTGCCCGGCCGGCGGGTGTTGTCGGGAGACAGCGGCCGCGGGCCACCAACGTAAGGACGGGTCATGACACAGGCGGGACGCCAGGGTTCACCACGTAACAGTTCGGGACGCAACAGTGCCGGACAAAGCAGTGCCGGACAAAGCAGAGGCCAGGGCAAGACCGCACGCGGCCCGGTCCAGGGCGGCGGACCGCGCGCCGCCGGCGGCAAGGGAGGCCGTGACTTCTCCAAGGGCGGCGGAGACCGCCCCTTCAAGCACCCCAAGCCTCGCGAAGAGGCCTTCATCGATCCGGACCTCCAGGGTCCCGACGGCGCGCCGTCGGCTGCCCGCCAGGCCTCCGCTGACTGGAAGTCCAAAGCGCCATCTGGCAAGGAAGCAGCCCGCAAGGCCGCCGCCCGCAAGCCCGGCTTCGGCAAGACCCCCGGCACCCCCGGTGCCCTCAAGCCCAAGCCGCGCACCGGCGCCGCCAAGTTCGCCGGTCCCCGGGCCTTCGGCAGCGAACGCTTCGGCCAGAACCTCGGACCGGTGAGCAAGCCAGTCCGCAACCGCGGACCGCGCCGCGAGGTGCCGCAGTCTGAGCTGCACGACGCCGACGGCACCCGCCTCCAGAAGGTCATGGCCTCCGCCGGAGTCGCCTCACGGCGCGTCTGCGAAGAAATGATTGCCGAAGGCCGCGTCGAGGTCGACGGCCAGGTGGTCACCGAGCTCGGCGTGCGCGTCGACCCGAAAACGGCAGTGATCCACGTCGACGGACTGCGCATCCAGCTGGACGAGAACATGGTCTACATGGTCTTCAACAAGCCCAAGGGCGTTGTCTCCACCATGGAGGACCCGGATGGCCGCCCGTGCATCAGCGATTTCGTCCGCAACCACCACGGCGAACGCCTGTTCCACGTGGGCCGGCTCGACGTCGCCACGGAAGGGCTCCTGCTCCTGACGAACGACGGCGAGCTTGCCAACCGCCTGACGCACCCGTCCTACGAAGTGCCCAAGACCTACCTCGTGCAGGTCCGCGGGCCGTTCCCGCAGGGCATCGGCGCCGAACTCAAGGCCGGCGTCGAACTCGAGGACGGTATCGCCTCGGTGGACTCCTTCAAGCTCGTCGACTCGACCCCCGGCCACGTGCTGATCGAGGTCGTGCTCCACTCGGGTAAGAACCGGATCGTCCGGCGCATGTTCGACGCCGTTGGCTTCCCCGTGCTGCGCCTGGTCCGCGTCAAGGTTGGCCCCATCGGTCTGGGCGACCAGCGCCAGGGCAGCATCCGCAACCTCGGCAAGCAGGAAGTCGGCCACCTGCTGGCATCCGTGGGGCTGTAAGCATGTCCGCTTTCCGCACGCACGGCCGCGGCCACCTGAACGGCCCGGTGGTCGTCTTGGGCTCCGGGCTCCTGGGCACCAGCATCGGGCTGGGGCTGCGGGGGCGCGGTGTCGCTGTGTTCCTCTCGGATCCCTCGCCGACCAACCGGGCCGTCGCCGTTGACATCGGCGCCGGCCTGCCACTGGCGCGCCTCGACGGGGACCAGCCGGAGCTCGTCGTAGTGGCGGCGCCGCCGGATGTCACGGCGGACGTCGTTGCCGGCGCGCTCCGGGACTACCCGCACGCCGTCGTGGTGGACATCGCGAGTGTGAAGGCGTCCATCCTGGCCGATCTCCGCAGCCGCGGTGCCGACGTGGGCCGCTACGTGGGGACCCACCCCATGGCGGGGCGCGAGAAATCCGGCCCCGTCGCAGCCCGCGGCGAGCTGTTCACCTCCATGCCGTGGGTCGTGTGCCCCGCGGAAGAGACTCTGCCGGAGTCCCTGCAGGTGGCGCGTTCGCTGGCCGGCGATCTCGGCGCCGTCGTGTCCGAATTCGCCGCCGACGAACACGACGAAGCCGTGGCGCTTGTCTCACATCTGCCGCAGGTGATGTCCTCGCTCGTGGCCAGCCGCCTGCAGGGCACGCCCCTGCACGCCCTTTCCCTGGCCGGGAACGGGCTGCGGGACGTCACCCGGATCGCTGCGAGCGATCCCACGCTCTGGGTCCAGATCCTGGGCGCGAACGCGGACAAGGTGGTGGAGATCCTGCACGGAGTCCGCGAGGACCTCAACCGGCTGATCGGCACTCTGGAGGCCCCGACCGCTCCTGGTGCCCGGCTGGACCTTGCCCAGCTGATCAGCGAAGGCAACGCCGGCCAGTCCCGGATCCCGGGCAAGCACGGCGGACCCCCGCAGGCCTATTCGTGGCTGACGGTCCTGGTGGATGACACGCCGGGACAGATCGCCAAGCTCCTGACCGAGATCGGCGAGATCGGCGTCAACGTCGAGGACCTCCGCCTCGACCACTCCTCGGGACAGAATGTGGGCATGGTGGAAATTTCCGTCCTGCCCAATAAGCACGACCTTTTGATCGAAGCCCTCAACGACCGCGGATGGCGGGTACTCCAGTAATGACCCAGGAACTCATCGAGACAGTGGACGTGCTCCGCCCCGGGAAAAGCCTCGTGGTGGCCATCGACGGCCCCTCCGGCTCCGGCAAATCCAGCGTCAGCAAAGAGGTGGCCCGCCGGCTAAAGCTGGCCTACCTCGACACAGGCGCGATGTACCGCGCCCTGACGTGGTTCTGCCTGGAGAACGGCACGGACCTGGACGACGGGGCGGCCGTCGAGTCCGCCTCTGAGGCGCTCCCGCTGGAAATCAGCACGAGTCCGCAGGAAGAGTACGTCCGCGTCGGCGGCCACGATGTCACTCTCGCCATCCGGGAGCCGGCCATTTCCGCGGCCGTCAGCGCCGTCGCCACTACCCTGGGCGCACGTACGGAACTGATCCGCCGGCAGCGGGAGCTGATCGAAAAGCACCACCGCCGCATGGTGGTCGAGGGCCGGGACATCACCACCGTCGTCGCGCCCCATGCCGAGGTCCGGATGCTGCTGACCGCCAGCGAGGAAGCCCGGCTGCGCCGCCGCGGCATCCAGCTGGGCGGGAGCCAGAACGCCGAGCAACTGGCAGCCCAGGTCACGCACCGCGATGCCAGGGACTCCACCGTTGTGAACTTCACCACAGCCGCCGACGGCGTCGTCACGCTCGACTCCTCGGAGCTGGACTTCGACGAGACGGTTCAGGCCGCTCTCGACATCGTGGACACGGTGGTCAACCACACCGCTGTCCCACACCGGACCGTCCACGGTGACTGAGGGGCGCGCAGATTGGCAGGCGGGCGTGCACGCCTCCCTGCCCGGCCATTGGACGACGGCGTGGAGCCGGCCGGTCGGCTGGATCCTGGACCACCTCGTCTACCGCACCTCGGTGACCGGACGGTCCAACGTCCCGGCGGCCGGCCCTGTCATCTTCGCGGGCAACCACATCAGCTTCCTCGACGGACCCGTCATGTACGGCGCCTCGCCCCGGCCCATGCACATCCTCGTCAAGCAGGAGATGTTCACCGGGCTCCTCGGCCGCGTGCTGGCGGCGTCGGGCCAGCTGCCCGTCGACCGCCGCGGCGGCCGTGCGGCTCTGGCCACGGCCCGGAGCCTGCTCGACGCCGGCCGGTGTGTCGGGATTTTGCCCGAAGGCACCCGGGGGAGCGGTGAGGCAGCCGCGATCAACAACGGCGTCGCCTGGCTGGCGCTCAACTCCGGCGCCACAGTGGTTCCCGTCGCCATCCTGGGCACCAGAATCGGCGGCGAACACCTGGACACGGTTCCCCCGCCCCGCCGGCGGCTGCATGTCAGCTTCGGCGGTGCCATCAACGTCAGCCGCAGGCCCGGTGAGACCGGGCGTGTTTCAATGGACAGGGCGGGAACCGAAATCCGGGCCGCGCTAGCGCGCCATGTCCAGGACTCAGTACTAAGAACCGGGCAGTCCCTGCCCCACGCGGAATCCCCGCACGAACGACATGTTGCAGTAGCCGGGACGCCGGCAGATCACCACCTAAGGAAAGTGCAATGAGCGATACGACTCAAACCTCCGGCAATTTTGGCGCCGGCGAAGACGAATACACGCCCACCGGCACCGACCAGGTGGCTGAACACCTCGCCGCCCTGGACGATGACGAAGCGGAGCTACGCGCGGCCTCCCTTCGGGCCGGCCTTGACGACTACGAGCTGGACGAGGACGACGCCGCGCTGCTGAGCGGCCAGTTCGACGACCAGGACTTTGACGGTCCGGTCAAACTGGATCCTGTCCTGGCCATCATCGGCCGGCCCAACGTGGGCAAGTCCACCCTGGTCAACAGGATCCTGGGCCGCCGCGAGGCAGTCGTCGAGGACACCCCCGGCGTCACCCGCGACCGCGTCATGTACTCGGCGAACTGGAACGGCCGCAACTTCACGGTAGTGGACACCGGCGGGTGGGAACACGATGCCCGCGGCATCCACGCCCGTGTGGCGGAGCAGGCCGAGATGGCTGTAGAACTCGCGGACGCCGTCCTGTTCGTCGTCGACTCCGCCGTGGGCGCAACCGCGACCGACGAAGGCGTCATGAAGATGCTGCGTAAGTCGAAGAAGCCGGTCATCATGGTGGCCAACAAGGTGGACGACTTCGCCCAGGAAGCCGATTCGGCAACCCTCTGGGGCCTCGGCTTCGGCGAACCGTACCCGGTTTCGGCCCTGCACGGCCGCGGCGTGGCCGACCTCCTGGACCACGTCATGGACACCCTCCCGGAGTACTCCCTGATCGAGGGCCTCGAGCGCTCCGGCGGACCCCGCCGCATCGCCCTGATCGGCCGCCCGAACGTCGGGAAGTCCTCGCTGCTGAACAAGCTCGCCGGTTCCGAGCGCGTGGTGGTGGACAACACCGCCGGCACCACCCGTGACCCGGTCGATGAATTCATCGAACTCGGCGGCCGCACGTGGCGCTTCGTGGACACCGCCGGCATCCGGCGCCGCCAGCACATGGCCCAGGGCGCAGACTTCTACGCCTCCCTGCGCACCCAGAGCGCGCTCGAAAAGGCTGAGGTCGCCGTCGTGCTCCTGGCCGTGGACGAAGTGCTCAGCGAGCAGGATGTCCGCATCCTGCAGCTCGCCGTCGAATCCGGCCGCGCCCTGGTGCTCGCCTTCAACAAATGGGACCTCCTCGACGACGAACGCCGCCGCTACCTGGAACGCGAAATCGAGCAGGACCTGGCACACGTCGCCTGGGCCCCTCGCGTGAACATCTCAGCCTTGACTGGCTGGCACAAGGACCGGCTGGTCCCGGCCCTGGACATTGCCCTGGAGAACTGGGACAAGCGCATCCCCACCGGACGCCTCAACGCGTTCCTTGGCGAACTCGTGGCAGCGCACCCGCACCCGGTCCGCGGCGGCAAGCAGCCGCGCATCCTGTTCGGCACCCAGGCGTCCAGCCGGCCGCCGAAGTTCGTGCTGTTCACCACCGGATTCCTGGATCCGGGATACCGCCGCTTCATCACCCGGCGCCTCCGCGAGACCTTCGGTTTCGAGGGCACGCCGATCGAGGTCAACATGCGTGTACGTGAAAAGCGCGGCAAGAAACGTTAATTCCGACACACCTTGGGCGTGACAGCATGAAATTGTCACAGGCACCCTCCGGGATCGTGTAAGCTTTTGGAGGTGGTTCGGCCGGACTGCTTGGAAGAAAACCTGGAGCGAATCCGGGCAGACTTCCCAGCGGAGAACGGTGGAACCAGCGGGCTGTAGCGCAGCTTGGTAGCGCACTTGACTGGGGGTCAAGGGGTCGCAGGTTCAAATCCTGTCAGCCCGACCAACAGACGAAACCCCGCCATTCCTGACGAAGGAATGGCGGGGTTTTCTGTTTTGGAGGGCGACTCAGTTCGGCGCCGTTCCGTCCATGGAGGCAGTGTTGGCATCGGGTATGGCCGCGGGGAAGGACGCGCGGAGCGCCGCGAGCAGCCGGCCGAAGATCTGATCCTCGCTTCCCATGCCGTTGACGCTCAGGAGGATCCCGCGCTGTGAGTATGCTGAGGCCACAGGCTCAGTCTCGTGGTGGTACAGCTCCAAACGGTGCCGGATGACGTCCTCGGTATCGTCGCTGCGTCCGGTCAAAGTGGCGCGGTGGAGCATTCGGCGGACAAGTTCGCCGTCGTCAACCGTCAGCTGGACCGCAACGTCCAGAACCTGTCCGTTGGCGGCAAGGATGACGTCGAGTTCAGCCAGCTGAGCCGTGTTTCGGGGGTACCCGTCCAAGAGGAACCCTGCCCTGACGTCCTTCTGGTTCAGCCGCTCACGCACCACACGGTTCGTCAGGGTGTCGGGCACCAAGTCGCCCGCATCCAGATGCACAATGACTTCCCGGCCCAGCGGCGTCAGGTTCCTCACATGGTCGCGGAATACCTCGCCGGTTGACACCACGGTGATGCCGAGGCGCCGGGACAAACGTTCGGCCTGGGTGCCCTTGCCGCACCCCGGGGGACCCATAATCAGCATTCGCATCTTGGAGACAACTCCCTCAGGCGCCGTTGAAAGGTGTCCTTGTATCGTGTTCGCTCAGGAGGCGCCAGCGCAAGGGATTCAGACGCCGGTGCCCGTTTCAAGAAGCGCCTATTTCAGGAAGCGCGAAGTCCGGCGGTCGGCCAGGATCTTCCCCTTCGTCTGGCACGTCGGGCAGTACTGCAGGGCGGTGTCCGCAAAGGAGACCTCCCGAACCGTGTCGCCGCACACCGGACACGCTTCGCCGGTGCGGCCGTGGACCCTCATGTGGCTCCGCTTGGTGTCCTTGAGTTCGTTGGGCGGCTTGCCTTGGGCTTCCTTCACGGCCGTGCCCAGAATGGTGTGGACGGCGTCGTAGAGGCGCTGGACGTCCGTCCGGTCCAGGGACTTGGCGAGGGCGAAAGGCGAGATCCTGGCGGCGTGCAGGATCTCGTCGCTGTACGCATTCCCAATCCCGGCAATAATGCTCTGGCTCCGCAGGACGCCCTTGATCTGGTGGGAACTGGAACCGAGGATCCCGGCCAAGGCGTCGACGTCGAAGTCTGGACTGAACGGATCCGGTCCGAGCGCGGCGATGCCGGGAACGTCGTTCGGATCGCGGACCACATAGACCGCGAGGCTCTTTTTCGTGCCCGCCTCGGTCAGGTCCATGCCCACCGGGCCGGAAGCGCCGGAAAATGTCAGCCGCACCGCGATGTGCCCCTTGCCCATTTTCAGCTGGGCGTCGGTGGGCGTGTCAGTGAAGCGGACCCAGCCGGCCCGCGCCAGGTGGAAGACAAAATGCAGCCCGTCGGCTTCCATGCTGACGAACTTGCCGAACCGCCGCACCCCGCTGACGGCCCTGCCCTCGAGGTCGGTGAAGAGGGGGTCTGCCGTCTTGAGCACGGCGAAGGAGACCAGCTGGATCTTCGTCACAACTGCCCCGCGCAGGTGCTCGTGGAGAAAGTCCGTCAGGGCCGCAACTTCCGGAAGCTCAGGCATGGCCTAGCCCCTGCGGGTCCGGAGGGTCCCGGCGCCCCGGTTGTTCACGTTCCTGACACACAGCGGCGCATGTTCTGACATCGCACCATCTTCTCAGATCCCTCCCCGGCCCCTGCCGGATATGCCTATACTTTCAGCGGCGGCTAGAACAAACGACTGCCGCCGCATAGGTGATTGACCCGATGAAAGGCCCGTCATGAGCATCATTCCCGAAGACCTGTCCTACACCGCAGAACACGAATGGGTTTCGGCCCCCAATGCTGACGGGATTGTGCGCGTCGGCATCACCGATTTTGCCCAGGACGCCCTCGGGGATGTCGTCTACGCCCAGATGCCTGAAGTGGGGACAACCATCAAGGCCAATGACGTGGTTGGAGAAGTCGAATCCACCAAGAGCGTCAGCGACATCTACGCCCCCGTGACGGGCGAGGTGGTGGCCCGGAACGAGGCTCTGGACACCGATTCCGCCCTTATTAACTCGGATCCGTACGGTGACGGCTGGCTGATCGAAATCAAGCTCGCGGAAGCCGACGCGGTAGAGTCCCTGCTCAGTGCATCCGAGTATGAACAGCAGGTAGGCTAAAGACAGAGGTCGTTCGGTCCGGGGTCGCCGGAGTGTGTTGTTGGGATAACAAAACAAGCCGCGCCCCGCCGAAAGGCCTCAATACCGGGACTGCGAGGCTTTTCCGGACGGCATGCGTTGTTTGCAGGGGGGACACCTGCAACGAATGAGGAGGACTCAATGTTTGGGCACGAACGGAACGACACCGGTGACGGTTACGGCACGGGTGGAGTGAAAGCTTCGGAGACCACGTCGATCAACCTCACTCCGGTGCGCGATGAACCCAACTTCACGCCGAAGCTCTCGGCCGAGGAGCGGGTAGCGGTCGAGGCCCTTCCCTTCGGATCGGCCCTGCTCGTGGCACACAGCGGCCCCAACGCCGGCGCGCGGTTCCTGCTGGACTCGGACGTCACGACGGCGGGCCGCCACCCGGACGCCGATATCTTCCTCGACGACGTCACCGTGTCCCGCAGGCACGTGGAATTCCGCCGCACCGCGCGCAGCTTCGAGGTAGTGGACACCGGGAGCCTGAACGGCACCTACGTCAACCACGACCGCGTGGACTCCGTGGAACTGAAGTCCGGCAACGAGGTCCAGATCGGCAAGTTCCGCCTCACCTTCTACCTCAGCCCTGCCCGCGCAGCAGGCAACGTCTGATTCCGGGGGTAGCTGCCTGTGGCCACGGCACATGCGGATCGGCGCGGACCCCAGGTTCTGAACATCGGGGAAGTCCTGGCTCAACTGAGCGACGACTTTTCCAGCATGACGGCGTCAAAAATCCGGTTCCTTGAGGAAAAGGGACTCATCAACCCGCAGCGGACCCCTGCCGGTTACCGACAGTATTCCGAGAACGACGTCGAACGGCTGCGCTTCGTTCTGTCCCTCCAGCGTGACCAGTACCTGCCGCTAAAGGTCATCAAGGACTACCTTGACGCGATCGACCGGGGCGAACGGCCGGAAAACCTGCCGGCAGGGGTCACGCTCTCCCCGCGGGTCGTCTCCGAGGAGCTCGCCACCGAGCTGCAGAGCCGTGCGCGCCGGCTCAGCGAGGAGCAGCTCCGTGCTGAATCCGGGGCGAGCGTCCCGCTGCTGGAATCCCTCTTGAGCTACGGCCTGATCGGGCACGTGAACGGCAAGTTCGACGAACACGCCCTGCAGGTGGCGCGGGCTTGCGTCCAGCTGGAGAGCCATGGCCTGGAGCCCCGCCACCTGCGGCCGTTCCAGGCGGCTGCCGACCGCGAATTCGGGCTCGTGGAACGCGCAGTGGCCACGCTGACGTCCCGCAAAGACGCGGCCTCCCACGCCCGCGCCGCCGAGGCTGCCCGGGAAATCAGCGACCTCTGCCTGTCCCTGCACCAGGCGCTGGTCCATGACCGCATCTCAAGGATGGACATCTGATGATTGAGGTGGAGATTGTCGGCGTGCGGATTGAGTTGCCGTCCAACCAGCCGCTTGTCCTGCTCAAGGAAATCCATGGTGAGCGCCACGTGCCGATCTGGATCGGGACTCCGGAAGCCAGCGCCATTGCCCTGGCCCAGCAGGGAGTCGTCCCGCCCCGGCCGATGACCCACGACCTCCTGGTGGACGTTGTCGAGGCCCTCGGCCACAGCATCGTCAGCGTCAACATCGTCGCAGTGGAGGACAACATCTTCTACGGGCAGCTGCAGTTCGAGAACGGAACCACCGTAAGCTCCCGCGCCTCGGATGCCCTGGCGCTTGGCCTGCGCGCCAAGTGCCGGATCTGGTGTGCCGACGCCGTCATGGACGAGGCCGGCGTCCGGATCACCGAACACGACGAGGGCGAGGACACGCATCCCGGACCCGCCGTGGACGAGGAAGGCGAACTGCGGCGCTTCCGCGAGTTCCTCGACGACGTCGAACCGGAAGACTTCGGCGGCTGAACTGCCCGGCAACCGGAGCCAAGGAGGCTGCCGGGGTTGTTGGTGCGCCTGTTACGGGTGAGGTTTCTGAAACGCCGGGGACAGCTGTGGCGGCGCCAAACGTTAAAGCCGAGGATGAAACTTTCGACACGCCCGCCGAATAGCCCCAACGTCTTTGACCTTGGGCCCTGGCAGGCCTAACGTCGGAGGTACAAGTTCCCATTGCATACGGTAGCCGCGCAAGTCACACTGGAAAGTGCAGCCCCGGCTGAATTACACGGGTGAAGTCATCATCCTGTGTCGTGCAGCTGTTCACAGATAATGCTGCCGATGCAACTTACCCAGGGGAACCCACAACAAGGAGGGTCCACGTGAGTCCGAAAGGCGAAGCAGGCGAGCTGAAGCAGGCCGCAACGGCCGGCGTTGCTGTGCCCGCCAGCGGTGCCCAAGGCCTGCTGTTCACCGAGGATCTTCCCGTTCTGGACGAAGATGCGGGCTACCGCGGGCCCACCGCCTGCAAGGCGGCCGGCATCACCTACCGCCAACTCGACTACTGGGCACGCACCGGACTGGTTGAGCCCGCCGTCCGCGGCGCAGCCGGCTCCGGCTCCCAGCGGCTCTACGGTTTCCGCGACATCCTGGTCCTTAAAGTAGTCAAACGGCTCCTGGACACCGGCGTCTCCCTGCAGCAGATCCGCACCGCCGTGGAGCACCTGCGGGAGCGCGGCGTCGAAGACCTCGCCCAGATCACGCTGATGAGCGACGGTGCGAGCGTCTACGAGTGCACGTCGGCGGATGAAGTGATTGATCTCGTCCAGGGCGGCCAGGGGGTGTTCGGCATCGCCGTCGGCCGTGTGTGGCGCGAAGTTGAAGGAAGCCTCGCAGCCCTTCCCAGCGAACACGCCGCGGACCAGTCCTTTCCCGACGACGAACTGAGCAAGCGCCGCGCGGCCCGCAAGATCGGCTAGCACACACCGTTACAGACAAGACTGAGGCCGCCTCCCGGACAGGGAGGCGGCCTCAGTTCGTTGAGCGTTGCGCCCGGGTGCGCCGGTCGCTGGTCAGCGCTGGCTGCGGTCGCGGACGGTGCCGGCCGGGGCCGCGCCGTTGGGATGCAGCAGGTTCTGCAGCAGGGCATCGAAGAGTCCGGCCGCATTCTTGGCCGAGTCTCCGGGCCAGTGGTGGATGGAGTGGGCCGCGCCMTGGATTTGCTGCCAGTTGGCCTGCTCAGGGATGTGCGGGCTCAGCAGCAGCTGGCCGAACATGGATTCCATCTCCGAGAGCCGGAACGTGTGTTCGGCCGAGCCGCTGCGCACCCGGTTGGCCACGATGCCGGCGGGGGACAGATTGGGCGCGAATTCCTGCCGGAACAGCTGGATGGCGCGCATGGTGCGCTCCGTGCCGGCCACCGAGAAGAGTCCGGGTTCGGCCACCAGGGTCACCTTGTCGCTTGCGGACCAGGCCATCCGGGTCAGGCCGTTCAGCGACGGGGGACAATCGACCAGGACGAGTTCGTAGTTCGTGGCGCCGGCCAGCACAGTGGAAAGCCGGCGGAGGTCGCGGCGGCCCAGGTCAGGCCGGTCGTAGATGCCGGTGTAGGCAGAGCCGACGGCTACGTCGAGGACTGAGGTTGCAGCGCCGGCTTGCGTTCTACCATTGGCGCGGCCGTTGGCGGCGCCGTTGATCCTGGCGCGCTCCACCCAGCCGCTGGGAACCACGTTGTCCGCCAGGTGCGCCCGCCGGGGCGACCTCAGCATCCTGCCGATATCGAGCTGATCGTCCGGGCTCACGCCGAGGGCGGTGCTGGCGTCAGCGTGCGGGTCAAGGTCAACGACGAGGGTGGGGATGCCGGCGGCCAATGCTGCCGATGCCAGTCCAGTGGTCACGGATGTCTTGCCGACACCGCCTTTGAGGCTGCTGATGCTCACTACTTGCACTTGAAAAACCAATACCTAACGCCGGTTGCCGAGACGGGGTCGTGCCGGCTCCTGCGTTCTTCGGAGCCGGGGCGTGCATGCGCCACCCACCCACTCATCATATGTTGATGCTCCGGCGAATCCCGTTTCATCCGGCGCGGGGGCGCCGGAACCTCGCGAACCGGGCCGGCGGGGAAAGCTCTATGGCCGGGGCCCTGCCCATCGCAGCGTCCGTGACGGATAATGCTGTGACAGTGGCCACAATGATTTGTGTTTGCCCGCACAGGTCCTAGACACTGTGAGCACTTACCGATACGCCCGCGATGATGCAGGAGAAGTATGTTTTCTAAGATTCTGGTGGCCAACCGCGGCGAGATCGCGATTCGCGCTTTCCGCGCGAGCTACGAGCTGGGTGCCAAGACTGTCGCTGTGTTTCCCCACGAGGACCGCAACTCTATTCACCGCCAGAAGGCCGATGAGGCGTATCTGATCGGCGAAGAGGGCCACCCGGTCCGGGCGTACCTCGACGTAGACGAGGTGGTGCGGGTCGCCAAGGAGTCCGGGGCGGACGCCATCTACCCCGGCTACGGCTTCCTCTCCGAGAACCCGCGCCTGGCGCGGGCCGCGAAGGCGGCCGGCATCACGTTCGTCGGCCCGCCGGCGGAGGTCCTGGAACTCGCGGGCAACAAGGTTGCCGCCCTGGAGGCCGCCCGCAAGGCCGGCGTCCCGGTGCTCAAGTCCAGCCAGCCGTCGAAGGACATGGACGAGCTGATCGCCGCCGCGGATGAGATCGGCTTCCCGATCTTCGCCAAGGCCGTCGCCGGTGGCGGCGGGCGCGGCATGCGCCGCGTGGACACCCGCGAAGCGCTCCCGGAGGCCCTGCAGGCCGCCATGCGCGAAGCGGACGCCGCGTTCGGGGACCCCACCATGTTCCTTGAGCAGGCCGTCCTGCGCCCGCGGCACATCGAGGTCCAGATCCTGGCCGATGCCCAGGGCAACATCATGCACCTCTTCGAGCGTGACTGCTCCATCCAGCGCCGCCACCAGAAAGTGGTGGAGATCGCACCGGCCCCGAACCTCGACGAAGGCATCCGGCAGGCGCTGTACCGCGACGCCGTGAAGTTCGCGAAGGCGCTGAACTACGTCAACGCCGGTACGGTCGAATTCCTTGTCGACACAGTAGGGGAGCGCGCCGGCCAGCACGTGTTCATTGAAATGAACCCGCGCATCCAGGTCGAGCACACCGTCACCGAGGAAGTCACCGACGTCGACCTCGTCCAGGCGCAGCTGCGCATCGCCGCCGGTGAGAGCCTCGCGGATCTGGGCCTGTCGCAGGAGAGCGTCCAGCTCAAGGGCGCCGCCCTGCAGTGCCGCATCACCACGGAGGACCCGGCCAACGGCTTCCGGCCCGACGTCGGCAAGATCACCGGCTACCGCTCGGCCGGCGGCGCCGGTGTCCGGCTCGACGGCGGCACCGTCTACTCGGGTGCGGAGATCAGCCCGCACTTCGACTCGATGCTGGTCAAGCTGACCTGCCGCGGCCGCAACTACCCGGCCGCCGTCGCCCGCGCCCGCCGCGCCCTCGCCGAATTCCGCATCCGCGGGGTGTCCACCAACATCTCCTTCCTGCAGGCCGTCCTCGACGACGCCGACTTTGTCGCCGGGGATGTGGCCACTTCGTTCATTGACGAACGGCCCCAGCTGCTGAAGGCGCGGGTCTCCGCAGACCGCGGCACCAAGCTGCTGACCTGGCTTGCCGACGTCACCGTCAACAAGCCCAACGGCGAACTGCGGGTCCACACGGACCCGGCGGACAAGCTTCCGGCCCTCGATGACACTGAGGCCCGGCCGGGGTCCCGGCAGCGGCTCCTGGAGCTCGGCCCGGAAGGATTTGCGCGGGCCCTGCGCGCGCAGGACGCCGTGGCTGTCACGGACACCACCTTCCGCGACGCGCACCAGTCCCTGCTGGCCACCCGTGTGCGCACCCGCGACCTCGTGGCGGCCGGTCCGGCCGAGTCCAAGCTGCTCCCGGAGCTGCTGTCGGTCGAGGCCTGGGGCGGGGCAACCTACGACGTCGCCCTGCGCTTCCTCGGCGAAGACCCGTGGGACCGTCTTGCTGCCCTGCGCAAGGCAATGCCGAACCTGTGCCTGCAGATGCTGCTCCGCGGCCGCAACACCGTCGGCTACACGCCCTACCCGGAAGAGGTCACGGTGGCGTTCGTCAACGAGGCCGCCGCCACGGGCATCGACATCTTCCGCATCTTCGACGCCCTCAACGACGTCAACCAGATGGCCCCGGCCATCCGGGCCGTCCGCGAGACCGGTACCGCCGTCGCCGAGGTCGCCCTCTGCTACACCGCGGACATGCTGGATCCGGAGGAAACGCTCTACACCCTGGACTACTACCTGGAGCTGGCGCAGAAGATCGTCGACGCCGGGGCGCACATCCTCGCGATCAAGGACATGGCCGGGCTGCTGCGTCCGGCTGCCGCGGCACGCCTCGTCTCGGCGCTGCGGGAGCGGTTCGACCTCCCCGTCCACCTGCACACCCACGACACCGCAGGCGGCCAGCTGGCCACGCTCCTCGCGGCCGTGGATGCCGGCGTGGACGCCGTGGACGTGGCCTCGGCCTCCCTTGCCGGAACCACCAGCCAGCCCTCGGCCTCGGCCCTCGTCGCCGCGCTGGCCCACACGCCGCGCGACACCGGCCTCAGCCTCGCGAACGTCTGTGCCCTCGAGCCCTACTGGGAAGCCGTCCGCCGGGTCTACGCGCCGTTCGAGTCCGGGCTGCCGGGCCCCACCGGCCGGGTCTACCAGCACGAGATTCCGGGCGGACAGCTGTCCAACCTGCGCCAGCAGGCGATGGCGCTGGGCCTGGGCGAGCGTTTCGAGGCGATCGAGGACATGTACACCGCGGCGGACCGGATCCTCGGCCGCCTGGTGAAGGTGACGCCGTCGTCCAAGGTGGTGGGCGACCTCGCCCTGCACCTGGTGGGCCTCAACGCCGATCCCGCGGACTTCAACGAGAACCCGCAGAAGTACGATGTCCCGGATTCCGTGATCGGCTTCCTTTCCGGCGAACTCGGCGACCCGCCCGGCGGCTGGCCCGAGCCCTTCCGGACCAAGGCGCTGCAGGGCCGCAACGTCAAGGTCCGCGACGTCGAGCTCAGCACCGAGGACAGCGCCGCGCTCAACGGCGACTCCAAGACCCGTCGGCGCACCCTCAACCGGCTGCTCTTCGCCGGTCCCACCAAGGACTACGAGAAGAGCGTCGAGTCCTACGGCAACCTTTCGGTGCTGGACACGCGCGACTACCTCTTCGGGCTGCAGCGCGGTGCGGAGCACGAGATCGAACTCGAGAAGGGCGTCCACCTGATCGCCTCGCTCGAGGCCGTCTCCGAGCCGGACGAAAAGGGCATGCGGACGGTCATGTGCACGCTCAACGGCCAGTCCCGGCCCGTGGTGGTCCGTGACCGTTCAGTGGTGAGCAACGTCAAGGCCGCCGAACGTGCCGATGCCTCCCAGCCGGGCCAGGTGGCCTCGCCGTTCGCCGGTGCCGTCACGCTGACCGTCAAAGCCGGCGACACGGTCAAGGCCGGCGACACGGTGGCCACGATCGAGGCCATGAAGATGGAAGCGTCCATCACGACGCCGGTGGCCGGCACCGTGGCGCGCCTCGCCGTCGGCTCGATCGAACAGGTCCAGGGCGGGGATCTGCTGCTCGTCGTCGAATAGCGGCAGCAGAAACAACCCGGAACACAGACAAAGGGTCCTTCCAGCCGAAGCTGGAAGGGCCCTTTGCTGTGGTGCGGGCGTCCGTTGCCTACGCGAGGGTGGGACGTTTGGCGCTGTACATCTCCTCGATCACGTTCTCGAAGTCCTTGAGCACCTGCGCCCGCTTGACCTTCATGGAAGGGGTCAGATGGCCGGAGGCCTCGGTGAAGTCGGCCGGCACGATCCGGAAGGACTTGATCGCCTCAGCCTGGGACACAGACTGGTTGGCGTGGTTGATGAGCTCCTGGACGGCGGCCTTGACCGTCGGGTGCCCGGCAGCCTCGGCAAGCGAGGTCGAGGCCGGGAGTCCGTGGCGGCCCAGCCAGCCGGGAAGGGCCTCTTCGTCCAGGGTCACAAGGGCGCCGATGAACGGGCGGTTGTCGCCCACCACGAGCACCTGCGAGACAAGCGCGTCCGCCCGGATCTGGTCTTCCAGCAGGGCAGGAACCACGTTCTTGCCGCCCGCCGTGACGATGATTTCCTTTTTGCGCCCCGTGATGGTCAGGAACCCCGCCTCGTCCAGCTGGCCGATGTCTCCCGTGCGGAACCAGCCGTCCTCGTCGAAGGTCGCGGCGGACAGGTCATCGCGCTTGTAGTAGCCGCGCATGACGCACACGCCCTTGGTGAGGATCTCGCCGTCGTCCGCGATCCTGACGGAGTTGCCGGGAATCGGGGCGCCAACGGTGCCGATCTTGATCAGGTCCGGGGTGTTGACCGTGACCGGCGCCGTGGTTTCGGTCAGCCCGTACCCTTCCAGGATCTGCATGCCGATGCCTTGGAAGAAGTGGCCCAGCCGTTCGCCGAGCGGGCCGCCGCCGGAAACGGCATGGGCGACGTGCCCGCCCATGGCGGCCCGAAGCTTGCTGTACACGAGCTTGTCGAACAAGGCGTGCTTGAGCCTCAGCACGAGCCCCACCTTGCCGGCCTGCCGGGCCCGGGAGAATTCGATGGCGGTGTCCGCAGCGCGGTGGAAGATGGCGCCCTTGCCGCCGTCCTCGGCCTTGGTCAGGGCGGAGTTGTAGACCTTTTCGAAGACGCGCGGGACGGCGAGGATGAAGGTCGGTTTGTAGCTCTGCAGATCCGGCAGCAGGTTCTTGATATCCGGTGTGTGCGCCACCGTGACGCCGGCTGCGACGGCCAGCACGGAGATGAAGCGTGCGAAGACGTGGGCCATGGGCAGGAACATGATGGTCCTGGCCTGCTCGTGCACGATCTTGCCCAGCGACGTGACCAGGGCGTTCTCGGACAGTTCCACGAAATTGCCGTGGGTCAGCTCGCAGCCCTTGGGCCGGCCGGTGGTTCCTGAGGTGTAGATGATCGTGGCGATATCGTTCAGGGACGCTTGGCCGCGCCGCGCTTCGAGCTCGGCGTCGCTGATGCCGGCTCCAGCCGCACGGACCTCCTCCAGGCTGTCGCCCTCGAGCTGCCAGACATGACGCAGGGCCGTGAGCCCTTCGGAGGTGGCGGCCTGACGGATGATGTCCTCGTGATGCGCGGATTCGCCGAACGCGGCTACCGCGCCGGAATCGCCAAGGTTCCACGCCACCTGGGAGGGGGAGGAGGTCTCATAGATCGGGACCGAAACGGCGCCGGCGAACCAGATGGCGAAGTCGATCAGGGCCCATTCATACCGCGTGCGGGACATGATGCCCACGCGGTCGCCGGCCGCCACGCCGCTGGCCATGAGGCCCTTGGCCAGGGCCGACACGTCGGCCAGGAAATCCGTGGCGCGGACGTCCTGCCACTGGCCCGCCGCGTCGAGCCGCGAGAAAAGCGCAGGGTTGGAGGCCTTGGCCGCCTGGCGCACTACGAGATCGGTGACGTTGGTGTCCGGATCGACATTCACCAGTGGCGGGACAATGATTTCTCGCACGACAGCTCCTTAGGTATCCATAGGCCCGCAAGGGGTACCGCTAAGCCTAGTATGCGGTTCCCCCAAGGTGTGTTCTGCGACACCTACTGGCCGGTAACTTTACGGGCGGGCCCGACTTTCCGCCAGTCTGGATGCTGCGGACACCGGCGCGGCGTAATGCTCCGCGTCGTGCTGGCGCGTCGTGCTGCGGGGGCGTTCGCGGCTGCGGCGGTCCCGGCGAATAGAATGGGGCACCATGCAGACACCAACACCTGGCCGGCAGCCCGGCCTGCGCGGCCGGACCGCCGCCTGGCGGAGCAGGACCGTGGCCGGAGCGGCGGCCGCCACGGCCGGGCACGACATCCGCTCACACCTGCGGCTGGGCCGCAAGGGCCTGGCGATCGGCGTCGACATCGGGGGAACCAAGGTTGCTGCCGGGGTGGTCGATGCCGAGGGCCGGATCCTCAGCCAGGCTAAACGCTCCACTCCGGGCAATGACCCGCGCGCCGTGGAGCAGGTCATTGTCGAGCTGGTCGAGGAACTGGGCGCCGGGCACCGGATCTGGTCGGTCGGCATCGGCGCCGCCGGCTGGATGGACCTCGACGGCGGTACCGTTCTCTTCAGCCCGCACCTGGCCTGGCGCAATGAACCGCTGCGCGAGAACCTGCAGCGGCTGCYGCGCCGCCCCGTCCTGTTGACCAACGACGCCGACGCTGCCGCCTGGGCGGAATGGCGCTTCGGCGCCGGACAGGGACAGAACCGCCTGGTCTGCATCACCCTGGGCACCGGGATCGGCGGCGCCATGGTGATGGACGGACGGCTGGAACGCGGCCGCTTCGGCGTGGCGGGGGAGTTCGGCCACCAGATCATCATGCCGGGCGGGCACCGCTGCGAGTGCGGCAACCGCGGCTGCTGGGAACAGTACGCCTCAGGCAATGCGCTCGGCCGCGAGGCCAGGGAACTGGCCGCTGCTAATTCTCCGGTTGCCCAGGAGCTGCTCAAGGCTGTGGACGGAGACGTGGGACGGATCACGGGCGTGATTGTGACCGAGCTGGCCAAGGCCGGGGACCAGACCTCCTGCGAACTCCTCGAGGACGTCGGGGAATGGCTGGGCCTTGGCCTGGCGAACCTCGCAGCGGCCCTGGACCCCGGAAAGTTCGTGATCGGCGGCGGACTGTGCGATGCCGGCGAGCTGCTGGTCGCGCCGGCCCGGAAGGCCTTCGCCCGGAACCTAACCGGCCGCGGTTTCCGCCCGGCGGCGGAGATCGAACTGGCTGCCCTCGGACCCAACGCCGGACTGATCGGCGCGGCCGACCTCTCCCGGGTCAGCAGCCGGATGCACACGTAGCAGCGCGATGTAGCCAGCCCTGAGATACAGGCGGAGTAGCTGGTGGCCTAAATGAGCGGGTGGGCTAGATGCGCGCCCCGTCGTCGTGCTCGTCTTTCTCGCCGGGCAGCTTCATGATCAGGAAGACCACTGCGGCCGCGAACGCGGCCACCATGCCAAGGATGGCCACCAGCGGCGCCGACCGCCAGAACATTGCCGAGAGCACGAGCGCAATCGGGCCGCCCACCGCGCCAATCCAGGCAAGGACAGTCATCGGATCTGCCCCGGCCAGGCTGGGCGGCTCCTCCGGGACGAACGCGCCGTCGTCGTCGTCGGGCTCGTAGTCGCGGGGGCCGGGCGCAGTATCCGGTATCTCGTTGGTGCCCGCAGCCGGCTGCCCCGGGGCCGGGGCGAGGCGCTCCTTGGCGGAGAGCTCGATCGGTGCGGCGCCGGAGAGGCCCAACGGGTCAAAATCCCGGAACGTCCGACCCGGAGGGGAACCAGCGCCGGAACCAGCGCCGGAGCCAGCGCCGGAGCCGGCCCCGCCGCCGGCAGCGCTTTCGGTTCCGTCGGCCGGCCCGCCGGTTGCCTCGTCCCCGGCTGCCCCGACCCCTTCAAGCCTGGCGACGAGATCCAGCCAGACGGCGTCGTCGTCGGCCAACTGTGCGTCCGAGGCGGGGGAGTCCTGGGACTCATCGGCCTGGGACTCAGGGGGCTGGGGCTCCTGGTGCGCGGTGGCGTCCGGGCCGGAGTGCCGGGCATCGGCGGGGTCCGGGTCCGGAGTCTCGGGATCCGGGAGGTCGGGGTCTGGTTTAGTCATTGGCCGTGTCCTTCCGGCTGGCGCGGGCCGCGCCCGGACTGGCTGCGGAGGCAACGGACCGGACAAATTCGGCTGTGCCATGGAAGATCTCGGGCGCGTCGTTGTCCATAGTAGCCACGTGGTAGCTGTTTTCCAGACGGACCACCTCGAGCGGGGCGTTGGTCAACCCGCGGCGCAGGGCCACCATGCTGGATTCGGACACCACATGATCCACTGCTGAACGGTACACCCGGACAGGAGCCGTGATGCGGGGCAGCAGGCGCACGGTGTCCTTGAACATCTTGTTGAGCTCGTGCGCCGCGGCCACCGGCGTGCGCGGGTAGGCACCCTCATCCATGTCCGGCTTGAGGATGTCATTGGCGATCGCAGGGGTGCTCTTGAGGACGAACTTCAGGACGCCGGCCAGCGGGGCACGGGGATCATCGATGACCAGGCCGGGGTTGACCACCACAACCCCCGCCACGGGACGGGTGGCCGCAATCCGCAACGCCAGGGCACCGCCCATTGACAACCCCGCCACGACCACGATGTCGCATTCTTCCGCTAGCTCCAGGTAGGCCGCGTCCAGGGCCGCATGCCAGTCCTGCCAGCGGGTCTTGGCCAGCTCCTGCCAGCTCGTTCCGTGCCCCGGCAGCAGGGGCAGCCGGACGGCGAACCCGGCACCGGCCAGCGACGACGCCCAGTCCCGCACACCGTGCGGGCTGCCGGTGAAGCCGTGGGACACCACGACGCCGGTCCGGGGGCCGGTTCCCGTGAACGGGCTGCTGAACGGCGAGTGGTCCGGAAGGATGCTCATGTGGTCTCCGAGGGGGCGGTGGGCGGCATGGTGGACCGTGTGTGGGTGGCGTGGGCGTGCTGAAGGAAGAAGCGGACTGATTCTTCAAAGAGTAGCGGCGCATCGGCGTCCAGGGTGGCAACGTGCCCGCTGTGCGGCAGCGGGATCACGGTGAGTTCCCGGGATCCGAGCCTCCTGCGCAGCAGCGCCAGGGACGACGGCGGGACCACGGCGTCGGTGGCCGACTTAAAGACCAGGGCAGGAGCCTGCACTGCCGGCAGGTCCCGCAGGGTCGCGGAGAACAGCCGGCGCAGCTGGTGGACGGCGGCCAACGGCGTCAGCGAGTAGTCGCCGTCGTCGGTGGCGGCCGCCGTGGAATTCTCCTCCTGAAGCGGCATGGTGGTGCGCTGGAAGTATTTGAGCAGTCCCACGATCCTGACCCTGCGGTCATAGAAGCTCAGGCCGGGGTTGACTGCGGCCACGCCGGCCACGCTGTGGCGGGCCGCGGTGCGCAGCGCTATGGTGCCGCCCATGGACAGCCCCGCGACGTAGCAGTCGTTGGTCCGGGCGGCCAGGTCCAGGTACGCCGTTTCAAAGCTCGTGTACCAGTCCTGCCAGCGCTGCCGGGCGAGATCCCGCCAGTGGGTGCCATGCCCGGGCAGCAGTGGCACCGATACCGCGAAGCCCTGGGCGGCGAGGTGGTGGGCCCACGGCAGGACGCTGTGCGGGCTGCCCGTGAAGCCGTGGCAGATGGCCACGCCGGTCCGGGCGTTGGGGCCGTGGCCGGGGTAGCTGAAAGCGGCGGGCGCCGGGGGAGTGCTGCTTTCAGTCATGAGCCCATCGTGTCACCCTTGGCGGCAAAACTCACTAGAGTAAGGTGTCCATTGAAGTCCTGGCCGGACCCGATTTGGGCGGCCGGCCAGACGCCTTCCGGAGAGGTCACCGAGTGTTTTATTGGTTCATGAAGACGTTTGTCCTGGGACCGGTGCTGAAGCTGCTGTTCCGGCCCTGGGTCAAGGGCCTGGACAACGTCCCGGCCGAGGGCGCCGCGATCCTGGCCTCGAACCACCTCTCCTTCTCGGATTCCATCTTCATGCCGGTCATGGTGCCGCGGCCCGTCGCATTCCTGGCAAAATCCGAATACTTCACCGGCACCGGGATCAAGGGCAGGCTGACCGCCGCCTTCTTCCGGCTCACCAACCAGCTCCCCATGGACAGGTCCGGGGGAGCCGCGTCCGCGCAGTCCCTGAACGCTGGCATGGACGTACTCAGGAACGGCTCGCTCCTGGGCATCTATCCCGAGGGGACACGCAGCCCCGACGCGCGCCTCTACCGCGGCAAGGTGGGCGTTGCCCGCCTGGCGCTGCAGGCCCGTGTACCGGTCATTCCCGTGGCGATGATCGGAACGGACAAAGTCCAGCCGATCGGCAAGCGCGTCCCCAATATCCGTCGCATCGGCATGATCTTTGGCGAACCGCTCGACTTCAGCCGCTACTACGGGATGGAGGATGACCGGCTGGTCCAGCGTTCGGTGACTGACGAGATCATGTATGAACTCATGCGGCTGTCCGGTCAGGAATACGTGGACGAGTACGCCGCCGTCGTGAAGCTCCGCCTGGCGGGCAAAGCGCAGGAAGCAGCGCCGGACAAGGCCTCCGCGGGCCCCGATGCGGCGCAGGAAGCGCCCGCCGACAAAGCCGCCGACAAAACATCAGAAAAAACGCCAGACAACGCTCACAACCCCGGTGCGCCGACGGCGGCCACGGAAGACGGCCCCGAGGTTCCCGGGACTGCCTAACTGGCGCCACGGGTGCCATGTGACGGCAACGGAGCAGTCAATGACAGGCAGGGCCGCCGAACCTCGTTGGGGCAACTATCCTTAGAGGGTGACCGAGCTATCTGAGAAACCAGTTTCCCCGCTGACCAGCACCGCCCAGAGCGGAGCCGCCAACTATCCCGGACTGGACAACTGGCGGGAACTCCCGGCCTCGCAGCAGCCCACGTGGTCCGACCCGGCTGTGTTTGAGGCGTCCGTCAAGGAACTTTCCGTCCTCCCGCCCCTCGTGTTCGCCGGCGAAGTGGACATCCTTCGTGAACGGCTCGCCGCTGCCGCGCAGGGCAAGGCATTCCTGCTCCAAGGCGGCGACTGCGCCGAGACCTTCGAAGCGGCGACGGCGGACAAGATCAGCGCACGCGTCCGGACCATCCTCCAGATGGCCGTCGTCCTCACCTACGGTGCGGCCATGCCCGTCATCAAGATGGGCCGCATGGCTGGCCAGTTCGCCAAGCCCCGCTCCTCCAACGACGAAACGCGCGAGGGCGTCACCCTGCCGGCCTACCGCGGCGACATCGTTAACGGCTACGACTTCACACCCGCTTCCCGCGCCCACGACGCCGGCCGGATGCTGAAGGCTTACCACACCTCCGCCTCGACGCTGAACCTGATCCGTGCCTTCACCCAGGGTGGCTTCGCGGACCTGCGCCTGGTGCACCAGTGGAACAAGGGCTTCACCGAAAACCCGGCGCACGCCCGCTACGAGTCCCTGGCCCGGGACATCGACCGCGCCATCAAGTTCATGTCCTCCTGCGGCGCCGACTTCGAGGCACTCAAGCGCGTGGAATTCTACGCCAGCCACGAGGCGCTGCTGCTGGACTATGAGCGCGCCCTGACCCGCATCGATTCGCGCACGGGGCTGCCCTACGACACCTCGGCGCACTTCCTGTGGATCGGGGAGCGCACCCGCGAGCTGGACCATGCACACGTTGACTTCCTCTCCCGCGTCCGTAACCCGATCGGCGTGAAGCTCGGCCCGTCAACGAGCGGCGACGACGCCCTGCGCCTGATAGACAAACTGGATCCGGACCGGGAGCCCGGCCGGCTTACCTTCATCACCCGCATGGGCGCCAGCAACATTCGCGAGAAGCTGCCGGCGATCGTCGAACGCGTCACCGCCTCCGGGGCTCAGGTCCTGTGGGTCACCGACCCCATGCATGGCAACACGGTCACCTCGCCCAACGGCTACAAGACCCGCAATTTCGACGACGTCATCGACGAAGTGCGCGGATTCTTCGAAGTCCACCACGCGCTCGGCACCGTCCCCGGCGGCCTGCACGTGGAGATGACCGGCGACGACGTCGCCGAATGCCTCGGCGGAGCCGACCCGATCGACCAGGAAGCCTTCCTGGACCGCTACGAGTCGGTCTGCGATCCGCGCCTGAACCACATGCAGTCGCTCGAAATGGCGTTCCTTGTGGCCGGAGCCCTCGCCAAGCGCTGACCCGCGGCACTAATCGACAACAGAATTCGCTGAAAAACGCAGACAATAACGCTGCTAAAAAAGCTCCGCCCGGCTGATGCAGCCGGGCGGAGCTTTTATGTGGAGCAGGTCTGCCTTGAGCCGCGTGCGGTCAGACCACGGTCAGGGTGACAAGCGAGCCTTCGGGGACGGCCGTGTTCACGGGATCCTGGGCGCGGACTGTTCCGAAGAATCCTCCCAGGATCTCATCGATCTGGACCTCGAAGCCGAGCTTTTCGAGGGCCTCCTTGGCTTCCGAGGCCTGTTTCCCGATGAAGCTGGGTACCTCGACGAGCTTCGGACCCTTCGAGATCGTCAGGGTGACCGATCCGCCCTTGGTCAGGTTGCCGGAGGCCGGGTCTTGCGCCACGACGGAACCCTTGGGCACCTTCCGGTCATTGACTGTCTCCGGGGAGACCACGGCCTTCAGCCCGGCGGCTTCGAGCGCGCTCACGGCGGCACGCTGCTCCTGGCCGCGGACATCCGGGACCGGAATGGGCTGCGGGCCCTTCGAGACGGTGAGGCCCACGGGCGTCCCGTGCCGCACCGGATTGCCGCTGCGAGGCGCCTGGGCAAGCACCGTGCCGGCAGGCGCCGATTCATCGAACGTCTCGGTAATCGGACCCAGGGCCATTTCGGCGGCGTTGAGGGTGGTCTTGGCCTCGTCCAGGGTCTTGCCGGTCAGTTCCGGCAGCGGGAACAGTTCCGGGCCCTTGGAAACGGCAAGGGACACGGGCTGGAACTTGCGGATGACCTCGCCGGCGTTTGGTTCCGAGCCGACCACCAGCCCCGGCGAGACGTCGTCGTCGAAGACATCCTTGACGGTGGATTGGAACCCGGCGGTGCGGAGCAGGTCCTGGGCCTCGGCAACGGTCTTGTTCGCCACCGGGGGGATCGTTCCGGGCGAGCCCGGTCCCATCCCGAAGAACCAGCCGGCGACGGCGGCGAGCAGCGCCGCGACGACGAGCAGGACGATCCACAGCAGCCCGCGGCGTCGCGGGTTCCCCTCGTGCAGGGTCTTGGTGGGCGTGGCCGCGGCGCGCTGGCGCGCCTTCTCCTCGTCCCGGTCCAGCTTGCGCTGGGCGCGCTTGCTGGGGGCAACCGCAACTGCCGCCGGGTCGTCGTAGCCGGCGGCGCCGTCGTAGGCCGCCTCGTCCGGAGTGGACAACGGACCGTAGGACGGACGCCGCGGGGCACCGGACATCACGGTGGTCGGGTTGCCGCTGGCGCGGGAGATCATCTCGGTGGGCCGGGCAAGGCTGCCGTATACCTCAGTGTGTAATTCCGTGGGCGCCTCGGTGGGCGGCTTCACGTAGGTTGTGTCCTGAGTGTCGTGCGCGTCCGGCGCCGGGCCGGCACTGCCGGGCCGCCGGTTCGGCGGGGCGGCCACGGCCGGCAGCGGGCTGAGGATAGCCGCCGGCGGTACGAGGTCGAGCTCGGCGTCGCTGAGGTTGGTCCTGATGTGCCGGAGCTCGGACAACAGTGCGCTCCCGTCGACGGGGCGTTTGTCCGGGTCCCGGTCCGTGCACCACTGGACGAGTTCGTCGATCTCCGCAGCCAGTCCGGGAACCTCCAACGAGGGAGCTCCCACGGTGGAATTGACGTGCTGGTAGGCGACCTGGATGGGCACGTCGCCGTCGAACGGCTGCCGGCCCGTAATCATCTCGTAGAGCATGATCCCTACGGAATAGATGTCACTGCGCGCGTCTGCCTGTTTACCCAGGACGAGTTCGGGGGAGAGGTAGGCGACAGTCCCGATCAGGGCGCCGGTGCTCGTGGACGTCGAGATGGCGCGTGCCAGGCCGAAGTCGCCGAGCTTGATCCGCCCGTCGTCGGCGATCAGGACGTTTTCCGGTTTGATGTCCCGGTGGATCATTCCGGCGGCGTGCGCGGCGCCGAGCCCTTCGACGACCGGATCGATCAGCGCCAGGGCCAGCCGGGGAGACAGGGCGCCCTTGTCGTTGAGGACGTCCCGCAGCGTGTGGCCCTTGATGAACTCCATGACCAGGTAGGCGAGCCGGCCGTCTTCACCCTGGTCCAGGACGCCCACCACGTGGGGATGGGAAAGCCGGGCGGCGGCCTTGGCTTCGCGGCCCAGCCGGTCAAGGAACTGCGGGTCGTCGGCCAGATGGGGATGGAGCACCTTCAGCGCGACGTCGCGCTCGAGGCGCTGGTCTGTGGCGAGGTACACGGTGGACATCCCGCCGCGGGCAAGCCTGGATTGAACCTGGTAGCGGTTGTCCACCAGGTTCCCTACGAGAGCGTCCGACACGTATTCTTGCACCTTACAATCGTAGTCGCTGGACAGAAACGGGCCCGAATCAACATGCGATCCGGGCCCGTAGCGTCACGCTCCGTTGTCAGGGAGCCTGTGCTGGTGTCTGTGCTTAACCGAACAGGCTCCGGTTGGCCTTGATGGCCGCGACGTATCCCTTGGTGTCCTCGAACATGCCATTCTGGCTCACCGAGTACTGGCCCTGGTAGTAGCCGGCGATCGCAGTGTCCAAGTCAGGGCTCGTGCGGACCAGCTGGCGGATGATCGCTACGCCTGCCGTGGCGTTGTCGTACGGGTCCAGGAGGTTCAGCTTGCGGCCCACGAGATCGGAGGCCCACTGGCCGGAGGACGGGATGACCTGCATGGTGCCGATCGCGTTGGCCGGTGACACGGCACGCTGGTCAAAGCCGGATTCCTGGAAGGCAAAGGCCAGGGCGAGGCTGGCATCCACGCCCATGCGCCGTGCCGTGTCCGCCACGATCGACTTCATCTGCTGATGGCTGGGCACGGGAGAGGCGTTGAGCAGCGCCTTGTTCTGGTTGGCCGAGCTGACCACGGCGGCCGGGTAGCTGAACCCGAGGAACGTGCTGGGCACGAGGGGCGTGGTGGCAGCAGGCTTGCTCGAAGCCGGCGCGATCGTCGACGCACCGGGGATGACGAGCTTCTGGCCCGGGTAGATGATGCTCGACATCGTCAGCCGGTTGGCCGAGAGGACATCCGAGAGCCTGACGCCGTTGCGGGCCGAGATGCCGGAAAGGGTATCGCCGGCTTTGATGGTGTAAGAGCCCGAGCTGGCCGGCGCGGGTGCCGACGACGCGGGCTTTGTCGCGGCCGGAGCGGACGGAGCCTGGGTACTGGAACCGCCGCCGACCTTGACCTTCTGGCCGGGGTAGATCACTGAGCTCATGCCAAGCCCGTTCCACTTGAAGAGCTCGGAAAGCCCAACGCCGTGGCGTGCGGCGATGGCGCTCAGGGTGTCGCCTGCCTTCACGACGTAGACGCGGCCAGAGCCGGAGGTAACAGAGGCGGAACTGGCCGGGGCGGCGGGCTTGGTTGCCGGGGCCGGCGTCGAGCCCGTGAGCTTGATCTTCTGCCCCGGGTAGATGATGGTGTTCGCCTGCAGATTGTTCAGCTTCAGCACGGCGAAGGTGTCCAGGCCGTAGCGGCCGGCAACGGCACTGATGGTGTCGCCGCGGGCGATCGTGTAGACGGCGGGAGCCGCGGACTGCGCGGGCCGCATGGCGCTTGGCAGCGTTGCCGGCACGGAGGCGGAGGGGATCAGTGCCGCCTTGAGGGACGTCGTTGCGTCCGCCTGCGCCTGGGCTCGCATGGCAGCCGCGAGGGTTGCGGGGACCGAGCGTACACGCGATTCGGCTGCGGCCGGCTGGGCGATCGCCAGGGAGGAAAGCACGACGGCGGGAAGCGCCGCCGTCGTGGCCGCGATCAGCGGCAGGCTGCGCCCCGGACGGAGCTGTGGCGAACGTGAGGTCGTCATTGGAAAGATCCTCTTCTCAGCGGCAACGCTGCGGTCAGGCCGGTGGAACTGGTGTTACCAGTGTGACAAAAGTTATTTCTGTTACAAATGTGATCTATGTGAATGTCTCATGAATTGGCAATTAGCACAAGAACTGTTTGGCATTCCACAAACCACTCTCCGGCGGAGTGTCGGGCAATTGGTGTCCCGGCGGGGTCCCGGGTGAACCCGGGCGGCATTGCCGCCGGTGGGATGGGCTATGGCCGCTGCCGTCATTTCTGCGCCTGCCGACTAGGCGGCGGGGCACCCGTCGTGGCAATCTTTATGCGTGAGTAATGTAGAAAGCCTCGTGGGCGAATGGCTGCCCCTGCCCGATGTCGCACAGCTTCTGAACGTATCTATTACCAAGGTCCATGCACTTTTGGACGAGCGTGCGCTGGCGGCTGTGAGAATCGGCGACCGGCGCATCCGGTCCGTGCCTGCAGCTTTCATCCAGGACGGGCACGCAGTGGAGAGCCTGAAAGGCACCATTGTTGTCCTCTCGGACGCCGGGTACTCCGATGAGGAACTGATCAACTGGCTCTTTACCCCGGACGAGTCCCTCCGCGGCCGGCCGATCGATGCCCTCCGGGAAGGGCGCAAGACCGAAATCCGACGCAGGGCGCAGTCACTGGCCTGGTAGGAGCCCGCTGGCAGCATCAAGGAGCCGGCAGCATCCCCAAGACGTGCCATGACGGGCCGTGTACAGCGCAAGCCGCTGTGCACGGCCCGCTGCGTTTTGGTCCGGTGTTTCGTTCTGATTAGGCGGCGCGGCTGACCGTGGCCTCTGCCAGCCTGCGGAGCGCGGTCTTGGGCAGCTCCTGAAGCGGCAGGAGGTCCAGGGCGGCGAAGGCCGCCTTGCCGAATTCCTCGATGAGTACCTCGGTGGCCTGGAGCGCACCGCAGTCCACGATGATCCGCCGGATCTCCTCGATGTCCGCGTCGCTGAGATCGGGGCTGCCCAGTTTGGCGTCGATGAACTCTGATTCGGCCGCCGAGGCCTGGTCCAGGGCGAAAGCCACCAAGACCGTGCGCTTGCCCTCACGGAGATCGTCCCCGGCAGGTTTGCCCGTGGTGACGGGGTCGCCGAAGACGCCAAGGACATCGTCCCGCAGCTGGAACGCCTCGCCGAGCGGCAGGGCGAAGGCGGAATAGCCGCGCAGCAGCTCGTCGCCGGCGCCGGCCAGGGCGCCGCCGAGAGCGAGCGGGTGTTCGGTGGAGTACTTGGCCGACTTGAACCGGATGATGGACTGGGCCCGGCTGACTGCCCCGGCGCGGTCCCGCCTGGGCCCGGCGACCTCTTCGAGGATGTCCAGGTACTGCCCGGCCATCACTTCGGCACGCATCAGGTTGAAGATCAGCCGTGCCGGGCTGCCCGAGGCGGCGCGGTGGCCGATTTCCGTGAAGGATTCCTCGCTGAAGGACAGGCAGAGATCCCCGGTCAGGATCGCTGCCGCGTGGCCGAACCGCTCACTGTCCAGCGCCCAGCCCTGGGCCTCGTGCAGTTCAATGAAGCGGCGGTGGACGCTGGGGCCGCCCCGGCGGGTATCCGAGCGGTCAATGATGTCGTCGTGGATCAAGGCCGCAGCCTGGAACAGCTCCAGGGCTGAGCCGGCTGTGACCACCTCGGTGGCGCCTGCCTCCCCGCCCGCGCCACGCCACCCCCAGTAGCACATGAGTGCCCGCAGGCGCTTTCCGCCCGTGACCAGGTTTGAGATCGAGCCCATGAGCGGATCGATGTCCTGGGAGATCGAGGACATGACGGCCTGGCGGCTGGTCAGGAACTCCGTCAGCTGGCCGGCGACGGCGGCCACGTAATCCGCCTGCTCTAGCCTTAGCTGTTCAGCGAGACTCACTTGACGGACTCGGCAGCGACGTTCGCGCCAATCGTGAACGTGGACACGCCTGCTTTCTGCATGACGGAGATGTTCACAGTTTCGTTGTCCCCGCGCAGGAAGTCCTTCGAGGGCAGGGCGCCCACGGTTTCACCGGGTACGGCCTTGAAGCCCTGTGCCTCCAGCGTCTTGGTGTGGAAGGCCAGGACATCTGCGGCAGGGGCGGTGATGCTGCCGACCAGTGCCACGGTTGCCGGCACGGTGGTCTTATCGAAGCTGCTGGAGACCAACTTGGCCCCGGGCATGAGCGGCAGGAGCTTCTGCGGGAAGCCGGGAACCAGCGCGCCAACCGTCGCCGACGTGCCGGGCTGCGCCGAAGGGCTGGGGGGAGCCGTGGTGGAGGACTGCGCAGATGCGGCCGGGTTCGACGCCGACGACGCCGCCGGGCTCGCGGAGCCGGCGGGCGTGCATGCGGCCAAGGCCAATAACGCGCCCGCCGCCGCGATGGCTGCTGCGGCACGTTTGCGCTGTCCAAATACCTTCACAGGGACTTTCCTCCTGGTGTTGAAGCGGAATCAGCCTCCAGTTTAGTCAGTCCCCGGGCATAGGATTGAAGACGTGGGGCCGGACGCAGACAATCAGCAGAGAGTGCAGTCAAATGTGCACCCTCGGGGGCTGCCGAATGCGCAGCCCCACAGCCAGCTTCCCGGCCGCCTGAGCGGGGATTCCCTGCTGGAACTGAGGCGCAGCAGCATCATGCATGTGGACATGGACGCGTTCTTTGTTTCCGTGGAGCTGCGCAGCCGTCCCGAGTTGAAGGGAAGGCCCGTGATTGTGGGCTATCCGGCGGACCGCTCCGTGGTGCTGTCCGCGTCCTACGAGGCCCGGGCGTTCGGCGTCAGATCAGCGATGCCTATGGTGGTGGCGGCACGCATGTGCCCCTCGGCTGTCATTATCGAGCCCCGCCACAAGCTCTACTACGAAGTCTCCGGCCAGATCATGGAAATCTTTGGCTCCATCACCGATCTCGTCGAGCCGCTCAGCGTGGACGAGGCGTTCCTGGACGTCGGGGGAGCCATCCGGCGGCTCGGTCCGCCCCGTGAGATTGGCGAACTGATCCGGGCCCGCGTCTTCCGGGAATTGGGAATCACGGCGTCGGTGGGCATTGCCGCCAGCAAGTTTGTGGCCAAGATCGCTTCCACCCGGTGCAAGCCGGACGGGCTGCTGCTGATCAGGCCCGAGGAAACCGTCCCGTACCTGCACAGCCTTCCCGTCAGTGCGCTGTGGGGCGTCGGCGGCAAGACAGTGGAAGTGCTTGCCCGCAGGGGGATCCGGACGGTGGCAGACGTCGCCGCCTCGCCGCTGCCCTCGCTGCGGAAGCTGCTGGGCGCGTCGGGGGAGCATGTCTACCGGCTCTCCTGGGGCATCGATCCGCGGCCCGTGACGCCGGTCCGGCTGGAAAAGAGCATTGGAGCCGAAGAGACGTTCGCCACTGACACTGCGGATGACGCCCTGCTGCACCGTGAGCTGCTGCGGCTTTCGCACCGGACCGCGGAGCGCCTCCGGGGCGCCGGCATGCACGCCCGCACCGTGGCGCTCAAGCTGCGCTACGCGGACTTTTCCACCATCACCCGCAGCCGCACCGTCAGCACACCGATCGACAGCGCCCAACTTCTTTACGCCGTGGCAGTGCAGCTCCTGGAATCGGTAGGTGAGAGGCCCATGACAGTCCGGCTCGTGGGCATTCGGGCCGAACAGCTGGAAGAGGCTGCCCACGCCCCGCTCCAGCTCAGCCTGGACCGCCGGGACGACAACTGGCGGGCCGCCGAACAAGCCCTCGATGCTGTCACCCGGAAATTCGGCAATAAGTCGGTTCTACCGGCACGGCTCCTGGATCCCGGGGGCCCCCTCGAGTGAGCCCGGCGCAGGGACCGGCGCAGGAATATGGCGGCCCCGCCCCGACAAGGGCTCCAGCGAGGGGTTTCGGACACGGGACAGGGCCTTAAGACTGTCTTTCAGAACAGGCCGCAACAATCTATCCTTATTAATACCTAGGTTTAGGACTACTGGATCGACCGTTCGGGCGACCCGGCCAGCTAAGACCGGCACGGGACTGCTGAATTGCCCCTTTCACCAAGGGCGGTGAATGGGAACCTCTTCGGAATCCCGGGCGTTAGGCGATTAGGGCACTGGATACGTCACGCCCGGACGTTGGCAGACTTGAGGAGGTCGTGATGCCGCTCTCGGAACACGAACAGAAGTTGCTGGAGCAACTTGAGAAGCAGCTGAATGAGGACGACCCAAAGTTTGCAAGCTCGATGGGATCGGTCCCCGGACGCTCTTGGTCCACACGCCACCTCGTCATGGGCGTGCTCGCGACTCTCGCGGGCGTGCTTCTGTTATTGGTCGGCGTGTCCACGCAAATTATCATCGTCGGGGTTGTGGGCTTTGTAGTGATGGGCGCCGGCGTCTATTTCGCCACGATGCGCAGTTCGGCTGTGGGCAGGTCCCGGGCAGCCGGCGGCCGCAAGCAGGGCAAACCCAGGAACTCGTTCATGAGCAACCTTGAACAGCGCTGGGACGAACGGCACGGGGGCGAGTCCTGAACCAATCCGTGACGGCCCCTTAGGCCCTCCACTTTCCGCCACCGGCTCTCCGGGGGACGGCGCGAGACCCGCTTCGGCGGGTCTTTCGCCATTTAAAGCAGAAATTTTGCTCCGGTTCTTGCCCGGGTTCGCCGCGATCGGGCCATAAAAGGGGCGGCGCCGTCGAATTGATTCACCCTGGCGCCGGTCCGAACCGTGAATCGGCCAGGGCGAGTGAGGCAAGCAGGAAAAATCACTCCACTTTCCCCCACCAATCCTGTTTCCCTGCAAATGCTGGGACGAAAGGGGATAAACATCCGCAAATTTGTCTAAACATCCCGGGCGTGTCGTTGACTGTGGAGCGATGTGGAGTAATGTGGAGGGCGTAAGAGGGTAGTTGCAACTCAGGGGACGTTGGACTTTCTAGAACAGACGGGCGGTGGGCCGTGTTTCTCGGCACACATTCGCCGCGTCTGGACGAAAAAGGTCGAATTATCCTCCCCGCGAAGTTCCGCGAGGAACTTGCCAGCGGGCTGGTTCTCACAAGGGGCCAGGAGCGTTGCATCTACGTTTTCAGTGAGGCGGAATTCGGCCGGGTTCACGAGCAGATGCGGGAGGCTCCAATTTCCTCCAAGCAGGCACGTGACTACATCCGTGTTTTCCTCTCTGGAGCCTCGGACGAGGTACCTGACAAGCAGGGGCGCGTGACGATTCCGCCGGCGCTCCGGGAATACGCAGGTCTTGGCCGGGAACTCGCCGTCATTGGCGCAGGTTCCCGCGCGGAGATCTGGGACGCCCAGGCTTGGAGTGAGTACCTGGCCGAAAAGGAAACCGCCTTCTCGGAAACAGACGACGCTATTCCGGGGATTCTCTGAACCCCCACTCATCCACAAGCACACAACGTTCCTTGATCGAGATCTCCAGCCGCCCATCCGGTTGTTGTCCTGGCTCACTTCCCCGGAGCCAGGCCGGCACCGGGTAGGCGCGGATGGGGATCTGGACCAAGGAACGTTGCGTAAGGGCCGCAACCAGCAAACTCCCGCAACGAAAGGACGACGGCATGACTGATCCCGACCAGGCGAAGCCAACGTCCGAACGCCATGTACCGGTCCTCAAGGACCGGTGCATCAATTTGTTGGCCCCTGGCTTCGAGGCTGCCCGGAGCCGCGGCGAGACCCCCGTGGTGATCGACGCGACGCTCGGCATGGGCGGCCACTCCGAGGCCCTCCTGCAGCGCTTTCCCGACCTCCACCTGATCGGCATCGACCGGGACGAGGAAGCCCTGGCGCTGGCGGGGGCGCGTCTGGCGCCCTTCGCGAACCGGACCGACCTCGTTCACGCCGTCTACGACGAAATCCCGGACGTCCTCGCGGACCTGGGCTTCACCGAAGTCCACGGTGTGCTGATGGACCTTGGCGTCTCGTCCCTCCAGCTGGACGAGCGGGAGCGCGGTTTCGCCTACTCCTTTGATGCGCCCCTGGATATGCGGATGGACACCAGCCGCGGCCAGACTGCCGCCGACGTCGTCAACAATTACAGCGAAGAAGAACTCGTCCGGATCATCCGAAAATGGGGCGAGGAGAAGTTCGCCGGCCGCATCGCGAACAGGATCGTGGCCGCGCGTGCCGAAAAGCCCTTCACCACCACCGGCGAACTGGTCGAACAGATCCGGTCCGTGGTGCCCGCCGGTGCCGCCAAGTCCGGCGGCCACCCCGCGAAGCGCACTTTCCAGGCACTCCGGATCGAGGTCAACGAGGAACTGGACGTCCTGGAGCGTGCCATTCCGGCAGCCATCGCGGCCATCGCCCTCGGTGGCCGCGTGGTGGTCATGTCCTACCACTCCCTGGAAGACAAGATCGTCAAGGGCTTCTTCCAGGCCGGGTCGAAGTCCTCGGCCCCGCTCGGCTTCCCGGTCGAGCTCGAAGAGCACAAAGCCGAACTCAAAACCCTGACGAAGGGCACCGAGGTACCTACCGCCGCTGAAATCGCCGAAAACCCCCGTGCAGCCTCCGCCCGGCTGCGCGCCGTCGAACGCATCAAAGCCAGGAGAGCCGCATGAGCACCGCCGCCGTCAACAGCTACCCCGTTGCCCAGGGCGCCACTGCCCGTGCCCTGCCCGGCCTCCGCCCCGGCACTGATCAGACCCGGAAGGCGCGCACTCCGCTTTCTGTGGTCCGCTCCGTGCCCCGCAAGCGCCGCGCACCATTCGTGGTCCTCTGCTTCGGTCTCCTGGCGATTGCCCTCATGGCCGTACTGGTCCTGAACATCTCCGTTTCCTCCGCCCAGTACCAGTTGGTCCAGCTCCGCAGTGAACAGAGCACCCTGACCAAGCAGAACCAGGACCTCACCCAGCAAGTGCAGAACTTCGACGCCCCGCAGAACCTCGCGGCCAAGGCCGCGGAACTGGGCATGGTGGCATCCCTGGCCAAGGGCCAGATCGATCTCTCCACCCTCAGTGTCACCGGCAAGGCCAAACCGGCCGTCAAGGGCGATGCCCCGGGCGCCGTCATCGCCGCACCGGCCGTCGCAGGACAGCTCAACGTCGTTCCGCCTGTCACGGAAAATGAACCGCTGGCCCAGCGCAAGGCGGCGGACACCGTGCCGGCGCCGGCGGCTGCAAAGCCCGCTCCCGCGGCGGCACCTGCAAAGCCCGCTCCCGCGGCGGAGCTCCACGGTGGATCGGTTCCCGCCCCGGCGCAGAAGACCCCCGGGCAGTAACGCTCACTGACCACCAGCAAGGCAAGCAGCAAGGACTCACCGTGGCGAAGAACTCCGGCAAGGCAAGCAAGGCGAAAGCCCCAAACGCCACCCGGCGGCTCCGCTGGGGACTCGGCATCATGCTGGCGCTCCTGCTGGTGGTCGGCGGCAAGCTGTTCATGGTCCAGGGCCTGGACATTGGGGGCATGGCGGAGGCGGCCCTCAATAACCGGCTCACGCCCATAGAGCTGCCCGCGGAGCGCGGCAGTATCCTCGATTCCTCCGGCACGGTCCTGGCCAGCAGCGTCATCCGCTATAACGTCGTGGTGGACCAGACCGTCAACACCAAGACCGACTCGTTCCGCCGGCTCGAAACCATCAAGGGCAAGGACGAACTCGTCAAGGTCACCCGTGACCAGGGCATCTCCGAACTGGCCGGCGTGCTCGGCATGGACCGCGACGCGCTGCGCGATGCCCTGACCGGAACCCAGCGCTACTACATCGTGGCCAAGGACTTGAAACCGGACGTCGAGGACCGGGTGTCCAAGCTGCAGATTCCGGGCATTGTCACCGAAGGCACCAGCAAACGGGTCTACCCCAACGGCTCCGTGGCCGGCGGAATTGTGGGGTTCCTCAAGGACGGCACCACCGGGCAGGCAGGACTCGAACAGACCCAGGACGAGATCCTCAAAGGGACACCCGGCAAGCGCCTGTTCGAAATCGGCGCCGACGGACTGCGCATCCCCGTGGGCGTGGACGAGCTGACGCCGGCGATTAACGGCAAGGACATCAAGCTCACGCTGAATTCGGACCTGCAGTATTTTTCCCAGCAGGCGATTCAAAGCCAAAAAGACAAGCTCGGCGCCGAGTGGGGTGTGATTGTGGTCTCCGACGCCAAGACCGGCAACATCATCGCCATGGCCGATACCGACTCCCCGGATCCCAACGACCCCGGCAAGGTCGCGGCCGAGGACCGCGGCGTCCGGGCCGTCACCGCCTCCTACGAGCCCGGCTCGGTGGAGAAGATGATCACGGCCGCCGCCGCGATCGAAGAAGGCAAGTCCAGCCCGCTGGACACCTTCACCATTCCGCCCACCTACACCGTGGACGGGCAGACCTTCAGCGACGCGTTCGAACACGGCACCGAGCGCCGGACGCTGGCCGGAATTGTCGGCTACTCCATGAACACCGGCACGGTCATGGTGGGCCAGCGCCTGAGCAAGGACCAGCGCCATGACTGGTTGCGGAAGTTCGGGATCGGCGACGCCCCCGACATTGGACTCCCGGCCGAATCCAAGGGCATCCTGACCCCGGCTGACCAGTGGGATGGCCGCCAGCAGTACACCGTCCTCTTCGGCCAGGGCGTCGCCCAATCCACCCTCCAGACCGTCCGGGCCTACCAGAGCATCGCCAACGACGGAGTGATGCTCCAGCCGCGGCTGATCGACAGCTACATCAACCCGGACGGAACCGAGGAAAAAGTCCCGGCCAAGGCCCCGCAGCAGATCGTTTCCAAGGAGACCGCCAAGCAGGTCCGCGACATCCTGGAGAGCGCGGTGACCGAGGGCGAGATCAAGGAGGCCGCGATCGACGGGTACCGCGTGGGCGCCAAGACAGGCACGTCCGAGTCCCCGTGCGACGACGGCAAATCCGGCTTCTGCGGCTTCACGGCCTCCATGGTGGGAATGGCGCCCATGGACAATCCGCGGTTTATTGTTGAGGTGGTCCTGCAACGGCCCAAGGGAAGCATCTACGGAATCACCAACGGACCGGTGTTCCGATCGGTGATGAGCCAGACGCTGCGCACGTTCAACGTCCAGCCCTCCACCGGCGAACCTGCCCGGCTGCCGCAGTACGCCAAGTAGCGCCCGTTCCACCTGGCACCCGGAAGTTACCAGCCGGCGCCACTGCCCAGTGCCTGCCCGCCGGAGCCTATCTCCGTGCGCAGGTCCCGATTCATTCAGTGCCCGATCCACTAGCACCACAACGGAGATCCACTTGTCAGAGCTCACCGCCCCCGATGCTTCCGCGCCGTCCGGCCATGACGCCACCCCGGGCTTTCGGCCCACTGCGGTTGCCGCAGTGCCGCTGTCAGCCATCGGTGCGGCGATCGGCGTCGCCGTTCCCGGGGCATCCAGCTCCGTCCCGGTCACCGGGATCTCCCTGAACTCCCGGTCGGTCCGCCCGGGAGACCTCTACGTGGCCCTGCCCGGCGCCGCACGGCACGGGGCCGACTTCGTGTCCCAGGCCGTCGACGCCGGCGCCGTGGCGGTCCTGACAGACGACGCCGGAGCGCGCCTGCTGGCACTGGCCAATGACATCCCCGTCCCGGTGCTGCTGTCCGCCGAGCCGCGCAGCGTGGTCGGCCGGCTGTCCGCACTCATTTACCAGAGCCGGCCCGACGGCGCCGGGGCGCCGGCCCTCTTCGGCGTGACGGGCACCAACGGCAAGACCACCACCACCTACTTCATCAATGCCCTCTTGCGGGCGCTGGGCAAACGGACCGGGCTGATCGGAACGATTGAGATCCTGGCCGGCGGCGAGCCGATCCCGAGCCTGCTGACCACCCCCGAATCCACGGATGTGCACGCCCTGCTGGCGCTCATGCGCGAACGCGGGCTCGATGCCGCCTCCATGGAAGTTTCCTCGCACGCCGTGTCCTTCCACCGCGTGGACGGCGTGGTGTTCGACGTCGCCGGGTTCACGAACCTCACCCAGGACCACCTGGACCTGCACGGGACCATGGAGGAATACTTCCAGACCAAAGCCCGGCTGTTCACGCCGGAACGCGCCCGCGCCGCGGTGGTGACAATCGACGACGCCTGGGGCCGGAAGCTCGCGGCCGCCGCCGAAATCCCGGTCACAACCCTCGCCGCGGCCGGGACCACCGGCAGCGGGCAGACTGACGCCGACTGGACCGCGGACTGGACTGTGGCCCGGACTGCTCCGCGGGGCCTTGGCTCCGACTTCGTACTCAGGCACCTGGACGGCGCCGAGCTGCGCGTCCACACTGGCCTGCCGGGAGGCTTCAACGTCGCCAACGCAGCACTGGCCACGGTCATGGTGCTCGCCGGCGGCCACGAGCCTGCCGCCGTGCAGGCCGCCCTCGACGCCGCAGACCCCTTCACCGTCGCCGTGCCCGGCCGGATGCAGCTCGTCTCCACGGCCCCGGCGGCCGTGGTGGATTTCGCGCACAACCCCGACGCCCTCGAACGTGCCCTCGAAGCCGTCCGGTCCCCGGAGCCCGGGTCCAAGGTGATCATCGTTTTCGGCGCCACCGGACAACGCGACCAGAGCAAGCGCCCCGCCATGGGGGCCATTGCGGCCCGGCTGGCGGACACCGTAATTGTCAGCGACGACGATCCCCACGACGAGGACGCGGCGGCCATCCGCGCGGACGTCCTTGCCGGGGCCTTGGCGGCCAAGGATGACGAAGGCCTGGACTGCACTGTCCTGGAGGTCTTCCCGCGCGACGCGGCCATCGTGAAGGCCGTAGAGCTCGCCGGAGCCGGGGACACCATCCTCGTGGCCGGGCGCGGGCACGAGGTGTGGCAGGAGGTCAAGGGAGTCAACCTGGCATTGGATGACCGGGTGGAGCTTCGGAACGCCTTGACAGCACGGGGATTCACCGTTCTCGAAGACCACCGGATAGAGTCCTAAACCGAGATGATTGCACTTACAGCGGCGGAAATCGCCGACATAACCAACGGCCGGCTCGCCGCGGAACCGGGAATTACTCCCGCATCCGTGGTGACCGACTCCCGCGAGGCCACGGCGGGTTCCCTCTATGTGGCCAAACCGGGGGAGAACGCCGACGGACACGACTTCGTGGGCGCCGCCTTTGACCGGGGCGCCGTCCTGGCACTCGTCGAGCGCGAAGTCGCCGACGCCGCCGGAACGAACTTTCCCGCCGTCGTCGTTGAGGACGCTGTCCTCGCCATGGGCGCACTGGCTGCTGAATCCGTCCGCCGGATCCGGGCCAGCCGCGCAGCTGCCGGCGCCGCGTTCACGGTGATCGGCATTACCGGTTCCGCCGGCAAGACCACCACGAAAGACCTGCTCGCCGGAATCTTCGCGGCAGCCGGCACTGAAGGCGCCACCGTTGCGCCGCAAGGGTCCTACAACGGCGAGATCGGCGTCCCGCTCACCGTCTTCAAGGCCGACTTCGACACCCGCTACCTCGTCATCGAGATGGGCGCCACGGGTATCGGCCACATCCAATACCTCGCGGACATGGTCCAGCCGGAGATCGGCGTCGTCCTCGGTGTCGGCTCCGCCCATGCCGGAGAATTCGGCGGTATCGACAACATCGCGGTGGCCAAGGGCGAACTCGTGGAGTCGCTCCCGGCCACGGGCACCGCCGTGCTGAACCTGGATGATTCCCGCGTCGCAGCGATGGCCGCCCGGACCCGGGCCCGCGTGCTCGGCTACACCTCCCGCGCGGCCGGCATAGGCCAAGACAACAGCGTCCAGACGGGCATGGCCCAAGCCGATGTGGTGAGGGCAGAGGGTGTGGAACTGAACGCCGACGGCCATCCAGAATTTGAGCTGTTCCTCCCCGGCGACTTGAGCCAGCAAGGACCGACCGAGTACCACGTTGCCGCCAAGCTGATCGGTGCCCATCACATGGCCAACCTCCTCGCGGCTGCGGCCGCGGCGCACGCGGCCGGCATTCCGGGCGCGCAGATCGCCGCCTCGCTCGGTACGCAGGCCGCCGCCAGCCGCTGGCGGATGGAGCGCACGGAGCGTCCCGACGGCGTGACAGTCATCAACGATGCCTACAATGCCAACCCGGAGTCCATGCGGGCGGCACTGCGGACGCTGGCCGAGCTGGGACGCGGCCGCCGCACCTGGGCGGTCCTGGGCGCCATGCTGGAACTCGGCCCGGATTCCATCCGCGAGCACATGGCAGTCGGCACCCAGGTGGTGCGGCTCAACATCTCCCGTCTCGTCGTGGTGGGCCGGGAAGCCCGGTCGCTGTATGTCTCCGCCATCAACGAGGGCTCCTGGGGCGACGAATGTGTTTTCGCCGAGACTGCGGACGAGGCCTACGAGCTCCTTCAAGCCGAGCTCCAGCCCGGCGACCTGGTCCTGTTCAAGTCATCGAACGGCATCGGGCTGCGCCACTTGGGGGATCGGATAGCATTACCCCCACATGCCACCAAGGACTCTCCCGAGCGATCTGCTGAGGGAACTGCCGCCACCGCCACCGAAGGGAGTGCACAGCTGTGATTGCACTGCTGATGGGCGCCGGAATGGCGCTGCTCCTCGCGTTTGTGGGCACCCCGCTGTTTATCCGGTTCCTGGTCCGCAAGGGCTACGGACAATTCATCCGGGACGACGGACCCACCTCCCACCACACCAAGCGCGGCACCCCGACAATGGGCGGCACCGTTGTGGTCGTGGCGGTCCTCGTCAGCTACGGGCTCACGCACCTGATCATGTGGATGATGAACCCGCACTCCCCGGGTCCAAGCGCCTCCGGGCTGCTCCTGCTGTTCCTCATGGTGGGTATGGGGCTGGTCGGCTTCCTGGATGACTTCATCAAGATTTCCAAGCAGCGCAGCCTGGGGCTGGATGCCAAAGCCAAGCTGATCCTCCAGGGTGCCGTGGGCATCATTTTCGCCGTGCTGGCGCTGAACTTCCCCAATGCCGCCGGCCTGACCCCGGCTTCCACCCAGATCTCACTGGTGCGGGATATTCCGTGGCTCAACCTGGCCTTCGCCGGAACCGTGCTCGGCGCCATACTCTTTGTGCTGTGGTCCAACCTGATCGTCACGGCCGCGACCAACGGCGTGAACCTCACCGACGGCCTCGACGGCCTGGCCGCCGGCGCTTCGGTCATGGTGTTCGGGGCGTACACGCTCATGGGCATCTGGCAAAGCAACCAGGCCTGCGGGTCCCCGCGCCAGGCCGGCGGCGGCTGCTACTCCGTCCGCGACCCCCTGGACCTGGCCCTGCTGGCCGCCATCCTGAGCGCGGCGATGGTCGGCTTCCTGTGGTGGAACACCTCGCCCGCGAAAATCTTCATGGGCGACACCGGCTCCCTGGCCATCGGCGGCGCCGTCGCAGCCTTCGCCATCCTGTCCCGCACCGAACTGCTGCTGGCCTTCATCGGCGGGCTCTTCGTCCTCATCACGCTCTCGGTCATCATCCAGGTGGGCTACTTCAAAATCACCAAGGGCAAACGGTTCTTCAAGATGGCACCGCTGCAGCACCACTTCGAGCTCAAAGGCTGGGCCGAAGTCACGGTGGTGGTCCGGTTCTGGATCCTGTGCGGGTTGTTTGTCGCCGCCGGCCTGGGCATCTTCTACGCTGAATGGGTGGTACTCCTGTGACCGGACCGATCCCCGCCCCGCTCACCACCTCACCCCGGCTGCAGGGCCTCACCACGTGGGACTCCGACTGGTCCGGCCTGCGCGTCGTGGTCACCGGCATCGGCGTCTCGGGCTTCGCCGCCGCCGATACCCTGATCGAACTCGGTGCCCGGGTGGTCGTGGTGGACGCCGCGACCAGCGCCAAAGCGCTGGCGCAGGCCGACACGCTCCGCATCGTCGGCGCCGTGGACGTCCTGCTGGGCGAAGAAGCCGTGGAGTCGGTTCCGAAGATCGACGGGCACAAGCCCGACCTCGTTGTCACGTCCCCGGGCTGGCGCCCGGACCAGGCCTTGCTCGCCGCTGCGGCGCGGGCGCACATTCCGGTGTGGGGCGACGTCGAACTCGCCTGGCGGCTCCGCGAACGCAAGGGCCGCAAGACCGCCGACTGGCTGACCATCACCGGCACCAACGGCAAGACCACCACGGTCGGCCTCACCGAGTCCATGCTCCAGGCCGCCGGGCTCAAGGCGATCGCCGTAGGCAACGTCGGGACCCCGATCCTGGACGCCCTGCGCGATCCCGTGGACTACGACGTCTTTGCAGTGGAACTCTCCAGTTTCCAGCTGCACTGGAGCCACTCGGTGTCCCCAGTGGCCAGCGTGTGCCTCAACGTCGCTGAAGACCACGTGGACTGGCACGGTTCGTACGCCTCCTACCTCGCCGACAAGGCCAAGGTTTACGCGAATACGCAGAAGGCCTGCATCTACAACGCCGAGCAGATCGAGACCGAACGCATGGTCGAGGACGCGGACGTGGTGGAAGGCTGCCGGGCCGTGGGCTTCACCACACTTACGCCGGCCATCAGCATGCTTGGGGTCGTGGAGGGGCTGCTGGTGGACCGCGCGTTCATCGCCGAACGCAAGGACAGCGCGGCCGAACTCGCCTCGATTGCTGACCTGGGGTCGGCGGCTCCGCGCCACATGGTGGCGAACGCTCTGGCAGCGGCCGCCCTGGTCCGGGCCTACGGCCTGGCGCCGTCGGCTGTCCGCCAGGGCCTGCTGGACTACCTTCCGGGAGACCACAGGATCCAGCCCGTGGCCCGCTATGAGGGTGTGCTCTGGGTCAATGATTCCAAGGCCACCAACCCGCACGCCGCCGCCGCTGCTTTATCCGCCTTCCAGAACGTGGTGTGGATCGCCGGTGGCTTGTCCAAGGGCGTGAATTACGACTCCTTGATCCAGGAACAGGGCAGCCGGCTCAAAGCCGTGGTCCTGATCGGCGCTGACTCCAGCGATCTGCAGGCCGCACTGAAGCGACACGCGCCGGATGTCCCCGTGATCCTGCCGGCCAAGGGCGAGACTGAAGACGTGCAGACTGCCGTAACGGCCAAAGCCGACGCAGGCCCTTCGCCGATTTTCGGTGAGACTGTGATGGCCCAGGCCGTTGCCTCGGCGGCGCAGCTGGCCGCCTCCGGGGACACTGTGCTGCTCGCGCCGGCGGCTGCTTCCATGGATCAGTTCTCTTCCTATGCTCACCGTGGCGATGCCTTCATCGAAGCTGTCCGCGAGCTCGTGGAAGGGCAGGCTCAGACCAGCGAGGAGTAACAATGGTCAGCACGCCCACACGTACGACGGCGGCACGACCCGCCGGAGGCGGTGCCACCAGTGGCAAGTCCGCCGGCAGCAGGACGCCTTCGGCTACCGCGTCAACGGCCGGCAGGCCCTCCGTCACCCCGGCAGCCCGGGTGCGTGCCTGGAACCGCGGATTCTGGTCGGCGCTCGAAGGCACCGGCAAGTCCCGCAACGGATCCACGTACTACCTGATCCTTGGCTCCACCCTGGCCCTGACGGCGATCGGCATCATGATGGTCCTCTCCGCCTCCAGCGTGGAAGCCATCGCTGCGGGGGAGTCACCGTACTCCGCTGCCCTCAAACAGGGCGGATTCGCCGCCATTGGCCTCTTCGCCATGTTTGTCCTTTCGCGCGTCAACGTCGCCTGGCTCAGGCGCGTGGCCTGGGGGCTCATGTTCTTGGCCATTGCGCTGTTGGGCCTGGTCCTCCTCGTGGGACGCAGCGCCCTGGGCAACCAGAACTGGATCGACGTCGGCCCGTTCACCTTCCAGCCCTCCGAAGCCGCCAAGCTTGCCCTGGCGCTTTGGATGGCCACGGTGCTTGACCGCAAAGCCAAGCTCCTCCAGGAGTGGCGCCACGCGCTCATTCCGGTCGTGCTCCCGGGCGCTATTGTGGTCCTTGGCCTCATCCTCGCCGGAAACGACCTCGGCACGGCCATGATTGTGATGATCATTGTGGCCGCCGCACTGTTCTTCGCCGGAGTCCGGCTCTCCTTCTTCGGCATTTCCGGGGCGTTACTGGCCATAGGCGCGACCGTCCTCGCCGTCACGAGCCCGAACCGGATGTGCCGTATCCTGTCATGGACGGGCCAGACCTGTGCCGATGGCTCCGACCTGAACTACCAGTCCACCAACGGTCTGTACGGGCTCGCGTCCGGCGGATGGTTCGGCGTCGGACTGGGCCAGAGCCGGCAGAAGTACAGCTGGATCCCGGAAGCGCACAACGACTTCATCTTCGCGATCATCGGCGAGGAACTCGGACTGGTGGGCACGCTCGTGGTCCTGGTCCTCTTCGCTATCCTCGGCACCGCCATCTACCGCGTCGTCGTCGCACAGCACGATGTCTTCCACCGCGTCCTGGCCGGCGCGATCATGGTCTGGCTGCTGGGCCAGGCCAGCGTCAACATGGCCGTGGTCACGGGGCTGGCACCGGTGATCGGCGTCCCGTTGCCCTTCATTTCCTACGGCGGCTCGGCCCTGCTGATGTCGCTGTGCGCAATCGGCGTCGTCCTGTCCCTGGCCAGGGCCCAGATGGACCCCGGCATGCAGCCGAAGAAGATGCTCAGGTTCGGCCCGGCCGCGTTCGCGAATTCCGTGCGGAGCGCCCGCGCTGCCCGGGCCACCAGCAATGCAGCCAGCCGATCCGCCGCCCGTGAAGCCTCCCGTCCCGCCACCAAGGGCGCCGGGAACGGATCCGGGAGCCCGTCTCGGAGTGCCGCCAAAAATTCATCGGCCAAAATCCCCAACAGCAAGAACCCCACCAGCAAGAACCCCACCGGCAAGAACCCCACCGGCAAGAACCCCACCAGCAAGAACCCCGCCTCCAAGAACCGTACGAAAGCGTAAACAGCCCTTCATGAACACCGAGTCGCCCTTGTCCGTGGTCCTCGCCGGCGGCGGAACCGCCGGTCATATCAGCCCGCTGCTGGCCATTGCCGGCGCCCTCCGGCAGTCCCGCCCCGGAGTGCAGCTCCTGGCTGTCGGGACTCCAGGAGGGATGGAAGAGCGGCTGGTACCGGCCGCCGGGCTGGACCTCGCCACCATCAGCCGGGTCCCGCTCCCGCGCAAGCCTTCCACGGACCTGCTCCGGCTTCCCGGGCGGATGGCCGGTGCCGTGAAGCAAGCGGGCTCCATCCTTGATGAGGCAGCCGCCGACGTCCTGGTGGGAGTCGGCGGCTATGTGTGCACGCCGATGTACCTCGCGGCCCGGCGCCGGAAGATCCCGATCGTGGTCCACGAGGCCAACACCCGCCCCGGCCTGGCAAACCGGGTCGGCGCACGCCTCGGCGCCCACGTGGCCGTCGCCTTCGCCGCGACCAAACTGGGCCGCGCGCGGCACGTGGGCATGCCCATGCGCCCCGAGATCTCCGGCCTCGACCGCGCTGCCGCCCAGGCCGGGGCGCGGCAGGCGCTCGGACTGGACGCGGACAAACCGACGCTGATCGTCACGGGCGGCTCCTCGGGCGCCCAGAGCATCAACCGGTCCCTCGCCGCGGCCGTCGGAGCCCTCGCCGACGCCGGCGTGCAGACCCTGCACATCACCGGTCGCGGCAAGTCCGTGCACGACGCCGACGGCAAGCCGCTCGCCGCGCCGGGCTACCGGCAGGTGGAATACGTGGACGGCATGGAAACTGTTTACGCCGCGGCTGACCTGCTGCTGGCCCGTGCCGGAGCCGCCACGGTCTGCGAGGTGGCCGCGGTGGGCGTCCCCGCCGTCTTCGTCCCCCTGCCCATTGGCAACGGCGAGCAGGCGCTGAACGCGGCGGGCCTGGTCGCGGCAGGCGGCGCCCTGATCGTCGACGACAAGGCCTTCTCCGCTGACTGGATCCGCGAGAACATCATTCCCCTGCTGCTGGACACGGACAAGCTGGCCCGGATGGCCGCCAGCTCCGAACAGCTCGGGATCCGGAACGCGGACCGGCGCATGGCCGATCTCATCCTCGAAGTCGCGTCCACAAACCAGCACGGCAGGAAGCAGTAAAGCAATGACCCAGCCCCAGCACGGAACCCGTTCCCTGGCATCCCTCGGCCGCGTCCACTTCATCGGCATCGGCGGCGTCGGCATGTCCGCCGTTGCCCGCATCATGGTGGCGCGCGGCATCCCGGTGAGCGGCTCCGACGCCAAGGCGCTGCCCGTCATGGCGGATCTGGCAGCCGCCGGGGCCCGGATCGCCGTCGGCTACGGTCCCGGGAACCTCGGCGACGCCCAGACGGTGGTCGCCGGCTCTGCGATCCGGCCCGACAACCCCGAGCTCGCAGCGGCCCGCGCCGCCGGGCTCCCGGTGCTGCACCGCTCCGAGGCGCTGGCCGCCACCATGGCGGACGACACCGTGGTGGCAGTGGCCGGAACGCACGGCAAGTCCACCACGACCTCCATGATCACGGTGCTGCTGCAGGGCGCCGGACTGGACCCGTCGTTCGCCATCGGCGCCAACGTCCCGGCGCTCGGCGTCAACGCGGCCCACGGCACCTCGGGAATCTTCGTCGCGGAGGCCGACGAGTCGGACGGCTCCTTCCTGAACTACCGCCCCACGATCGCCGTGGTGACCAACGTCGAGCCGGATCACCTGGACTTCTACGGCACCGCCGAGGCCGTCTACGCCTCCTTCGACAGCTTCACGGCCCTGCTCCCGGCGGACGGCGTCATGGTGGCCTGCGCGGACGACCCCGGGGCCAGGGCCCTCGCCGAGCGCACCCTGGCCCGCGGCAACACCCGCGTGGTCCTGTACGGGACGGCGGCCGACGCCGCCATCCGGCTGCACGACGCCGAACCGGGGCGGATGGGGATCTCGACAGCGGCCGGCACCTTCGGCGTCGAACTCCAGGTTCCGGGCCGGCACAACGCGCTCAACGCTGCCGCCGCCTTCGCCGTGGCGGTCGAACTCGGCGTCGCGCCGGAGACCGCGGCTGCGGCACTGGCCCACTTCTCCGGTGCCTCGCGCCGTTTCGAATTCAAGGGGGAAGGGCGGGGCGTCCGCGTCTACGACGACTATGCCCACCACCCCACGGAAGTCCGGGCCGCCCTGTCCGCGGCACGGGCCGTCGCCGGGGAGCATAAGGTGCACGTACTCTTCCAGCCCCACCTGTTTTCCCGGACCCGCGAGTTTGCGCGCGAGTTCGCCGAAGCCCTCAACACGGCGGACACGGCCTTGGTCCTGGACATCTATCCTGCCCGCGAAGATCCCATTCCCGGCGTCACCAGCGGGCTGATCGCCGAGCACCTGGGCTCCGGCGGCCGCCTCGTGGGACCGGGCGGGGAGGCTGTGGAGGCTCTGCTGGCGGACGCCGGACCCGGGGACATCGTCCTGACAGCCGGCGCGGGCGACGTCACGGCCTACGGGCCGCTGATTGTCGACGCCCTCACGGTCGAGGCCGCCGGTGCCTAGCACCAGGCGCCCCACCTACCGGGGCGGATCCAACGCTTCCGGAACCGGCTCCCGGCCGCCCGGCGGAGCGGGCACGGATGTCATTTCGGCGTCCAAGAACGCCGCGGACACGGCCGGCGGCAACGCACAGAACCCGCGGAACCCGCAGGGCACATCGGGCAAAGAGCCCGGCAACGTGCTCTCCTTCCCCGAGCCCAAGGGCAAACGCCGCCGGCGCATCGTGCTCAGTACCATCGGCATCGTGGCCGTGCTGATGGCGGGGATCGTCGCAGCCGCCGTGTACTCGCCTGTGCTCGCCCTGCGGACGGTCACGGTGGAGGGCACGAAGATGCTGAACCCGGATCAGGTTCAGGCCGCCCTCGCGCCGCTCCAGGGCAAGCCACTGCCGCAGATCAGCGAGGAGGAGGTCACGGCCCTGCTCAAGCCGCTGGTCCAGGTCAAGGACGTCACCGTGAAGGCGCTGCCGCCCGCCACCTTGCAGGTTCACGTCACCGAGCGCATTCCCGTGGCCCTGGTCAAGCAGGGCAAGACATTCCAGCTGGTGGACGTCGACGGCGTCCAGCTCAGCACCACCGCGGATGCCGCCACGGTATCGCTCCCGGTGATCGACGGCGGCAGCGGGACGCTGCCGAAGGACCTGTTCCAGGCCATCACTGCGGTGCTGGGGGCACTGCCGGCGGATGTGCTGGCGCGGCTCTCCAACGCCTCCGCCGCCTCCGCCGACGCCGTCGAACTCAAACTCGTCGACGGGCAGACAATCGTCTGGGGCAACGCGGGGGAGAAGGACCTGAAGGCGCGGGTCCTTTCGGCCCTCCTGAAGGTCCCGGCCGATCCGAAGAACCCCGTCAAGGTCTACGATGTCAGCGTGCCCCGGCACCCTGTCACCCGGTAGCTGCGGCCACTTCCGCCGCGCTCCGGGACTCCGGACGTGGCGCCGGCAGGCACACGGATGCGTCCGCGCACTCGCCGAGGGGCGAGCGCGGGACGTCCAGCCGCCCGCGGGAGTACATACAGGGGCTATTTACCCGGTATTACCGCGACACGCGGCGCCGGTTATTGAATGTCCCCGGCATAGGAAATACCGTCACAGACATGAGTTACTTGACATAACTATAACCTTCAAGTCGAAGGTTAAGGTTCAAAGCTTCAAGCAGGACTCGACCAGATTTCGCATTAGTACACGAACAAGGGACACGTAACGTGGCAGCTCCGCAGAATTACTTGGCCGTCATCAAGGTCGTCGGCATCGGCGGCGGTGGCGTGAACGCAGTCAACCGCATGATCGAGGTCGGTCTTCGCGGCGTCGAATTCATCGCCATCAACACCGATGCCCAGGCATTGTTGATGAGCGATGCCGACGTCAAACTCGACGTCGGGCGTGAGCTGACCCGTGGTCTCGGTGCTGGCGCGAACCCTGAGGTTGGCCGGCAGGCCGCGGAGGACCACGCCGATGAAATCGAAGAGGTCATCCGGGGCGCGGACATGGTCTTCGTCACCGCCGGCGAAGGCGGCGGAACCGGTACAGGCGGCGCCCCCGTCGTCGCCCGGATCGCCCGTTCCCTTGGCGCCCTGACCATCGGCGTCGTGACGCGTCCCTTCACCTTCGAGGGCCGCCGCCGGGCCGGCTCCGCCGAGGCCGGCATCGACGCACTGCGCGATGAAGTCGACACCCTGATCGTGATCCCGAACGACCGTCTGCTCTCCATCAGCGACCGCAACGTCTCGGTCCTGGATGCGTTCCGCTCCGCCGACCAGGTGCTGCTCTCCGGCGTCCAAGGCATCACGGACCTCATTACGACCCCCGGCCTGATCAACCTCGACTTCGCCGACGTCAAGTCCGTCATGCAGGGTGCCGGTTCCGCGCTGATGGGCATTGGTTCTGCCCGCGGCGAAGACCGTGCCGTCAAGGCCGCGGAACTGGCCATCGCCTCGCCGCTGCTGGAGGCATCGATCGACGGCGCCCACGGTGTCCTGCTCTCCATCCAGGGCGGCTCGGACCTTGGCCTGTTCGAAATCAACGAGGCTGCCCGCCTGGTCCAGGAAGTCGCCCACCCGGAGGCCAACATCATCTTCGGCGCCGTGATCGACGACGCCCTCGGCGACGAGGCACGCGTCACCGTCATCGCAGCCGGCTTCGACGACGTGAAGGCCACCTCGCCGTCCATGGACCAGTCCCTGCCGGCCGCGCCGCAGCGGCCCGCGTCCGCCGCCCCCGCTCCGGCGCAGGCACCCGCCTCCGCCCCGGTGCAGCCGCTGCACGCCACTGTCGGCGCCTCCGGCTACGGCGGCTGGGGCCRGCAGCGTCCCTCAGCCATACCGGCTGACTCGGGCTTCGACGTCGACCTGCCGGCCGTCGTGGAGCCGGACCTGTCCGGCCGGCACTCCGATGACCTGGATGTCCCGGACTTCCTCAAGTAAATCGTTCTGCTTCAGCATGGCACCGCCGCCCGGCGGTGCCATGCTGCTTTGCGGCGGGTTACGGTGGATTGTATGAACGTAGGTATTCCGGACATGTCGATGGCGGTGTTGTGATTGTTTTGCTGGCGGGCTGAAGTCCGGCCGGGCGTGTGGGTGGCCTTCACCGACGCCGGAGCCGGGAACCTGGCACTGCATGTTGGCGACGACCCCGCGGCGGTCCGCCGCCGGCGCGCGGAGCTCGAAGCGGCCGCCGGGCTAGGTGGGCGATCCTTCCGGTACATGAACCAGGTCCACGGCAATGACGTCGCCACGATCGTTGGCTCCACGGCCGCACCGGCGGCAGCGGACGCCGCGGGCCAGGTTCCGGCAGCCCCCACGGCCGATGCCATGGTCTCCCTGACCGAGCCGCTGGCCGTCCTGGTGGCGGACTGTGTGCCGGTGGTACTGGTCGGCGAGGACGCTGCTGGGGCACCCGTCCTCGGGGTCGTCCATGCCGGACGGCCCGGCGTTGCCGCCGAGGTGGTGCCGGCCGCTGTGGCCCGCCTGCGGGAGCTCGGCGCGGACCGCATCAGCGCCTGGGTGGGGCCCTCGGTCTGCGGCCGCTGCTATGAGGTCCCCGAATCGCTGCGCGCGGACGTTGCCGCCACCGTGCCTGCCACCTGGTGCACCACGTCCACCGGCACCCCCGGCCTGGACCTGCCGGCAGGTGTCAGGAGCCAGCTGGAAGCAGCGGGCGTCGCGATCGAATACTCCGGGGGCTGCACCCTCGAGGACAACACCCTGTTCTCCTACCGCCGCAACAGCCACACCGGCCGCTTCGCCGGGCTGGCATGGACGGACGGGACTGACGGGACGCACGGGACGGACGGGAACAGGGCGCATGGCCATGACTGAGCCGGTGGACGTACCGGACACAAACACGTACAGGCCGGTCAACGTGCCGGGGGAGAGCCGGCAGGACGCGCTGGAGGGCCCGCGGCTTGCCCAGCTGGACGCGAACCTCTCGGCCGTCCGCCGCAGGATCGACGCCGCCGTTACCGCCGCCGGCCGCACGGCGACGCCACCACGCCTGATCGTCGTCACCAAGTTCCATCCGGCGCAGGACGTCCGGCGGCTGGCGTCGCTGGGCGTCACCGACGTCGGCGAAAACCGGGACCAGGAGGCCGCGGAAAAGGCGGCGCAGCTCGAAGACCTCGGCCTGAGCTGGCACTTCATCGGCCAGCTCCAAAGCAAGAAGGCCAAGTCCGTGGTGAAGTACGCCGCGTCCGTGCACTCCGTGGACCGGGAAGCCCTGGCTTCCGCACTCGCCAAGGCGATGGCAGCCGAAAGTGAACGCACCGGGCGCCCGCCCCTGGACTGCTTCATCCAGGTCAGCCTGGACGAGGCCTCCGGGGCGCACCGCGGCGGCGCAGCCCCCGACGAGGTCCCGGCACTGGCCGAGCAGCTGGCCGGTGCTGCCGGGCTAAGGCTCGCGGGCGTCATGGCCGTCGCCCCGCTCGGGGCGGATCCGGCGGCCGCCTTCGAAAATCTGGCACGCATTTCCGGGCGGCTGAGAGAACAATTTCCGGACGCCACGGGAATATCCGCCGGAATGAGCCAGGACCTCGAAGAGGCCGTCCGCTTTGGGGCGACACACCTGCGCATTGGCTCCGATATTCTCGGTCCGCGTCCGGCCCTGCGGTAAGTTCGAACGTATTGGAAGGTAATGGCGGGGATTCCAAGGCTATCTAGTCATTAAGCGGCCCGCTTACGGACAAGATTAGGAGTCGACCATGGCTGGCGCTCTGCGCAAGACAATGATCTATCTTGGGCTCGCCGACGGCGACGAACACTACGAGTCTGAGCACCCCACACCGCACAAGGATGAGGACGAATCCATGGAGCAGGACCGCGAGGAACGACGTGCGCCGGCGCCCGTCCGCGAGGTCCCCCGGGAAGAGCCTCACGCCGCTGAAGAGGAATATCGCGCACCTGTGACACCCATCAAGCGTGCGGCATCGAGCCGCGAAGAGACCACCGGACTCCGGCAAATCACTACCATCCACCCGCGGTCGTACAACGACGCCAAACTCATCGGCGAAAGCTTCCGCGACGGCATCCCCGTCATCATGAACGTCACCGACATGGGGGAGGCCGACGCCAAGCGCCTCGTGGACTTCTCCGCCGGACTGGTTTTCGGCCTCCGCGGCAGCATCGAACGGGTGACGAACAAGGTCTTCCTGCTCTCGCCGTCGTACATCGAAGTCATTGGCGATGACAAGAAGGTCAGCGAGACGCAGGCAAGTTTCTTCAACCAGAGCTAGGCCCGAATATTCGGTACGGATGCCAGGCGGGGACACCTGCCTGGCATCCCTGCGGAATTATCCGTGTTGAAATAGAAGTGACACTTTCCTTAGGACACTGCGGTATCCGGAATGAACATGGAGATATGAGTTAGCTCATGGGATTTGTTTTCGGGCTCGTCTATATCGCGCTGTTGCTATTTTTTGTGGCGTTGATCATCCGCCTGGTCTACGACTGGGTGCAGATGTTCGCCCGAAGCTGGCGGCCGCGCGGTTTGGCACTCGTGGCCGCCCATGCTGTGTATTCGGTCACGGACAAGCCCCTCAAGCTGCTCCGCCGGCTCATCCCGCCGCTGCGGCTGGGCGGAATATCGCTGGACATTGGCTTCCTGCTGCTGTTCGTGGCCGTCAGCGTGGCGATGTGGATCGTCAAGGGCCTGGTGTACGCCCAGCCTGTCGCAGCATGAGCCACCGGGCCGAGCAGGGGACTTGCCCGGGCCGAGGCCCAACCGAAAGAAACTCCGGTTTGACACTGCGGTGTTGAATTAGAGGAACCAGACCATATTTAGGTACCGTAGTTTTGACGGCCGGAAGGCCTACTGACTAACTAGACCAACGAGGTGACCAGATGGCTTTGACGCCAGAAGACGTTGTCAACAAGCGCTTTCAGCCGACCAAGTTCCGCGAAGGCTACGACCAGGACGAGGTTGATGACTTCCTGGACGAGATCGTCGTCGAACTTCGGCGCCTGAACCAGGAGAACGACGAGCTCCGCAAGAAGCTCGCCGAATCCGGCGCCGGCACGCCTGCCAGCTCCGCAGCCGCCGCACCCGTGGTGGAGAAGGTCCCGGCGCCCGTCAAGGCCGAGAAGGAAGACACCGCCAAGGCCGAGGCCGAGGCCAAGGCAAAGGCAGCAGCCGCTGAAGCTGCCCAGAAGAAGGAAGCCGAGCAGGCTGCCAAGGCAGCCCAGGCAGTCCAACCGGCACGTAACGCTGCCACCCCGGCTTCCGAGTCCGCCGCCGGCCTGCTGGCCATGGCGCAGCAGATGCACGACAAGCACGTCGCCGACGGCGAGCAGCAGCGGGACAAGATCATCGCTGAAGCCCAGATCGAGGCCAGCAGCCTTGTCAACGATGCGCAGGAAAAGTCCCGCAAGATCCTTGGTGCCCTCGAGCAGCAGCGCTCCGTGCTCGAACGCAAGGTCGAGCAGCTTCGCGGCTTCGAGCGTGACTACCGCTCACGCCTGAAGGCCTACATTGAGGGCCAGCTCCGTGACCTCGATGCCCGTGGCTCCGTTGCGGCCCCTGAGGTCGAGGCCAACAGCTAGGCAAAAGCCAAGTATTCTGAAAGTCGGTGGCTGAGGTTTCCTCGGCCGCCGGCTTTTCATTTTTCCGCAACGTGCCGCCACCGGTCCGGTGCACGGCGCTTGCCGGGTACCCGGCCCCTGGTCTCCGCACTGGCTCCCGAACGAAAGCCCTATGACTGACGCACCATCACCAGACGCCATTCAGCCTGTCGACGCGGCACAGCCCGTGCAGGCCCGGCCGCGCCGGGCCAAGCTGTTTGTCCTGTTCGCTGCCTTCGCGGTGTTCGCCTATGTGTTCGACCAGCTGACCAAGCTCTGGGTAACGAGCACCATGACTGAGGGCGAGCGGATCGCCGTTTTTCCACCGCTGCTGCACTGGTTCTACATCCGCAACTCCGGGGCGGCGTTTTCGATCGGCGAGAACGTCACGTGGGTGTTCACGATCATCATGGCGGCCGTGTCTGTCGCAATCCTGCTGCAGCTGCGCAAGCTCGGCTCGCTCTGGTGGGCGTTGGCGCTGGGACTGCTGCTGGGCGGCGCACTCGGCAACCTGACGGACCGGCTGTTCCGCGAGCCCTCGTTCGCAATGGGCCACGTGGTGGATTTCATCCAGCTGCCAAACTTTGCGATCTTCAACATCGCCGACTCGGCCGTGGTTTCCGCCGTCGTGATTATCTGCCTGCTCACCTTCCGCGGGATCTCCCTGGACGGCTCGCGCCACACGAAGGATACGGTGGCCAAGGATGTCTGAGAACACCCCGGATAACGCGACAGCCGCGGGGCCCTTGCGGTTCACCGTCCCGGAGGACCTGGCCGGTTCCCGCGTGGACGCAGGCCTGGCCAGGCTGATGGACATCTCCCGGTCCCAGGCGGCCGCCCTGATCGCGGAGGGCAACGTCTCCAGCGATGCCAAGCGGGTTGGGAAGTCGCTCAAGCTCACCCCCGGCACCGTGCTCGACGTCGTCGTGCCGGACCGCAGGGACCCCCTGGAAATCGTGGAGGAAGTAGTGGACGACCTGTTGATCCTGCTGGACGATGACGAGTTTGTTGTCATCGACAAGCCGGTGGGTGTGGCAGCCCATCCCTCGCCCGGCTGGGTGGGACCCACGGTGGTCGGTGGCCTCGCCGGTCTCGGCTACCGGATCTCGACGTCGGGCGCCCCCGAGCGCGCGGGCATCGTCCACCGRCTCGACGTCGGGACCTCCGGCGTCATGGTGGTCGCCAAGACCGAAAACGCCTACACCGTGCTCAAGCGGGCCTTCAAGGAACGCACCGTGGACAAGGTTTACCACGCCGTCGTCCAGGGCCTTCCCGACCCGCTGGCGGGAACCATCGACGCGCCCATTGGCCGCCACCCGGGCCATGACTGGCGCTTCGCCGTGATCGAGGACGGCCGTGATTCAGTGACGCACTACGAGGTCCTGGAAGCCTTCGGGAAGGCCTCGCTCGTGGAGGTGCACCTCGAAACGGGCCGCACCCACCAGATCCGTGTGCACTTCGCGGCCCTGCGGCACCCCTGCGCCGGTGACCTCACCTACGGCGCGGACCCGCGGCTGGCCGCCAACCTCGGACTGACCAGGCAGTGGCTGCACGCCCGGGAACTCTCCTTCGACCACCCGCGGACGGGGGAGCGGGTTACCGTCAGCAGCGAGTACCCGCAGGACCTGAAGTATGCGCTCGAGGTCCTGGAATCCGGGAACGCCTGAGCTGTCCGGCGCGGGCGGCCGGATCCACTCCGGTCCCAGTTTGCTCTTAGTTTCCGCGGCGGATCCCGCCGGCCTGTCCGGCAGGTTCCGTTCCGGCCGTCGTGGTTGCACGCCGCCGTCGTGGCACGGCACTAGAATGGTGCGGTGACTTCCAGCAACGACTCGTTTGTCCATCTCCACAACCACACCGAGTACTCGATGCTGGACGGTGCCGCCCGGCTCGGTGAGCTGTTCGACGAAACCGAGCGGCTCGGCATGCCGGCCCTCGCCACGACGGACCACGGCTACCTGTTCGGCGCCTTCGACTTCTGGAAGCGGGCAACCGACCAGGGCATCAGGCCCATCATCGGCGTCGAAGCCTATGTGACTCCCGGGACCGCACGCACGGACAAGACCCGTGTGCGGTGGGGCGAGGAGCACCAGCGCAAGGATGACATTTCCGGCGGTGGCTCCTACACGCACATGACCCTGCTCAGCTACAACAACGTGGGCATGCGGAACCTCTTCCGGGCTTCCTCGATCGCCTCACTGGATTCGGTCTTCGGCAAATGGCCCCGGCTGGACCGTGAGCTGCTGAACACGTACTCGGAAGGGCTCATCGCCACCACCGGCTGCCCGTCCGGTGAAGTCCAGACCCGGCTGCGCCTGGGCCAGTACCGCGAAGCGCTTGAGGCCGCGGCCGAGTTCCGCGACATCTTTGGTGCGGAGAACTACTTCTGCGAGCTCATGGACCACGGCCTGGACATCGAGCGGCGCGTCACCGGTGACCTGCTGCGCCTGGCCAAGGACCTGAACCTGCCGCTGGTGGCCACCAACGACCTGCACTACACGCACGAGCACGACGCGAAGGCGCATGAGGCCCTGCTGGCCATCCAGTCCGGTTCCACGCTCCTGGAGCCGACCTACGACAACGGCGGTTCGCGCTTTGCCTTCTCCGGCAGCGGCTACTACCTGAAGTCACCGCAGGAAATGCGGGAGCTGTTCCGCGACCACCCGGAGGCGTGCGACAACACGCTCCTGATCGCCGAGCGCTGCGAAGTCTCGTTCAACACCGGCGCCAACTACATGCCGCGGTTCCCCTGCCCGGAAGGGGAGGACGAAACGTCCTGGCTGGTCAAGGAAGTCGATAAGGGACTTCAGTACCGCTATCCCAAGGGCATCCCGGACAAGGTCCGCAAGCAGGCCGACTATGAGCTGGAAGTCATCACCTCCATGGGCTTCCCGGGCTACTTCCTCGTGGTGGCCGACTTCATCAACTGGGCCAAGAACAACGGCATCCGGGTCGGTCCCGGGCGCGGCTCCGGTGCCGGCTCCATGGTGGCGTACGCCATGCGCATCACCGACCTTGACCCGCTGCACCACGGCCTGATCTTCGAACGCTTCCTCAACCCGGACCGCGTCTCGATGCCTGACTTCGACGTCGACTTCGATGACCGGCGCCGGTCCGAAGTGATCGATTACGTCACGCGCAAGTACGGTGACGAACGTGTGGCGATGATCGTCACCTACGGCACCATCAAGACCAAGCAGGCCCTCAAGGACTCCTCGCGCGTGCTGGGCTATCCGTTCAGCATGGGCGAGCAGCTGACCAAGGCGCTGCCGCCGGCCGTGATGGCCAAGGACATTCCGCTGGCCGACATTCAGAACTCCCAGTCCAAGCGCTACAGCGAGGCGGGGGACTTCCGCCAGCTGATCAGCACTGACCCGGAGGCCGCCAAGGTCTTCGAGACGGCACTGGGCATTGAGGGCCTGAAGCGGCAATGGGGCGTGCACGCCGCCGGTGTCATCATGTCCTCGGACCCCATCATCGACGTGATTCCGATCATGCGCCGCTTCCAGGACGGCCAGGTCATCACCCAGTTCGACTATCCGACCTCCGAAGGCCTCGGCCTGATCAAGATGGACTTCCTCGGGCTGCGAAACCTGACGATCATTTCCGATGCCCTGGAAAACATCAAAATGAACCGGGGCATCGACCTCGACCTCGAAACCCTTGAGCTGGATGACACGGCGTCCTACGAGCTGCTGGCCCGGGGAGACACGCTGGGCGTTTTCCAGCTCGACGGCGGACCCATGCGCTCCCTGCTCAAGCTGATGAAGCCTGACAACTTCGAAGACATCTCCGCCGTGCTGGCCCTCTACCGGCCCGGACCCATGGGCGCCAACGCGCACACCGACTACGCGCTGCGCAAGAACAAGATCCAAGAGGTCATCCCGATCCACCCGGAGCTGGAGGAACCGCTGTCCGAAATCCTCGGCGGGACCTACGGGCTGATCGTGTACCAGGAGCAGGTTATGGCCGTGGCGCAGAAGCTCGCGGGCTATACCCTGGGCCAGGCGGATATCCTGCGCCGCGCCATGGGCAAGAAGAAGAAGTCCGAGCTGGACAAGCAGTTCGCCGGCTTCTCCCAGGGCATGCAGGACAACGGCTATTCCATGGCCGCGGTCAAGACCCTCTGGGACATCCTGCTGCCGTTCTCCGACTACGCCTTCAACAAGGCCCACTCGGCCGCGTACGGCGTCATCTCCTACTGGACGGCGTACCTGAAGGCGCACTACGCGCCGGAGTACATGGCGGCCCTGCTGACTTCGGTGGGGGACGATAAGGACAAATCGGCCATCTACCTCAACGAATGCCGGCGGATGGGCATCACCGTGCTGCCGCCCGACGTCAATGAGTCAGCCCTCAACTTCACCCCTGTTGGCACTGACATCCGCTTCGGCATGGGCGCCATCCGCAATGTCGGCGTGAACGCCGTCGAAGCCATGGTGGTGGCGCGCGAAAAAGAAGGCGCCTACACGTCATTCAAGGACTACCTCATGAAGGTCCCCGCGGTGGTCTGCAACAAGCGGACCATCGAATCGCTGATCAAGGCCGGTGCCTTCGACTCGCTGGGACACCACCGCCGGGCTCTGGCCATGATCCATGAAGAGGCGATCGACTCCGTCATCACGCTCAAGCGCAACGAGGCGATTGGCCAGTTCGACCTCTTCGCCGGCTTTGAGGACCAGGAGCCCGAGGCGTCGCTCAGCACGGAAATCCCGGACCTGCCGGAATGGGAGAAAAAGGACAAGCTGGCGTTCGAGCGCGACATGCTGGGCCTCTACGTCTCCGACCACCCGCTGCAAGGTTTGGAAGGGCTCCTGAGCCAGCACGCCGACCGGTCAATCACCTCGATCATCGCCGAAGACGGCCCGCCGGACGGCTCGATCGTGACCATCGCGGGAATGATCACCTCGCTCAGCCGAAGGATCGCCAAGGCGAGCGGCAACGCCTACGCCCGCGCCGAAATCGAGGACCTCGCCGGTTCCATGGAGGTCATGTTCTTCGGCCAGGTCTACGGCCCCATCGCCTCGGTGCTCGCGGAGGACCTGATTGTGGTGGTCAAGGGTCGCCTGCAACGGCGCGACGACGGCGCCGTCACCTTGAACTGCATGGAACTTTCCGTGCCGGACCTCAGCGACAGCCAGAACGGGCCCGTGGTGATCACCATGGCCACGCACAAGGCCACCGAGGCCGTGGTCACTGAGCTGGGCGACGTGCTGCGCACCCACCGCGGAAACTCCGAGGTCCGGCTGCACCTGCAGGGCGACACTCGGGTGGAGGTCATGGGCCTGCCGGTGCATTTGCGCGTCAACCCGAGCCCGTCGCTGTTCGGCGATTTGAAGGTGCTGCTGGGCCCGACGTGCCTGGATAACTAGCCGCAGTCACTAACGCATGCCGCTAGCCCCGGTCACTAGCGCCGGCGACTAGCCCGGTCACCAGTGCCGGCCAGCGGTCCCTAGATCTCGTAGTCGAGCGGAACCGGCTGGCTGTACGCCCCGGAGTGGTAGAGCAGGGGAACGCCGTCGTCGCCGACCTGGCCCTCCACCACCTCGACCACCACAACGGCGTTGTTCTCAAAGGAGAGCCGCATCTGGACCTTGCCGATCAGCCAGCCGCTGACTCCCTTGAGCACGGGCACCTCATGGGGTCCGAGCTCCCAGTGGTCGCCGTCGAACCGGTTGCCGGCCCGGGCGAAGCGGTCGGCGAGCTCCTGGTTTTCCAGCCCGAGCATGTGCACGCCAATGTAGGTTGTGTTCGCCACAGCCGGCCACGAGCTGGAGGTCCTGGCCATGTTGAACGTGAAGCGCGGCGGCTTGGCGGACAGCGAGGCCACGGAGGTTGCCGTGAATCCGAACGGTACGCCGTTGTGGTTGGCCGTGATGATGGCCACGCCCGCCGCGTGCCGACGGAACATTTCCTTGAACGTCCCCTCGAAAACTCCTTCATCTGTGGCCACTGCGATCCAACTCCCTGCTGCACGTGCGTGTCATACTTCCTACTCTGCCAGCGTATTCCGCAGGGGAATCGAGTATGGCATTTTGATTACTTCCGCCGTCATGTGCTGCCGGGCTTCGTCATGCGCCGGCGGAATCCTTGTTACGGTTTGTTGCATGACACAGCCCGCACTAGACGGCCCCGTCCACCACGCCGGGGAGCCCGCGCAGCCGCTCCGGCCCGCGTCTCCAGAGCAGCAGCGCGGACCCGGCGGAAACCCGTGGCGCAAGGCCGCGGTCATCGCGGCCGCCGGTGTCCCGGTGGGGTTGCTCTGGTGGCTGCTGGCGCCGTCGGGCCTGAATCTCCTGACGGGAGACCCGGACCTCGCCGCCGGCACCAACACCGCAACCTGGCTGCCCAGGGACCTGGTGCTGGCAGGGCTGTGCCTGCTCGCAGGGTGCATCGCCGGGTCGTTCGTCGCCGGCACCAAGCACCACCAGCCCGGTCCCGGAACCGTCATCCTGGTGGTCCTGGCCGGTGCCGCAGGTGCGCTCATCGCGTGGGGAACCGGCGTGCTCAGCGCCCAGTGGTGGGGAGCGCCGGCGGATACCTCCGCCAGCGCCAGCGTCGCCTTCTCACTGCGCTCCTATGCGGTCCTCGCCATCTGGCCCGCGGCGATCGCCCTGGCCATCTTCCTGAACAGCCTCTTCCCGGGCTCCGGCGGCAAAGCCCGCCGCTGACGCCAGTGCCGGCGCGCCGGGGCAGGGCACGTAAAATGATCGGGTGAGCCTAACTCCTGACAGCCCCGTGACCCCGATGACCGCCGCCCTCAACTTCCGCACGGTGGACGTGCGCGGTGCGCAACTGTCCCTCGCCGGACTCCGCGCTGCCGTGCCCCGGGCACAGTCCGGCACCATGGCGGACGCCGAGGGCAAGGTCCTGGACATCATCGCCGCTGTCCGCACGCGCGGCTTCGGCGCACTCCGGGAGCTGGCCCTTGCCTTCGACGGCGTCGAGCAGGCGCATCCCCGCGTCCCGGCCGAGGCGCTGCGTGCGGCCCTTGAGGGCCTGGACCCCGCCGTACGCGCGGCACTCGAGGAATCCATCAAGCGGGCCCGCGCCTTCGCCGACGCCCAGCGCCCGGCGAACATCGACGTCGAACTGGGCGTTGGCGCCGTCGTGAGCCAGAACTGGGTGCCGGTGGCGCGTGTGGGGCTCTATGTCCCCGGCGGCCTGGCGGTCTACCCGTCCTCGGTGATCATGAACGTGGTCCCGGCACTGGCCGCCGGCGTCGAATCTATTGCCCTGGCCTCGCCGCCGCAAAAGGACTTCGGCGGCCTTCCGCACCCCACAATCCTGGCGGCAGCCTGCCTGCTGGGCATCGAGGAGGTCTACGCGATCGGCGGGGCGCAGGCCATCGCCGCCTTCGCCTACGGCATCCCGGCCGACACGTCCGACGGCGGCAACCTCCCCGGGATCGACCCCGTGGATGTCGTGACCGGTCCGGGCAACATCTTCGTGGCAACTGCCAAGCGGCTGGTCAAGGGGGTCGTGGGGATCGATTCCGAGGCCGGCACCACCGAGATTGCGATCCTCGCGGACTCCACCGCCAGTCCCGCCCTCGTGGCCGCGGACCTCATCAGCCAGGCAGAACACGACCCCAAGGCGGCATCGGTTCTCTTCACCGACTCAGAGGCCCTCGCCGCCGACGTCCGCGTGGAGCTTGAGCGGCAGGCCGCAGCCACCAAGCACTCCAGCCGCGTCCGCGAGGCACTCTCCGGTCCGCAGTCCGGCGTGGTCCTGGTCGAGGACCTGGCGCAGGGCATCGCCGCCTGCGACGCGTACGCCGCGGAACACCTTGAAATCATGACCGCCGATGCTGCCCGGGTGGCCAGTCGGATCCGCAGCGCCGGCGCGATCTTCGTGGGCGACTACAGCCCGGTGAGCCTGGGCGACTACTGCGCAGGCTCCAACCACGTGCTGCCCACCAGCGGCACGGCGGCTTTCTCCTCGGGACTGAACGTGACAACGTTCCTGCGCGCCATCCAGGTCATCAACTACACCCGGTCCGCGTTGGAGCAGGTCAGCGGCCACATCGTCAGCCTCTCCGGCGCGGAGGACCTGCCCGCGCACGGCGAGGCCGTCACGGTGCGGTTCGCCGCCCGGTAGCAGGCACAGACCACTACATGTAGTAATTACAGGCTTGTTATTCAGCTACATGTAGTCGTAAACTGGGGACACAGGGCAGCGCCGACTGCACTGATACAGCATTGAAACAGCATTGACGCCGCGGATTGCGACAGGGGAGGAACCGACATGTATTGCCCGTTCTGCCGAAACCCTGATTCGCGCGTCGTGGACAGCCGGATCGCCGACGACGGTTCCGCCATCCGGCGCCGCCGTCAGTGCCCCGAATGCGGCCGACGGTTCACCACGGTGGAGACCACCAGCCTGACCGTCATCAAGCGCTCCGGCGTCGGTGAGCCATTCAGCCGCAGCAAAGTCATCAACGGCGTCCGCAAGGCCTGCCAGGGCCGTCCGGTCACGGAGGACGATCTCGCCCTGCTGGCGCAGGAAGTCGAGGAGGCGATCCGGGGCTCCGGCGCCGCCGAAATCGATGCCCACGAAGTCGGGCTGGCGATCCTGGAGCCGCTGCAGCGTCTCGACGAGGTCGCCTACCTGCGGTTCGCCAGCGTCTACCAGGCCTTCGAATCGCTGGAGGACTTCGAATCGGCGATTTCCCTGCTTCGCCACGAGGCGGAGACCAAGGGCCGGGACGGCAAGAGCCCGGACAAACGTCCGCTCCAAGCGCCGTCGTAGATTCAGTTCGGTCGTAGTTTTTGATTCTCGTGTCTTAGTGACTGTGTCCTAGGATCCACACCACAGACTCCGGTGGTGGCAGCGGAGGGGAAGCCGCTGCCACCACCGGCTCCACCAAAAATATTGAGCTATCACTCCGGGTCGTTCCCAGCGTTCAGAACGGCCCGGAGTGATAGCTCAATTGGCTTTTACAGCTGAATGCGCCTCTATTTGGCCAGCTTGTGCTTCAGCGCAATCTCGATGGCCGCGCCCACGATCCCGGCGTCATTCTTCAGTTCGGCCGGGACGATCGGAGTGCGCAGCTTCATGCGCGGCAGGTACTCGTCGGCGCGCTTGGAGATGCCGCCACCCACGATGAAGAGTTCGGGGGAGAACAGGAACTCCACGTGGGAGAAGTAGCGCTGCAGCAGCACGCTGTACTGTTCCCAGCTGAGGCCCTCGCGCTCACGGGCCACGGCCGAGGCTTTGGTCTCGGCGTCGAAGCCGTCGATCTCCAGGTGGCCAAGTTCGGCGTTGGGAACCAGCTTGCCGTCGAAGATGAAGGCGGAACCGATGCCGGTGCCAAGGGTGATCACCAGGACGGTGCCGGCGATCCCCTCGCCGGCACCGAAGCGGGCCTCGGCGAGGCCGGCGGCGTCGGCGTCGTTGATGACCTCTACGGGGCGGCCCAGACGTGCCGTGAGCATGGCATCGATGTCGGCTTCCAGCCAGGACTTGTCCACGTTCGCGGCCGAGTGGACCACGCCGTGCTGAATGATGCCGGGGAAGGTGACACCCACGGGGCTGCTGGCGTCGGGGGCGCCGGCACGTGCCGTGAGCTCGGCGACAACCTGCGCGACGACTTCGGCCACGGACTCGGGGGTGGAGGGCTGTGGCGTGGGGAAGCGCACGCGGTCGCCGATCAGCTTCCCCTTCTTGAGGTCCACGATCCCGCCCTTGATACCGGTCCCGCCGATGTCAATGCCGATCAGAGGGGCGTTCTTCTTCGACTTCTCGTCCTTCTTGGCCAAATTCGTTCCGTTCGTGGCAGGGGCGGGCGGTAGGGACCGGACAGGGCCGGCTGGTGCAGAGCGGGATGTTCGGGGAAATAGCGTGTGGAGCGGGACAGTCAGGGCAGCGTGAGGACCTCGGCACCGGACTCCGTGACGAGCAGGGTGTGCTCGAACTGGGCAGTGCGCTTGCGGTCGCGGGTCACGACGGTCCATTCATCGGCCCACATGTCCCAGTCAACGGTGCCCAGGGTCAGCATTGGCTCGATCGTGAACACCATACCGGTTTCGATGGTGGTGTTGTACGCGGGCGCGGCGTCGTAGTGCGGAATGATCAGCCCGGTGTGGAAAGCTTCGCCGACTCCGTGTCCGGTAAAGTCGCGGACCACGCCGTAGCCGAAGCGTTTTGCGTAGGACTCGATGGTCCGGCCGATCACGTTGATTTCGCGTCCCGGAGCTACGGCCCGGATGGCGCGGTTCAGCGATTCCCGGGTGCGCTCGACGAGGAGCCGGGATTCCTCGTCGACATCGCCGACCAGGAACGTGTAGTTGGTGTCGCCATGAACGCCGCCGACGAAGGCCGTGATGTCGATGTTGAGGATGTCGCCGTCCTGGATCACGGTGCTGTCCGGGATCCCGTGGCAGATGACCTCGTTGAGGGAGGAACACAGGGACTTCGGAAAACCCCTGTAGCCGAGGGTGGAGGGGTACGCGTTGTGGTCCAGCAGGAACTCGTGGCCAACCCGGTCCAGATGGTCGGTGGTGACGCCGGGTTCGATTTGCTTGCCGACCTCCACGATGGCCTGGGCAGCGATCTTGGAGGCGAACCGGATGTTTTCGATGGTCTCTGCCGACTTGACCTCTGAGCCTGTGAACTTTGCCGGAGCCGGCTTGCCCACATATTCCGGACGCGGGATGGAGGGCGGTACGGGAAGCTGCGGGCTCACTGTCCCCGGGACAAGCGTGCCGATGGGTGCAGTCGAGGCTAGAGAAGGCATAGATTGATCATATAAGGTGCCGGAACAGCTCGGAAAACAGAGTCCGGAAAACAGAGTCCGGAAAATAGGGCCCGGAAAATACATCCGGAAAGAGCAGCAAAAACAGCAGGAAAACAGCTGGAAAAACAGTGAAGGAACCCCGATGCCCGAATAC
>NZ_JBFUJJ010000013.1:0-103259 GCF_056401435.1 Arthrobacter sp. P4_F10
CGTCACGGGTCTGCTGTCCCTCGGCGCCGGATCCAACATCGAGCCTGAAGTCGATCTGTCCGGCTGGTGGATCGACGGCGACCGTGTCCACATCGGCGCGATCCGGATCGGCCCCGGCGCAAGCGTCGGCGCCCGCAGCACGCTCATGCCGGGCGCCACCGTGGGTGCCGGCGCGCAGGTGGAGCCGGGCTCCGCGGTGATCGGGAAGGTCAAGGCAGGGCAGCTGGTAGCCGGGTCACCGGCCGAGCGCCGCGGCAAGGCGCGGCACTCGTGGCCGGACTCCGCGCCCGAGCACCGGCTGATGGGCCGGCTGTGGTTTGCCGGCTTCGCCGCGGCATCCGCCATGCTGGCGCTCATCCCCTATGTCTCCGCCGCCGTCGCGGCCTTCGTGATCTTCGCCTTCATCCAGGGCAGCTCCTCCCTGCCCGCAGCCCTCCCCGGCATTGTGCTCTCGATCCCCCTGGCAGCGCTGGCATGGTTCCTGACCAACCTGCTGCTGATCCTGGCCACGACCAGGCTCCTCAGCGTCGGCCTCGCAGAAGGCTACTACCGGGTCAGGAGCCGGATCGGATGGCAGGTCTGGGCGACCGAGAGGGTTCTGGACCTGGCCCGGGATCTGCTGTTCCCGGTCTACGCCAGCCTCTTTACGCCGGTCTGGCTGCGGCTCCTCGGCGCGAAGGTCGGCCGCAACGTGGAAGCCTCGACAGTGCTGCTGATCCCGAGCATGACCACCGTGGGCGAAGGCGCGTTCCTGGCCGACGACACCATGGTGGCGTCCTACGAACTCGACGGCGGATGGATGCGGATTGCCCCGGCCAAGATCGGCAAACGGTCCTTCCTGGGCAACTCGGGCATGACGGCGGCCGGGCGCAACGTGCCCAAGAACTCGCTCGTGGCGGTCCTCTCCGCGACGCCGGCCAAGGCGAAGGCCGGCACATCGTGGCTCGGCAGCCCGCCCGTGCGGTTGCGGCGCACCGCCATCGCCTCCGACGACACCCGGACCTACCAGCCGCCCCGGAGGCTGAAGGTCGCGCGCGCCCTGTGGGAGCTGTGCCGGTTCGTCCCGGTCATGCTGACAGTCGCGATCGCCGTCGGCGTGATGCTCGCGTTCGACGCGATGGCGACAGTCTTCAATTATGGAATCGCCGCCGTCCTGAGCGGGGTGGTGGTCCTGCTTGCCGGGGCCACAGCCGCGGGCAGTGCCGTAGCGGCCAAGTGGCTGCTGGTGGGCCGCATCCGCCCCGGCGAGCACCCGCTGTGGAGCTCCTTCATTTGGCGGAACGAGGTGGTGGACACCTTCATTGAGATGGTCAGCGCCCCGTGGTTCGCGCGGGCGGCCACCGGGACTCCGGCGCTCGTGTGGTGGCTGCGGGCACTCGGCGCGAAAATCGGTGCGGGGACCTGGTGCGAAAGCTACTGGCTGCCCGAGGCGGACCTGGTCACCCTTGGCAGGAACTCAACCGTCAACCGCGGGTGCGTCGTCCAGACCCATCTGTTCCATGACCGTGTCATGAGCATCGACACTGTTACGCTCGATGACGGAGCCACCATGGGGCCGCACGGCGTCATCCTGCCGCAGGCCAGGATCGGCAGCGGCGGCACGGTGGGTCCCGCGTCCCTCGTCATGCGGGGCGAAACCGTCCCCGCCGGGACGTACTGGATGGGCAATCCGGTCAGCCCGTGGGACGGGCCCGCGCCGCCCGCCGGGCCCCGGTAGGCCCGGCCTGCGCACGTCCACCCGCACCACAACCCGAAGGTCCGTCCATTGAGCACCAGCGCACCAAGCAGCGGCGCCGCCGCCACAGGCGGGGAAATCAGCCGGGAAATCAGCCGCGAGATCAGCCGGGCAACCGGCCCGGCAGCCGGCGCACCGGACCCCTATATGCCGGGCCACGGGACCAACGCCTACCGCGTCACCCGTTATGAACTCGATCTGGACTACCGGGTCAGCAGCAACCGTCTTGCCGGGCGCGCCGTCCTGCACGCCGTCACCCAGCTCCCGACGTCGGCGATCGTCCTGGACTTGGCCGGACTGCGGGCCACGAAGATCCAGCTCGACGGACGCAGGGTGCGCAGGTTCACCCAGCGGGCCGAGCAGCTCGTCATCTACCCCGACGGTCCGCTGCTCGCCAACGAGGCCTTCACCCTGGACATCCGCTACGAGGGCTACCCTGCGCCGCGCCGCGGCCTGTGGGGCGAAGTCGGCTGGGAAGAGCTCTCCGATGGTGTGCTGGTCGCCGGCCAGCCCAACGGCGCCGCCTCCTGGTTCCCCTGCAATGACCACCCGCGGGACAAGGCGAGCTACCTCATCACGGTGACCACCGACGCGAACTACCGGGCCGTGTGCAACGGCGTGCTGCTCTCCCGCACCAGCCGGGCCAGCCGCGAGAGCTGGGTGTACGAGCAGGCCGAACCCATGGCCACGTACCTCGCAACGGTGCAGATCGGTCGCTACGAACTCCTGACGCTCAACGCCGAGCGGCCGTCGGGGCATGTGCCGCAGTACGTGGCCGTTCCGGCGGCGCTGGCGGCGGGCGCCCGGGCCGCCTTGGCCCGCCAGCCTGACATGATGCGGACCTTCACCAACTGCTTTGGCCCGTATCCGTTCCCGGAGTACACCGTGGTGGTCACTTCAGACGTGCTGGAGATCCCGCTGGAAGCGCAGACACTGTCCATCCTGGGCCCAAATCATTTGCGGCAGGACTGGGATTCGCAGCGGATGGTCGCCCACGAACTTGCCCACCAGTGGTTCGGGAATTCGCTCACCACTGCGACGTGGAAAGACATCTGGCTGCACGAGGGCTTTGCCTGCTACGCGGAATGGCTCTGGTCTGAAGAGGCCGGCATCATGTCGGTGGCGGCCCGCGCCCGCGCCGCCTGGCGCAAGCTCGCCGCTGCCCCGCAGGACCTGATGGTGGGCGATCCCGGCCCGGAGCTGATGTTTGACGACCGGGTCTACAAACGCGGAGCCCTGGCCCTGCACGCACTGCGGGTTCGCTGCGGCGACCTCGCATTCTTCGCCCTGCTGCACGACTGGACGGACCGCTTCCGCCACGGCACCGTGACCACTGCCGACTTCATCGTCGCGGCCGCCCACACGACAGGCCTCGACGCAGAGGCCCTGCTGCACCCGTGGCTGTTTGACCACACCCTCCCGCCGCTCCCGCAGGCAGCACCGCCCAGGCTCTGAGGGAAGGACTAGGGAAGGACCGCGGCGGCGACGGCGGCCACGAGGTCCGCGGGCAGTCCTGTCTCGGCCGGCGGCAGGTCCCGGAGCCCGGCACGGCCGTCCACGGTCGGGGCGAGCACGTCGAGGGTGTCCGGCGCCGTCTGCAGCCCCGTGCCCAGCATCTTGAGCCACGCCTCCTTGCGCGCCCAGAGCCGTGCCCGGCCGCGCAGCAGAGCGATGCCGTCCAGGCCGGCGAGGTGCAGTTGTTCGGCCGGGGTCAACACGACATCGTCGAACCCATCGAAGTCCGCCCGGGCCGGATCCTCGACGTCGATGCCCAGGCGCTGGCCCGGATCCGGGTCCACGAGCCCGGCCAGAAGCGTCCAGCCGGCCGCGCGGGACAGGCTCAGCAGCAGCGGCACGGCCTCGCCGCGGAGCTGGTAGCCGGGCTTGCCGTGTGAGATGTTCGAGCCCGTGCCGCAGCGTGGACAGCTGTACCAGGCTGTGAGGTCCGACGCCGGGACGCCGAGCAGGCCGGCGGCGAACCGCCGCTGCGCGAGCCGGCCGGCGAGGAAGTCCTGCCGGGTCCGCGGGGTCATGGCCCGGGCCCGCTCGAGCTCGGCCCCGTCCAGCAGGGAACGCGAGTCGCGTTCCAGCTCCGACGCAGCCGGGGATTCCGCAGGAGGCCGCGGCACACCGCGGTCTCCTGGAACGCCAAAGGGCGGGCAGGCACGCACAACAAGGTGTGGTGCCATGACCCGCCCCTTTCAGAAAGCCAGCGCTGTCACCAGCGCAGTCCTCAGCGCTGCACCGCTCCGAAGCGTTCGTGGGCAGCGGCAACGGCACCTTCACGCGCCGCCGAGGCCTCGTCGGCCGTCAGGGTGCGGTCGTTGGCGCGGAAGCGCAGGCTGAAGGCCAGCGACTTCTTGCCCTCCTCGATGCCCTTGCCCGCGTAGACGTCGAACAGTGCAACGTCTTCGAGCAGCTCGCCGGCGCCTTCACGCAGGGCCGCCAGCACCTCTTCCGCCGGGACGTCCTGCGGCACCACGAGGGCCACGTCCTGGGTGGCCACGGGGTACGTCGAGATGTGCCGGGCCACGATCACGTCGGCAGCCGCCTCGAAGAGGGCGTCGGCGTTCAGTTCCAGCGCCACGGAACGGGCCGGCATGTCATGTGCCGCCAGCAGCTTCGGGTGCAGCTCGCCGGCGTAGCCCACGACTTCGCCGGTGCGCAGTTCAAGCTGCGCTGCCCGGCCCGGGTGGAAGGCCTGGTGCCGGCCCTGCGTGACCAGGAGTTCGACGCCGAGCACGTCCCCGGCGATCCGGGCGATGTCCACCGCGTCCGCCCAGTCCCACGCCCGCGGGCTGTGGGCCGGGGCGGCAGGAGAGTCGTGCCCCGTGAGCACAGCGGCGAGGTGCAGCGGCTGGTCCGGGACGCCGTCGTACAGGCCGTCCAGTACCTCGTCGCTGGGCTTGACGCCGAGCGGCGGAATCGCGGCGGTGCCAAGCTGGTCCCCGGGCAGGAACACGAGACCGGCCTCGAAGAGGGCGAGATCGCGGAAACCGCGGGAGTGGTTGCGCTTGGCAACCTCGATCAGGCCCGGCAGGACGGAGGTCCGCAGGAAGCCGTGCTCCTCGCTGATCGGGTTGGCCAGCTTGAGAGCCTTGCGCTCCGCGCCCTCGACGGGGACGCCAAAGGTGTCATTGGCGGCCTTGGAGACGAACGGGTAGGCCAGCACCTCGGTGAGTCCGGCGTCGGCGAGGGCCTGGATCAGGCGGCGGCGCTGCTGCTGGACGCGGGTCAGGCCACGGCCCGGGGGCGCCACCGGCAGGGTGGCCGGGATCTTGTCGTAGCCGACCAGCCGGGCGATTTCCTCGGTGAGGTCGTCCTTCGTCTCGAGGTCGTGGCGCCAGCTCGGGGCCGTCACCGTGTAGCCGTTGCCGGTCTTGGCAACCACGGCGCCGAGGTCTTCGAGCGAGGTCAGGATCTGTTCCTCGGTGAAGTCGATCCCGATCCGGGCTGCCGCGTACTCTGCCGACAGTTCGATGGTGACGGCGTCCGGCGCGGTCCCGACGTCGGTCCCGGCCTCGTCGGCCGTTCCGCCGGCGAGGTCGACCAGCAGGTCCACCACACGCTGGGCGGCGACATCGGCCACCTGCCAGTCCACGCCGCGTTCGAAGCGCTTTGACGCCTCGGATGGCAGCTTGTGGCGGCGGCGGGCGCGGGCGATCGAGACTTCGTCGAAGTGCGCGGCCTCAACCAGGACGTTCGTGGTGGCATCGGACACCTCGGTGTGGGCACCGCCCATGACGCCGGCGATTCCGATCGGCCCGGATTCGTCCGTGATCAGCAGATCCTCGACGTCGAGCGTGCGCTCCTTCTCGTCCAGGGTGGTGATCTTCTCCCCTGCCGTGGCGCGCCGGACGACGATGTCGCCGGCCAGCTTGTCCAGGTCATAGCAGTGGTTCGGCTGCCCGAGCTCGAGCATGACGTAGTTGGAGATATCCACCGGCAAGGAGATGGACCGGATGCCGGCGAGCCGGAGACGGGAGGTCATCCACGGCGGGGTGGGCCGGGTGGCATCGACACCGCGCACGGTGCGGGCCACAAAACGGTCGCAGCCGGGCTTGCCGTAGATGGGGGCGTCGTCGTTGAGCTTGACGCCGTAGCCGCCGGACAGCGCCTCCGGGACCCGGACCTTGGAGACCGGGTCCGTGAATGCGGTGCCGGTGGCGTGCGCGTATTCACGGGCCGCACCGCGGATGGAGAAGCAGTAGCTGCGGTCCGGGGTGACGTTGATTTCCGCGGCCTGGTCGTAAAGGCCCAGCAGTTCCATGGCGTCGGTGCCGATTTCGGGATCCAGCCCGATCCTCGACAGCACCAGGATGCCGTCGTGGTCCTCGCCGATGCCGAGCTCACGCACGGAGGCGATCATGCCGGCGGAGAGGTGTCCGTAGGTCTTGCGCGCGGAAATGTGGAAGTCGCCCGGCAGCACCGCGCCCGGGAGGGTGACCACCACCTTGTCGCCTTCGACGAAGTTGTGGGCGCCGCAGATGATGCCCTGCACGCCGGAGGGGTCGATGCCGTCGCCGGTCAGGGTCTGCTGCTGGCCCTCGGGGACAACCCGGACCTGGCACCAGTTGATGGTCTTGCCGTTGGTCTGGGGTTCCTTGACGATGCTCAGCACCTGGCCCACCACGATCGGACCCTGGAGGGTGTCCGTGGGGCGGTGGACTGCTTCTTCTTCGAGTCCGACCTTGACGAGCTCGGCCATGACGTCTTCGGCCGTTGCTTCGGCCGGTACCTGCGCGAATTCGCGCAGCCAGGAAAGTGGGATACGCACTGTTTAGATCTCCATCCCGAAGTGCTCGCTGAAACGTACGTCGCCTTCAATCATGTCGCGCATGTCGCCAACCTCGTTGCGGAACATGAGGGTGCGTTCGATGCCCATGCCGAAGGCAAAACCGGAATAGACGTCCGGATCGATGCCCGCGGCGCGCAAGACGTTGGCGTTGACCATGCCGCAGCCGCCCCACTCGATCCAGCTGGGGCCGCCTTTGGCGCCCGGGTGCCAGATATCGAGCTCTGCGGACGGCTCGGTGAACGGGAAATAGTTGGGGCGCAGCCGGATCTGGGCTTCCGCACCGAACATCTGGCGTGCGAAGTGCTCCAGGGTGCCGCGGAGGTCCGCCATGCTCAGCTTCTTGTCGATGGCCAGGCCCTCGAACTGGTGGAACACGGGAGTGTGCGTCGCGTCGAGCTCGTCCGTGCGGAACACCTTGCCCGGGCACAGCACGTAGATGGGCAGCTCCCGTTCCAGCATGGAGCGGACCTGCACCGGGGAGGTGTGCGTGCGCATGAGCAGGTGGGCTTCGGGCGGCTCGACGAAGAACGTGTCCTGCATGTCGCGGGCGGGGTGGTCCGGCTTGAAGTTCAGAGCATCGAAGTTGAACCACTCGGACTCGACCTCGGGCCCTTCGGCGATTTCCCAGCCCATGCCGACAAAGATGTCCGCCACCCGGTCCTGCAGCGTGGACAGCGGGTGGCGTRCACCGGCACGGCGCCGGCGCGGTGCCGCCGTGACATCCACAGTCTCTTCGACGAGGATCCGCGCGTCGTTCTCGGCCTCGAGCTCTACCGTCCGGTCCGCGAGGGCCTTGTTGACGCGTCCCCTGGAGGCGCCCATGAGCTTGCCGGCGGCGGCCTTCTGGTCCTTGGGAAGCGCCCCGATCTCACGGTTGGCGAGGCTCAGCGCGGACTTTTCGCCCGTGTGCGCGAGGCGCACGGCCTTGAGTTCATCGAGGGTCGCGGCAGCGGCGATGGCGGCAACGGCCTGGTCTACGGCAGCGGTAATGGCGGCTTCATCCAAAGGATTCGGGACGGCGGCGCCCGGCAAAGTTTCAGTCATCTACTGTTCTTAGCTACGAGTCGGATCATGCCACAGCACACGGCACGGGCACAGGGCACGGCGCGGGTTCTCGGCAAGGCTTAGGGTCACTGTCCCCAGTCTAGTAGACGGGCGTCGGCCCCAAGGCAATGTCGCTTCAGGAGCCCGCGCCACCCTCGTCCGCGCCTTGGCCGTCCCCAGCCGTCAGCGGAGCCGGTAGATGGTCCGGTGCCAGTCCTTGTGGGCGATTCCGGTGATGTCGAACATGACGTGTTTGATCTGGGTGTATTCGTCGAACGAGTAGGCGGACATGTCTTTCCCGAAGCCTGACTCCTTCACGCCGCCGTGGGGCATTTCACTGATGATCGGGATGTGGTCGTTGATCCATACGCAGCCGGCCTTGATCTCGCGGCTGGCCCGCAGGGAGCGGTACACGTCGCGGGTCCAGGCCGAAGCCGCGAGCCCGTACGGGGTGTCGTTGGCCAAGGCGATGGCGTCGTCGTCGGTGGCGAAGGGCAGCACCGTCAGTACGGGACCGAAGACCTCATTGCGGACAATTTCGCTGTCCGGCGCGGCGTCGATGATCAGCGTGGGGGTGTAGAAGGCGCCCGCGGCCAGGTCTCCGCCGGGGATTACGCCGCCGGTGACCACTGTGGCGTAACCCCGGGCGCGGTCCACGATCGAGGCCACCCGGTCCCGGTGGGCGTAGGAGACCATGGGCCCGATGTCGGTCTCCTCGTCCGCCGGCGCTCCCACCCGGATTCCCCGGTAGAGCTCAGCGACCTTGGTAACAAACTCCTCGTAGACACTGTGGTGCACGATGGCCCGCGTCGCGGCCGTGCAGTCCTGTCCGGTGTTGATCAGGCTTCCGGCGACGGCACCGTGGGCGGCTGCCTCGAGGTCGGCGTCCTCGAAAACGACGAACGGCGCCTTCCCGCCGAGCTCCAGATGGACCCGTTTGGAGTTGGTGGAGGCGGCTTCCAGGACGGTCCGGCCTACGCTGGTGGAACCGGTAAAGGAGACCATGTCGACCTCCGGGTGGCGCATGAGTGCTGCGCCGGCTTCGGGCCCGTCACCGACGATGATGTTCACCACACCGTCCGGCAGGCCCGCCTGCTGCAGGGTCCGGGCGAACATCAGGGTAGTCAGTGGAGTGATTTCGGCCGGTTTAAGGACGATGGTGTTTCCGGCGGCGATGGCAGGAAGGATCTTCCACGCCGCCATCTGCAGCGGATAGTTCCACGGCGAGATCGATCCGATCACGCCGATGGGTTCGCGGCGGATGCTGGACGTGTGGTCCGGGGAGTACTCCGCGGTGGCTTTGCCTTCAAGGCTCCTGGCGGCCCCGGCGAAAAAGTCCGCGTTGTCGATGGTCCCCGGGATATCGAACTCGCGGGCAAGACGAAGCGGCTTGCCGGTCTGACGGCTTTCCGCCAGGGCGTAGTCCTCCGCCTGGTCCTCCAGCAGCCGGGCGAAACGGGAAAGCACCGCTGAGCGCTCACCCGGGGTGGTGGTGGACCATGCCGGGAATGCGGCCCGCGCGGCAGCCACGGCGAGGTCGACGTCGGCGGCACTCGCGAGGGTGACCGTTTCCACCACTGCACCGGTGGACGGATCGACAATATCCAGTTTGCGGCCGGAGGTGCCGGTCTGGGATTGCCCGGAGATGAACTGGTGCATGTGTGTCTTCCTTTTCTTGTTTGACGTCGGCGAAGCGCCTGCGCGGCGGAGGCGCTCTTGGCCGACAAGAGGTCGTTCAGAGCGGGGCGGTGGGAACCGTCCCCGTTGCCGGGCTAGAGCAGGGCTTCGGCGGCCGTCAACGTGTGCCGCAGGATCTGCTCCATTTCGTCGAACTCGGACTGCCCGACGATCAACGGCGGGGAGAGCTGGATGACGGGGTCCCCCCTGTCGTCGGCCCTGCAGTACAGGCCGTTTTCGAAGAGCTCTTTGGAGAGGAAGGTCTTGAGGATCCGGTGGCTTTCCTCCGGGGTGAACGTTTCCTTGGTCGCCTTGTCCTTGACCAGTTCGATGCCATAGAAGTAGCCGCTGCCGCGCACGTCCCCCACGACCGGCAGGTCAAGGAGCTTTTCGAGGGTGTTGCGGAAGGCATCCTCGTTCCCCAGGACGTGCTGGTTGAGGCCCTCGCGCTCGAAGATGTCCAGATTGGCCAGCGCCACGGCGGCGGCAACGGGATGGCCGCCGAACGTGTAGCCGTGTTTGAAGAAGGCATCGCCCTTTGCGAAGGGCTCGAAGAGGCGGTCCGAGGAGATCATGGCACCCATGGGCACGTAGCCGCTGGTAAGGCCCTTGGCGCAGGTGATGATGTCCGGAACGTAGTTGAATTTCTCGGCACCGAAGTAGGTGCCGAGCCGCCCGAACGCACAAATGACCTCATCGCTGACCAGCAGGACGTCGTACTGGTCGCAGATTTCGCGCACCCGCTGGAAGTAGCCCGGCGGGGGCGGAAAGCAGCCGCCGGCGTTCTGCACCGGCTCCAGGAAGACGGCGGCAATGGTTTCCGGGCCTTCGGCCAGGATGGCGGCCTCGATTTCGTTGGCAGCCCACAGCCCATAGGCAGCAGGGTCGTTTGGGTGCTGCGCGGCCCGGTAGAAGTTGGTGTTGGGGACACGGTGCGTGGAGGGCACCAGCGGCTCGAAATCAACCTTCAGATCCGTGATCCCGGTGATGGACAGGGCGCCGTGCGTGGTGCCGTGGTACGCCGTGGACCTCGAGATGACCTTGTGCTTCTGCGGCCGTCCGGTCAGCCGGAAGTACTGCTTCGCCAGCTTCCATGCCGACTCCACCGACTCGGAGCCGCTGTTCGTGAAGAACACCTTGTTCAGGCCCTGAGGGGCGAGCTGCGCCAGGCGTTCGGCCAGTTCCGTGGCGGGCTTGTTGGCGAACGACCACAGGGGGAAGAACGCGAGTTCGGAGCCCTGGCGGGCCATGACGTCGGCCAGTTCCGTGCGGCCGTGGCCCACCTGTACTGTGAACAGGCCCGCGAGTCCGTCGAGGTACTTGCGCCCTTTGTCGTCGTAAATGTAGGCGCCCTCGCCGCGCACGATCATCGGCAGCTCGTCGTTCGTCTGGGGGTGGGCGGAAAAGTGCAGCCAGAGATTGTCCCGCGCTGCGGCCTTCAAATCGGTCCGGTTCCGCTGCTCAGCTAGCTTGGTCACGGATATCACCTTTTCTTCAATCAGTGGTTGAGCTGGATTACAAGAGTGTGTGGGTCGCTAGGGGCTGAGGTAGACCTTGCGCAGGCGTTCGTGGACGGTCCAGGTGGTGCGCATGCCCGCGCCCAGGCGCATCAGTGTTCCTGGCGAGAGGGCCGCGCTGCCCGCCCCGCGGTCGTCCCCGTGGATTTCCACGGTGGCCCTCCCTGCGATGACGATGAAGAGTTCCTCCGCCTCGACGTCGTACATGCCGCCGGCAGACATTTCCCAGACACCGAGTGCCAGGTCTGCAAAGCTGCCCAGTGCATGGGTGGCCGTGGTCGGTGCGCCGGAGGCTACCTTCCCGGGTTGCACTTCTTCGTGCAGCAAGGAAAGCGCTGTCGTGTCCACCGGAGCGCCGGGAATCAGTTCGAGTCTCATCAGGAGTCAAACCCCATTCCAACCGCGTCCATGAGTTTCAGCCACGGCCCGCGCCGGCCCTGGTTCCGGTCTGCGCGGACCATCGCCGCGGTGGTGATCTTGACGCCGAGCCAGGCCAGCGGCTCGGGCGGGAAGGGCAGCGGGCGCTTCCGGACCATGCGGAGCCGGGTGCGTTCGGTGGTGGATCCGGAGAGCAGGTCCAGCATGACGCTGGCCCCGAAGCGAGTGGCCCCGACGCCCAGTCCGGTGTAACCCGCGGAGTAAGCGACACGTCCGCCGTGCGCGGTGGTGAAGAAGGAGAAGAAGCGGCTGCAAGTATCGATGGCTCCGCCCCACTTGTGGGTGAAGCTGACGCCGTCGAGCTGCGGGAACGTCGCGAAAAAATGTGCCGCAAGCCGTTCGAAGGTCTGCTCGCGCTGGTCATATTCCGGTTTGACGGTGCGGCCGAAGTAGTAGACCGCGTCGTAACCGCCAAAGAGGATGCGGTTGTCCTCGGTGAGCCGGTAGTAGTGGAAGCGGTTGTTCAGGTCGGACAGTCCCTGCCGGTTGGACCAGCCGATGGCGGCCAGCTGTTCGGCGCTGAGCGGCTCGGTCATCAGCACGTAGTCGTAGACCGGGACGGTGTGCAGGCGGGTCCGTTTGAGCAGGGAGGGGAAGACGTTGGTGGCCAGCGCCACGTCGGCGGCCGTGACCGTTCCGGCGTCCGTTGCAAGCCGGACGCCGTGGGGGGTGCGGGTGAGGCCGCGGACGGGCGTGTGTTCGTAGATTTCGACGCCGAGTTCCAGGCAGGCGCGTTGCAGGCCCCAGGCAAGCCGGGCGGGGTTGAGCATGGCGCTGCCCTTTTTGTCCCAGAGCCCGGCCCTGTAGACGGGAGAGTCCACTTCGGCGCGGATGGCCGTTTCATCCAGGAATAGGACGTCCGGGTTCTTGCCTTTCTCGGCCCGCAGCCACGCGACCTGGTGGTCTTCTGTGGCGACGTTGAGAGTCCCCGTCCATTCGAAGCCGCAGTCGATGCCGTACTTCTTGATCGCGTCTGAGATTTCCTGCAGGTTCTCCATCCCCAGTTCATGGAGGCGTGCTGATTCGTCGGGGAGGTGCTTTTCCCCGTTGGCCTCGCCGTGGGTCAGGCTGGCGTCGCAGAAGCCGCCGTTCCGGCCGGACGCGGCCCAACCGATACGGTTTCCTTCCAGCAGCACCACCCGGCGGCCGGGGTCACGTTCTTTGGCCATGAGTGCCGTCCAGAGCCCGGTGTAGCCGCCTCCGACGACGGCCAGATCCGTGGTGGTGTCCGAAGCCAGTGCGGCCAGGGGCTGGGGACGGGCCGGGTCATCAAGCCAGTAGGGCGCCCGGGAGGCGCCGTCGAGCGCCGTTGTGATTTGTTGCCGGCTGGTCGATGATTCGGCGGTGTCGTAAGTGGTCATGGCGTCGCTCCGATGGTGTGTGGTGGGGGTGGACCGTCCGGCAGCAGAGGGGCGGGCCTACGGACATGGCTTTGGGGATCCGGGCTGGAGCCTCACCGTGCAATGGCATCGAGGCTCCAGCCGGGTTTCGGGATGGAGTCGATCAGGAGCCGCGTGTAAGGGTGCCGGGGGTGTTCGAGCAACTCAGCCGTTGCGCCGGATTCGACCACGGCGCCTTGACGCATCACGGCAGTTGTTTCGCACACGCGCCGGACGACGGCGAGGTCATGGCTGACGAACACAAGGGTCAGCCCCCGTTCGCGCCTGATTTCGTCGATGAGGTCGAGAACCTGGGCCTGGACCGAGACGTCGAGGGCGCTGGTGGCCTCGTCCAGCACGAGGACCTCCGGTGAGGCTGCCAGGGCCCGGGCGATAGCGACCCGCTGGCGCTGCCCGCCGGAGAGCGTGCGCGGCCGGGCCTGGGCGTGCTTTGCGGCGAGCCCGACCTGATCGAGCAGCGTCAGCACACGCGCCCGGGCGTCGGCGTGGCGCGAGGGCGAGTGCAGGCGGACGGCATCCTCGATCGCGGACCCGGCCGAAATACGGGGGTCGAGGGACAGATACGGGTCCTGGAAGACGATCTGCACGGCCCGGGCGCGTCCCAGCCTTTCCTCGCGGCCGCCGGGGCGCTGGGACCGCGAGACCCCGTCGACAAGGATGTCACCCGCATCGGGACGCTCCAGCCCCACGAGCATTCTCGCCAGTGTGGACTTGCCCGAGCCTGATTCGCCGACGAGCGCCAGGGCTGCGCCCCGGTCCACCGAGAAGGACACGTCGTCGACGGCGCGGAGGTCCTCCGCGCCGCGAATCGAGTATGTCTTGGTCAGCCCGCGGGCCTCGAGCGCCGGAGTGCGCGGGTCGGGGGCGTCAACGCGTGCGTCCAAGGGGTTCGGGCCGTTCGCATCGGCCAACACCGGCCGGGCAACGGCGGAGGTGATGCTCGGCGTCGCCGCAATCAGCCGCTTCGTGTACTCGGCCTGAGGGTTCGCGAAGACGGCCCGCGCGTTGCCGTGCTCGACGATCAGCCCCGCGTGGATCACGTAGACCCGATCGCACAGCGCCGAGGCGAGGTTCAGGTCATGCGTAATGAACAGCATTCCCATGCCGCGCGTTTCCTGTTGCTGCCTGAGTACGGCGATGATTTCCGCTTGGGTCGTTACATCGAGCGCCGACGTCGGCTCATCGCAGACGAGCAGGCGGGGCGAAGTAGTGAGAGCGCCGGCGATCATGACCCGCTGCAGCATCCCGCCGGAGAGCTCGTGCGGGAACTGCGAAAGGTGCGACTCCGGCCGCGGCAAACCGACCGAACGGAGCAGATCGAGCGCCCTCTTGTCCGCATCGGGCCTCGACCAGCCGTGACACAGCCGGAGCGATTCGGTGAGGAAGTCACCGATGCGCCGGACCGGGTTCACCCCCGAACGCGGATCCTGGAACACCATCGAGACGGTGCCGCGTCGCCGCGCGAGGGCCTCCCCCGGGGAACAGCGGAGCATGTCCGTTCCGTCGAGAAGCACGGATCCACCGGTGCGGGCGCCCGCCGGCAGGAGACCGAGCACGGTCCGGGCGGTCAGCGACTTGCCTGACCCGGACTCCCCGACGAGCCCCACAGTCTCTCCCGCTTCAACGCGCAGGGACATGCCGTCCAGCAGGCGGGAAGCCGATCCGCCCGCCAAATCGATGGTCAGCTCGGAAATCTCCAGCAAAGTCATGAGGGCAGCCTTCCGCCGATTCGATCGGAGAGCTCTTCCCCGATGACGTTCACAGCAATCACGACCAGCACGACGGCGATCGCCGGCACCAAGGCGGGCAGCGCCTGGCCGCTCAGCAACGCACCCCGGCTGTCGTTGATCATTGAGCCCCAGTCGGCCGTCGGTGGCTGCACACCGAGGCCAAGGAATGACAGGGCCGCGAGGTCAGCGAGCACATACCCGAAGTTCAGGGTGGACTGTGCCCCGACGGTCGGCATGACATTGGGAAGTACCCGCCGGACGGCGATCCACCCACCGGAGGATCCCTGCACCCGGTAGGCCGCAACATAGGGCCGGGCGCGTTCGGAGATGACGAGCGATCGGACGAATCTCGCTACATACGGGGTGTAGGCGATGATCATCGCGATCACCGGCGCCGTGAGCCCCTTGCCGAAGAGCGCGACCGCAAGGATGGCGAGCAGCAGGGCGGGGAACGCGAAAAGCAGGTCGAAGACCCGGCCCAGGACCGAATCGATCCAGCCGCCGAACCAACCGGCCAGGAGCCCAAGCGCGATGCCGAGGAGCGTCGAGAGCCCCACGACCAGAAGCGGGCCCAGCAGCGAGGTCCGCGCGCCGAACATCATCCGGCTCAGGGTGTCACGGCCGGCGGCGTCGGTGCCGAGCCAGTGCGCGGCCGTGGGGTCGGACAGGACGTTTCCGAGGTCGACGAAGTCGGGGTCGTAGGGAGCGATGATCGACGCGGCTGCCGCGGCGGCGACCATGATGCCCACCATGACGATGCTGGTTAGGAAAAGGGCGTTGCCTGCCGGGAGGCGGAACGGGCGGAGCCCGGTACGGGTGAACGTTGACGTGGTCATCGTGCTGCTGCACCTGCCTTGCTGCGGGGGTCGATGGCGGAAGCGAGCAGGTCGACGGCCGTATTCACGGTCACGAAGATCAGCACAATGAGCAGCACGATGACCTGGACGACGGGGAAGTCGAGCCGGTCAACGGACTGGACCAGCAGGGAGCCGATGCCGGAGAGCCCGAAGGCCTGTTCCACCACGGCACTGGCGACGAGCAGGCCGGCGACGAGGACGCCGCTCACCGTGAGGATGGGCCCGAGCGCATTGCGCAGCACGTGCCGGCGCACGACGGCGCCGCGGGCGACGCCGCGGCTCACCGCGACCTCCACGTGCTCCCGGCCGAGCTGATCCAGCATCGAGGATCTGGTGACCCGTGCCACGAGCGCCACAAAGGCGAGAGCGAGGGCGAGGGCCGGGAGCACGAGGTGATAAAGCGTGTCCAGAAACCCTGTTCCGCTGCCGAATGAGGGGAACCAGCCGAGCTGCACGGCGAAGAGCGCGATGAGCACGATGGCGCCGACGAAGGAAGGGATCGCCGCGAGCCCCGTCAACGCGGTGAGGATGATCCGGTCCGCGGCCTTCCCGCGAGCGAGGGCCGAGACGATACCGGCCGCGAGACCGAGCACTGCGATCATGAGCCCGGCCAGGACGATCAGCCCAAGTGTCGTCGGTGCGCGGGAGGCGAGCAGGGTGCTGACGTCCTCGCGGTACTGGAAGGACCGGCCGAAGTTCCCGTGCAGGACATTGACCAGCCAGTCGACGTACTGCGCCAGGACCGGCTTGTCGAGCCCGTACTGTGCGGTCACCGCGGCGATGGCCTCCGGGCTAGGGCTGCGCCCGCGCAGGAGGAAACCGAGGGGGTCACCGGGCACGAGGTACATGGAGAAGAAGACCAGGACCGAGGCCACGAAGACGGTCAGGACAAGCGCGCCGAGCTTTTTCAGGATGAGGGCGATGGTCATGTCTGCGCACCGATGGTGGCCGCCCACGGGAAGTACATGTAATTGATCGACGGCGACACCCCGGTGATCCGGGAGCCCAGCCACACGGTCGTCGGCACCTCATAGAGCGGCAGCCACGGCAGCTCGTCGTTGACGATGTGCTGGGCCTTGTCGGCTTCCCGGGCGCGGTCGCTGGGATCGGCGATGCCAACCGCCTTGTTGACGACGGCGTCGTATTCCGGGTTCGACCATCCACCGTAGTTGCTGAACTGGCCGGTGCGCAGGACACCGAACATGTCGAGCGGGTCCGCGGTCGAGAGATACCACTGGGTGTACAGCAGGTCGATGCCCTTCCGGGCGGCCGCGTCGGAGAACAGTGTCGTGTACTTGGYGGGCGAAATCGAGTCGATGCGCGGTTTGAGGCCGATCGAGGTCGCGGCGGACGAGACGGCCTGGGCGATGACGTCAGCTCCGGCGGAGAGCGGGGAGGTGGCGATGACGATTTCCTTGCCGGTCGCCCCGGCGTCGCTGACAAGCTTTGTGGCGGCGGCGACATCCAGCGGGTAGCTCTCCAGGCCGGCGTATGCCCCGTCAGAGACCTCCTTCCGGGCCCCGTTCCAGACCGAGCGGGAGGTCAGGGCGTCCGTCACCTTGGCATGGCCCTGTTCCGCCGCGGCAACCAGTCCTGGGCGGTCGATCGCCATCATGAGTGCCTTCCGGACGCGCACATCGCCGAGCGGGCCGGACATGTCCGTGACGATCTCGCTCGCGATCGCGGTGCTGGTGCCGAAGTAGATCTTGCCGTTCGGCGAGGACTTAAGGCCTCCGATGGCGTTCGACGGGATCATCCAGCCGCCGTCGACCTCACCGGATTTGAAGGCGTTGACGCGTGTGTTCGGGTCGGACAGGAACACGAACTTCACCTGCTGGGACTTGGCCACGAGGTTCTTGTCCCAGTAGGCGTCGTAGCGCTCGAGCGTTATGGCCTCGCCCGAGTCCCACTTCCCGAGCGAGAACGGGCCGGTGCAGTTGACGCCGGCGGTGGAGTTGCCGTAGTCGGCGCCGTCCCGGGCGAGTGTGGCGGCGGACTCCACGGTGCCGGGGCTGGCTGCCATGGAGAGATTGAACTGTGAATCGGGAATCGTGGTGGTGACGGTGACCTGCATCTCGCCGGTCTGCTCGATGGAGGACACGTTGGTGTACGAGCTGTTCCAATATGAGCCGACTGCAGGGTCAAGATGGCGCTGGAGGGATGCGACTACGTCCGCCGCCGTGAGGGGCGTGCCGTCGTGGAAGGTGACGCCCGGCCTGATGGAGTACACCCAGGTGGTCGGCGTCGGGTTGTCCCACTTCTCCGCGAGGCCTGGCGAGACACTGAGGTCCGCGTTCCAGCGCAACAGGGACTCGCACACGTTGCTGAGCACCTGATTGTCCGGGTAGTCGAAGGCGTGCGCGTAGTCGAGGGAGGCGGGCTCCGCATAGATCGACCAGGTGAAGGAGCCCAGTTCCCCCGCCGGTGCCGGCGTCGTGGCGGTCAGCTCGTAGTTCGCCGCTCCGCTCACTGGGGTCTTCGCGCCGCCCGTGCAGGCGGCCAACGCCAGCAAACCCGTGAGGAGGACGGCGGTGGCGGCGAGGGAACGCCGGGCCGGAACGCCACGGGGACGGCGCGCGGCGGAGAGGGGTGGTTGAGGTTCTATGGTCATGACGTCCTCCAGTGCTATCGATTGGTGTTGCTGGCGGCCGCGTAGACCTGTTCGCCGCGCACCCAGGTCGAGGTGACGGCGGTCGTGTGGAGATCCTGCGGGGCCAGCTCGAAGGGGTTCGGCCGGAGCACGGCGAGGTCGGCGAGGTAGCCGGGCGCGATCATGCCCGTGTCGTGGTCCCGGTGGTTCACATAGGCACTGCCGGCCGTGTACGCGGTCAGTGCTGTGGCAAGGTCGAGCCGTTGGCTGGGGTCGCCGAGGGGGCCGGAGGGAGAGTGCGGTGCCACCCGGTTGACTGCGACGTGGATCGCCTCGATGGGGTTTGCGCTCGATACCGGCCAGTCGCTGCCGGCGGCCAGGCGCGCCCCGCTGGCGAGGAGTTCGCCGAAGGGATAGTGGCGCGATTCGGCGTCGGCCGGCAGGAAGGGCAGGGTGAGCTCGTCCAGCTGGCTTTCGTGGCAGGCCCACAAGGCCTGCATGTTGACGACGACGTCGAGTTCGGCGAACCGCGGCGCATCCGCCTCGCTGACTACCTGCAGGTGCGCCAGGTGGTGCCGGTTACCACTGGGGCCGTTGACCCGGCGGGCGGCCTCGACTGCGTCCAGGGCCTCGCGGACGGCACGGTCGCCGAGTGCATGGAAATGTACCTGGAAACCGGCCGCGTCGAGTGCCGTCACGTACTCCTTGAGCCGCTCCGGGTCGATGAAGGAGAGCCCGGCGTTGTCCGTGCAGTGGCCGTGATTGTCCAGGTAGGGGGTCGTCATGGCGGCCGTGAAGTTCTCCGCTACCCCGTCCACCATGATCTTGACAGTCCCGGCCGAAAACGCGTCGCCCGGAAGCCGCGCGGCGACGTCTGCCCGGCGTTCGGTCAGGCGGGGCAGCTGCTCAAGGCCGGAATCGCGCTCCCACCACTGGGCTCCACGGACGTGAGCGCGCAGCGTCTTCTCGGAGACGGCCGCGCTGTAAGTTTCGAGCGTGTCGGATGCGCCGAACAGGGCGCCGACGGCGGCGTCCTGCCAGCCAGTTATGCCGAATCCGAACAGCTCCTCCTGGGCGCGGAGCAGCCCGGCGTAGACGAGATCGGGGTGCGCGGCGGGCCGCACGTGGTCAAACAGGTTCATCGCGCCTTCGTGAACCGTACCTGCCGGGCTGCCGTCGGACTCGCGCTCAATTCGGCCGTCTGCAGGATCCGCGGTCCCCGCGTGGATGCCGGCGAGTTCAAAGGCCCGGGTGTTGGCCCAAGCGCCGTGATGGTCGCGGTTGAAGAGCAGCACAGGGCGGTCCGGCACGAGCCGATCGAGCGCCTGCCGGGTCGGCGTGCCGCCCGGAAAATGGTCCATCGACCAGCCACCGCCGAGGATCCACTCCGCGCCCGGGTATTTTGCGGCATACGCGGCGATCGTTTCAAGCGCGTCGGCCGCGCTCTCCGCACCACTGAGATTGCACTGCAGAAGTTCCATTCCGGCGGACGCCGGGTGAACGTGCGCATCTTGGAAGCCCGGAATCAGGAGGGCGCCGTCCAGGTCGACGACCCGGGTCTGCTCCGTGGCCGCCGCGAGAATCTCGACGTCGGGCCCGATCGCCTTGATGCGGCCGTCGGATACTGCGACTCCCAGCCGTTCCGGCGTGTTCGATGCGGCGGTGAAGGTCCATCCGCCCGTAAAGATCAAGTCTGTCTTTGTCGCCAAGTGAGCCTCCTGGGTTGCGGTGCGTCGTTGCACCTCTGGTCGATCCCCAGTGACATTAGTCACGAATCAGCAACCATGTCAACGGTGTTGACTACAAAGTTGACTTCGTTGGGGACCGCGCCATACTGGTAGCTGGGGGACGGTGAATTCGCGTTTCCCGGCGCGGAGAAACATCCGCCGCCAGTGATTGTGATGTACTGCTGTCAGCCGACAGCAAGAAGGAGTGGGTCAAGTGGCGAATCCTCTCGCTGAGCGGCGCGCGACGGCGCGGGCTAAGCCGCGGCTCGACGCCGAGACGATCATTGCTGCCGGGCTGCAGATCGCGGCGAGGCCGGGCGCTACGGCCGTCACGGTGCGGGAATTGGGTGCGCTGCTCGGCGCTGATCCGACGGCGATCTACCGGCATTTCCGCAGCAAGGACAACCTCATGGGGTCGCTCCTGGACCGGCTGTTCGCGATGAGCCTTGAGCGCGTGACGGCCCCGCGTGAGCAGTGGCGCACGCGCCTGACGCAGCTGGCCACTGCCACGATCGACCTGTTCACCGAATATCCGGCGATCGGTGCCGAGGCGATCGTGCTGAGCACGGGGGGTCCCGCGGAGCTCGAAATCGTCGAACTCATCCTCGATGGGCTCAGCGTCGCCGGACTTGAGGGTGAGGACATCGTGCGGCATTACGCGGCCCAGTCGACCTACGTCCTCTCTTATGCGGCCGGTATCGCCCGCGGGCTGAGCATGCGTGAGGGCGTGGCGGCCGAGGAGCACGGATCGTGGATGGGTCGCTCTCTGGCCGTGACGTCGGCATCGCATCCGCAGATCAATGCGCTGCGGGAGCAGCTGCTCGCGCTGCGTGACCGCGAGGTCTTCTTCCTGGGCGTTGACGCCCTGCTCGACGCGGTTGACGCAACCGTCGAGCGCCGCAAACGGTAGCTGGCACACCAGGGCCTTGTCCCGCAATAGCGCCGCTGCCGGCTGACTGCTGACGCCAACGGCGTGCCCACGGACAAAGTGCGTGCAGGTACCGCCGGAAACTAAGGCGCGTTGGAGAAGTTGCGACTAATGATGTGATCGAGGAGCGTGTTCCGGTCGAGGCCCAGAAGGGCCGAAGCAAGACTGGCGACCAGGTCGAGCACATCATCGCTGCTGGCGGTGCCGGCGAGAACATCCATGACCAGACCGTCTTCCTGGGCCACAAGGGTACGCGCAATCTTCGCCGGTTCAAGGACAGGAAAGAACTCACCGGCCTGCGTTCCATCGGCAATGATCCGTTCATAAATCAGCTGCTGGGTGCGGGTGAGTTCCTCTTGGATCCGTCGGTGCTCCGCGTCCCTGAGCGAATGGGTCCAGTACTCGTAAAGAATCCGGAAGGCATCATCCTCCAGCCCTGCCGTCGTGCCTGCGCTGATGACGGCGGCGAGCCTGACGGTCGGACTCATGCCGGTGTCCGCTGCCTCCGATAGCCGCGTGAGAAATCTGGCGGAAGAGGCGTGGACGGCTGCCGCGGTGATCTCGGCCAGGCTTCCGTAGTAATACAGCACGGCGTTTGGGGCCATGCCTGCCTCCGCCGCAATCGCGCGCAACGTCGCAGCTTCTGCGCCGTCACGGGCGGCGACGGCCTGTGCTGCCGCCGCAATCTCCCTGCGGCGCCCTTCCCTCTTGCTGAGGTTTGCCATTGCCACTCCCCCTTTGGCCCGATGCCTATTGACAACGAGTCTAGACCCGTATTGAATGGCATTCAAATTTGAATGTGATTCAAATAACTTTGATTCGATGAGGAGTCTCCGTGTCACATCCCCTTCCACCCCCCACCGTCCCACCCCCCGCCGTTCCGGTTGCCGCTGCGAGCAAGGGATTGAAGGCCGGATCGATCGGTATCGGCCCGACGGTGGCATTGGGTCTTGCCGCTGTGGCCCCGGCGTACAGCCTCGCGGTGACCCTGGGTTTCGTTGTCCTGGCGGTCGGGTCGAGCACACCCGCGGCGTTCCTTCTGGGATTCGTGCCGATCCTGTTCACGGCCTTCGCCTTCCGGGATCTCAACCGGGAAATGCCTGATTGTGGCGGGGTATTCGTGTGGATCTCGCGTGTCTTCGGCCCGGGGACGGGCTGGTTTTTCGGTGGCTGGGTCCCCCAGATTGCCACCTTCATCTCCAGCGCGGCCCTGGCGCAGGTTGCCACGACGTATCTTCTGACCTTCCTGGGGCTCGGCTGGGCAGCTTCCCAACCGGTCATCATCGCCGCCATCGCGTGCGGGCTGATCGCGCTGAGCGGCGTTGTGGCGGCCCGGGGAATTGAACTCTCCGCGTGGCTCCAATACGCGCTGATTGCCTTGCAGCTGATTGCCCTGGGCGGCTTCTGCATCGGGGCCTTTACTGCCATGGCCGCCGGCACCGCGGCGGAAGGTGCGGAGCAGCCAAGGCTGGACTGGTTCAATCCCTTTGCCTCCGGCGATCTCTCCGGCCTGGTCCACGGCGTCATCCTGTGTCTGTTCATCTACTGGGGCTGGGACGCGCTGATCGCGGTCAATGAGGAAACGACCGACCGCAAAGGAACACCCGGGCGGGCCGTGGTCATCACCACCGTGATACTTCTGTTCTTCTACGTCGTGACCGCGACGGCCGCCGTCGGCTTTGCCGGGATCGCAGGCATCACGGACCCCGCAACCGTCTCGGACGTCCTGTCTGTGCTCGGCCCCCAAGCCACCGGCGGCTTCTTCGGGCAGATCATCATCCTCGCCGTCGGCATCTCGGCCTTGGCGGCCCTAATGACGGTCGCGGTTAGCAACCCCCGGTCCTGGCTCAGCATGGGAACTTACGGCGCACTGCCCGCGGCCACCACGAAGATGCATACGTCCAGGGGGACACCCACCACGTCAATCCTCTGGTGGGCGCTCCTGAGCATTGCCGTGACATTGCTTCTGACAGCGATCAGCGCCGACTTCATCGGCCTGGCCATACTTTCAGTCGGCCTGATGATCGCCGCCTACTACGCCGCGACGGCCTTGGCCTGCGTCGTGTATTTTGCTCCCCAGATGCGCACGTCCGCCTCAGCCCTTGTCCTGAAGGGCATCCTTCCGGGTCTGGGCGCCCTTCTGATGACGGGAGCGTTTGCGTACAGCGCCGTCGACATGATGTCCCCCGAATACGCCGGGCTCTCCTGGCTTGGCATCGGAACCGTGTTCTGGATCGGAATCGGCGCCCTGGCGCTAGGTGTTCTGGTCATTGCCATCATCCGCCCCAGACTCCGGCCCTACTTTTACGGGCAAACGATCCCCCGGGGAACTTTCTCCACCCGCAACGAACTGCAATCCATCCTGAGCAGCGAAACCGAGGCATAAATGCGCGTCCTATCCATTGCAGCAATCCAAACGAAACCCGTTCCCTACGACGTCGAAGCAACCTGGGAACGCTTCGCCGCCCAGGCCGAAACCGCCAAAGAGCTCGGACCTGACGTCGACATCATCGTCGCACCCGAACTTCTGCTCGCAGCACCCGGGGAATTCCTGATCCCGGACCCTGAGGGCGAAACCCGCTCGGCCGGCCCCATCCCCAGCGCGCTCACCGACCGGATCGCGGAGCTGGCCCGCCGCCTGGGGGTCTGGCTCGTGCCCGGATCCCTGCTGGAAACCGACGGCGGAAACACCTACAACACGGCAATCGCTGTCTCCCCCGAAGGCGAGATCGTGGCCCGGTACCGGAAGCTCTTTCCCTGGCGTCCGTTCGAAACAACGACGCCGGGCGGTTCGTTCGTGACCTTCGACATCCCGGACCGGGGACGCGTAGGCCTCGCCATCTGCTTCGATGGAAGCTTTCCCGAGGTCGCCCGGCAACTGGCATGGCTCGGAGCGGAAGTCATCATCCAGCCCACCCTGACCACGACCCGGGACAGGGAAATGGAAATCGTGATGTCACGTGCCAATGCCTTCGCAAACCAGGTCTACGTCGTCAACGTCAACGGCGCTGACCCATCAGCAGTCGGGGAAAGCGTCATCGTGGACCCGGAAGGCACCATCATGCAGCACGCCAGAGGAGGCGAGGAAATCCTCTACGGAGTCCTTGATCTCGACCGGGTCACACAGGTCCGCCGCTACGGAACCCACGGCATCAACCGGCCCTGGGCACAGCTCCACGACCAGCAGGGGATCCTGTCATACCCGATGTACGGCGGAGCGCATTTCCAACCCCCGGCCTGGAGCACTTCGGACCCCGACGCTTCACGCGCGAAACAATTCAGCGCCTCGAGGTTCTGACACCCGCATAAGGCAGCGCCCCTACAACGCCCGGTGCGTACCTCCGGCCCCCTCCGGAGGTACGCACCCCTGATCCCGTCAACAGTCGTCGGCAAACACGCTCAATACTCAAAATCATGGGAAGTCTGATGCCATCTAACCTCAGAACCGCGGACACTGTCATCGTCAATGCCAAGGTGCACACACTCGATCCAAGGCAGCCATCTGCCAGCACAATCGTCATCGCGAACGGCAGGATCCTCGCCGCTGGTGGCAAACACCTTCTTGGCGAACATCGCGGTCCACGCACCCAAGTGCACGATGCGAACGGCCAGACAATCACGCCGGGGCTCATTGACGGGCACATCCATCCCATCCAAGGGTCGGAAATCACGGTCGGCGTCGATCTCGGCTCAGTGTCTACTTTCGACGGTTTCCTCGCCGCCCTGCGCACCGAAGCAGCCAGAGTGCTTTCGGAGAACTCAGCGGGGTGGGTCCGGGGATGGAACCTTGACTACGGCGTCTTTGCAGGAAGGCGAATATCCGCTGACCTGATTGAGGAATCGGTCTACGGCCTGCCGACGTACATTCTCCTGTTTGATCTTCATACCGCGCTGGCGAGCAAAGAAGCTCTGAGATTGAGTGGCATCACGGGTGGGCGCCGGTTTTGCGACATGTCAGAGATTGTTGTTGACGAGGCAGGCAACCCAACCGGAGAGTTGCGGGAATCCACTGCCTACGAATTGGTGGGATCCACCGCGCCGGCTCTTTCTGCAGTGCAGGCCGTTGAGAGGGCACGGGAGCTGATCTCTTGCCTGTCGAGAACCGGCATTACCTCGGGAACGATCATGGATGGCGATACTGCTTCGCTCGATTTCATCGACAAGATCGATAGCACCGGACCGGGTCTGCCGGTCAGGCTGGTTTGCGCACTCGAGCACAGCCCTGGCCTGGCTGCCGAGGAAGCGCGGTCATACCTTTTGTCGAAGGATCGACAGGGTCGCCGCTGGCGCGGTGGGCTCGTCAAACTCTTGCTTGATGGTGTTATCGATACGGGAACCGGTTGGCTCTATGAACCGGACACGTTGGGCGGCGGACTGAAATCATTCTGGCCCGACCCGGCGGACTATGCTGCAACCGTCAAACAATATGGCGATGCAGGATTTCAAGTCGCGACGCACGCTATCGGTGATCGAGCCATCGGTGCTGCGATCGACGCCTATGTCTCGGCCGGCGTGCGGTCCCGCCGAGGAGCTCCGCACCGCATTGAGCACCTGGAATGCCTTGCGGATAGGGATCTTGCACGTCTTTCCGCGGCGGGCATCACAGCATCAATGCAGCCCCTGCACATGCAGTGGCGAAAGGCGGACGGATCCGATTCATGGTCCAGTCGTTTGGGGGTCGAGCGATCGAAACGGGCCTGGAGGATCCGCGACGTCATAGATTCAGGCGCTCCGGTTGCGCTGGGCTCGGATTGGCCAGTGGCTCAGTACGACGCGCGCATCGGCATGGCATGGGCCCGCCTGCGTCGGATCCCGGGCCGGACCGATGCGCCCGTCTTTGAACCTTCACAGAGGTTGACAGCGCTCGAAGCGCTCAAGGGCTTCTCGGTCTGGGCCGCCGAGGCCCAAGGAGACCATGACCAAGGAACCATCCGGCCCGGCAACAAGGCCGACCTCGCGGTATGGGCCGACGATCCACTCTTGGTTTCCGCCGACGACATCATCGGGCTCCCGATCGAGTCGACCTGGGTGGATGGAGAAATTGTCTTTAGCCGGCAAGACTAAGCGGACGTCGCGGCCCAAGGCGTGCCAACGCGACGGTTCCAGCGGGATTCCACGTCCCGCGGCCGCCCCACCCACCCGGCGTCCTGGCGTCCCTGGCCGTTTAGTCTCTGCGGCTCCCTGACCGTCGGGCACACCCCCGGCTACCATGGCCTCATGACGTCCGGACAACGGCTGCGCCAGATCGCCAACTTGCTGAACGGGTCCACCCTTCTGGGCCTGCTGCTGGCAGCCGGCGCCCGGACGCCCGTCAGCTCCGGTCCGCGCGGACTGCTGATCGCGAGCCGCTACCGCTGGCGGCTTCCGTTTGCCGCGGCCTTCACCGTGGGCAACGTGATCGTGTTCCGCGCCGGCCCGGAATCCGCCCGCGCCAATCCGGCGCTGTTGGATCACGAGGAGCGCCACAGTACCCAGTACGCCTGGTGCCTTGGGTGGCCCTTCCTTCCGCTGTACTTCATCGCCGCGGGCTGGTCCCTCTGGCGGACGGGCAATCCGGGCAGCGCCAACTTCTTCGAGCGCCACGCCGGTCTGGAAGCAGGCGGCTACCCCCGGCCCGGCATGCCCGGGACCGCTCCACGGATCCAACGAAGAAAACGCAGTATCGGCGTTTCTGCCCCCGAACGTTATGAGGCCTGACATGACAGAGACCCCCAGAACCATCTCGGTCACAGGAACCGGCAGTGCCGAGGCGGTGCCGGACCTCCTGACCGTGTCGATCGGCGTTGAATGCCGCCGCGAGACCGTGGTCGAGGCCTACGCCGAGGCCGGCACACGATCGGCCGCCATCACGGCGGAGCTCCGGCAACATGGGGTGGACAGCGCTGACATGTCTACCTCCGGGCTGAACGTCCGGGCCGAGCTGAACTGGCAGGATGGCCAGGGCCAGACCGTGACCGGCTATCTGGCCTCCAGCACGCTCACCGTCAGGATCCGAGCGTTGTCCGCGTCCTCGCAGATCCTTGCCGCTGCCGTTACGGCCGGCGGCGACTCCGTCCGGCTGAACGGGCTGAGCCTCGGCTTCGCGGACTCCGCCGCCGTCGAGGCGCGTGCCCGGGAGGCCGCCTGGCAGGACGCCCGCAACACCGCCGCCCACTACGCCGCACTCTCCGGCGCTGGCCTGGGCAGGGTCCTTTCCCTTACCCAGCACACCGGTTTCCAGGCGCCGGTCCCGGTGGCGAAGATGCAGCGGGCGGTGGCGTCCGACTCGCTCACCGTTGAGGCCGGCGAGTCGAGCGTCACCGCCACGATCGGCGTCGTCTGGGAACTGCTCGAGTAATTGTTTGAGTAACTGCTCGTGTCGCCGACGGCGGCCGCTGCCCGCTTGATCCCTCGGATGGCACGCCGCTAGTGCGTTGCGCCGGCGGCGAGCCTGAGATCCGCCGTCGTCGCAAGCGCGGTGCGGACGACGACGGCGAGCGCCGCCGCCATCTGGTGCGCTGGCAGCGACGGGGTGCTGCTCCCGGCCGGAAGCTGGGTGTCCGCGTAGGGAGCGTGGACAAACCCTCCCCTGGTCCCCGGACGGAGCCGCAGGGCGTGCATGAGCGCGTAGAAGACGTGGTTGCAGACGTAGGTCCCGGCGCTCTGGGACACTTCCGCCGGGATCTGCTCGGCCGTCAACGCCGCGAGCGCCGGTTTGACGGGCAGCGACGTGAAATAAGCCGCCGGCCCGTCGCGCACCACGGGTTCGTCCACGGGCCGGTTGCCGGCGTTATCCGGGATCCGGGCGTCATCGCAGTTGATGGCCACCCGCTCCAGCGAGATGCGCGCCCTCCCGCCAGCCTGGCCGGCGCACAGCACAAGCTCCGCACGGAAGCGCTCGAGGGTCTCGGTCAATACCTTGGCCGAGGCGCCAAAGACGCAAGGCAGTTCCACCGCCTGGACATCCAGCCCTTCGGACTGGAGCAGCCGTGCCGCCGCACCGGCTGCGGCCCACGACGGATTGGCCGTCTCGCCGCCGAACGGCTCGAACCCGGTCAGGAGAATCATCGCCCCAGCCTAGCAACGCGCCCTAAGGCTGCGCGCGGCGACCAGGCGGCATCCTTGACATTTAGTCGAACATACATTCGAATATAGGCATGAGATGGGACGCACAAGCACTTGAGCGCGGCGATTCCCCGGCCGCCCTTTCCGCCGATTCGCCAGCCGCACCGGCCCTGCTGCCGCTGGCCGGGCTGGTGCGGTCCGTGTCCACCCCGGAGTTTGCCGGGATCACCTTCCATGAGGTCACCGCCAAATCGGTGCTCAACAAGGTGGTTGCCGGTTCGCGGATGCCTTTCGAATGGACCATCAACCCGTACCGCGGTTGCAGCCATGCCTGCGTCTACTGCTTCGCGCGCAAGAGCCACACCTATCTGGACTTCGACGCCGGCCTGGACTTTGACAGCCAGGTTGTGGTCAAAATCAACGCCGCCGAGATCCTGCGCAAGGAGCTGGCCAAGCCCTCCTGGCAGCACGAGCATGTGGCCCTCGGCACCAACACGGACCCGTACCAGCGCGCCGAGGGCCGCTATCAGCTCATGCCCGGCATCATCGGTGCCCTCGCCGATTCCGGCACTCCCCTGTCCATACTCACCAAGGGCACGCTCCTGGCCCGGGACATTCCACTGCTGAAGCATGCCGCGGCCCAGGTGCCGGTGGGGGTGGGCATTTCGCTGGCCATGACCAACGAAGAACTGTCCGAGGCCGTGGAACCGGGCACGCCCGGGCCGCGGGCACGGTTGAAGCTCATCTCCCGGCTGCGGGAGGCCGGCCTTCCCTGCGGGGTCATGGCCATGCCCATCCTGCCGTGGCTATCGGACAGCGACGACGCCCTCGACTCCCTCTTCGGCGCCCTGGCGGCGGCCGGCGCCACCGGTGTCACGGCCGGCGCACTGTATCTGAAACCGGGCACCCGTGAATGGTTCATGCAGTGGATCGCCCGCGAACATCCGCAACTGGCCGGCAAGTACCGCCGGCTGTACGGCAGCGGGTCCTATGCGTCCAAGGAATACCGGGCCTGGCTGGCCGGCCGCATCCGCTATTTCAAGGGCCTGCACGGCTTTTCCGGCTCGCAGGGATTCAGCCACAGGGATCTGGACGGCGGCACCGACGACGACGCCCGCCAGGAAGAGGCCCAGTACCCGGCGGGAAGCATCCCGGACACGGCCGGGCACGCAGGCGCCCGGCATGCTGGCCTCACCAGCTCAGCCCAGGCCAACACAGCCCAGCCCACATTGTTTTGAAGCCCGCCCCACCGCAGCGCGTCTTGCCTCGAGCGCAGTGAACCTGAAGCCACTTGACCTAGAGCGCAGTGAACCTAGAGCGCAGTGAACCTAGAGCGCTTTGACCGCGCCCAGCACCCTGGCGAGCGAATCCTTGGCATCCCCGAACAGGAGCGTGGTCTTGGGATCATGCAGGAGCTCGTTCTCGATGCCGGCAAATCCCGGGCGCATCGACCGCTTCAGGAACACGATCTGCTGGGCCTGCACCACTTCCAGGATCGGCATCCCGTAAATCGGCGAACCCGGAGAGGACTTGGCCGCCGGGTTGACGACGTCATTAGCGCCGACCACCAGCGCGATATCCGTGTTCGCGAACTCGGGATTGACTTCGGCCAGCTCCCGCAGCGACTCGTACGGCACGTTGGCCTCGGCCAGCAGCACGTTCATGTGGCCCGGCATGCGTCCGGCCACGGGGTGGATGGCGAAGACCACCTCCACGCCACGGGCAGCCAGCGCCGTGGCAAGTTCCGCCACGGTGTGCTGGCCCTGCGCCACGGCGAGTCCGTAGCCGGGAACGATCACCACCCGCTGGGCGTAACCGAGCTGGACGGCAACGTCCTCCGGCGACGAGCAACGTACGGGCCGGTCACTCAGGGCGGTGGAACCCGCCGTCGAGCCGCCCTTGAACGCCCCGAAGAGGATGCCGGCGACTCCGCGGCCCATGGCCGAGGCCATGACCTTCGTCAGGATTGTGCCGCTGGCGCCAACAAGCGTCCCGGCGACGAGCAGCAGGACATTGCCCAGGACCACACCGGACGCTGCCACCGCCAGTCCCGTGAAGGCGTTCAGCAGGGAGATCACGATCGGCACGTCCGCCCCGCCGACGGGCAACACCAGGAGCAGCCCGGCAGCGAGTCCCAGGCCCAGCAGCGCGAGCGAGAAGCCGAGCGACCCGGTCAGGACCACGAGCCCACCCGAGATGACTGCCCCCAGCAGGACGGCCCCCATGACCCAGGGCATGCCGGGAAACAGCAGCGGGCGGGTGCTGATGAGTTCCTGCAGCTTGCCCACAGTCACCGCGGAGCCGGCGAAGGACACCGCGCCCACCAGCATGGTGAAGACCACGGCCAGGCGGACCCATGGATCCTCGTTGTGGCCAAGTTCCAGTACGGCCACGAGTGCGGCGGCCCCGCCTCCGACGCCGTTGAAGAGCGCCACCAGTTGGGGCATCTGGGTCATCTGCACCCGCCGGGCCACGGGGACGGCGATCGCGGAGCCGACGGCAATGGCCACGAGGATGAGCGGAATATTTTCCAGCCGCGCCGAGAAGAACACGGTGACGACGGCGAGGAGCGCCCCGGCGGCACCGATGGCGTTGCCGCGGCGGGCTGTCCGCGGCGAGCTGAGGCCTTTGAGCGCCAGGATGAAGCAGACGGCAGCCGCAAGGTAGAGCAGGGCCGTCCATTCGGGGGTCAGGAGACTCATCGGCCCTCCCCCGCCACGCCGCCGCCGGAGCCCCCGTCACCGGGGTGTCCTGCTCCCGCGGTTCCGCCGGCTGTGGCGGCGCCGGTTGAGGCGGGTGTGCGTGCCCGCTTGTGTCCGCTGAACATCTCAAGCATCCGGTCCGTGACCACGAAGCCGCCCACCAGGTTGACGGTTGCCAGGACCACGGCCAGGAGCGCGATGCCAAGCACCCACGGGTCGCTGGCCTGTCCGGCCACAATAATGGCGCCGACCAGGATGATGCCGTGGATGGCGTTGGCGCCGGACATGAGAGGTGTGTGCAGCTTGCTGGTGACCTTGGAGACGACTTCGAAGCCGACGAACACCGCGAGCACCACCACTGTCAGCACCGCGACCGGGCCCATCATGCCTCCGTTTCCAGTGCTGCAGCGCTGGGGGCATGCCGCACGGCGCCGCCGTGGGTCAGGCACGTTCCGGCGACCACGTCGTCGTCGAAGTCCGGAGCCACTGCACCGCCTTCGGTCATGAGGGCGAGGAAGTTGCTGACGTTCCGGGCGAAAAGCCGGGACGCGTCGGACGGCATGGCGGATGCAGCGTCCTGCAGGCCCACGAGCGTGACCGACCCGCCGTCGACCGGCACCTGGACGTCCTGGCCGGCGATCACGCCTTCGACGTTGCCTCCGGACTCCGCGGCGAGGTCGACGACGACCGATCCGGCCCGCATGCTGGCCACCATAGCGGTGGTCACCAGCAAGGGAGCGGCCCGGCCCGGGATGGCCGCTGTCGTGATCAGGATGTCCGCTGCAGCGACGTGCGGGGCGAGGAGGCTGCGCTGGCGTTGCGCCCGGTCCTCGCCGAGGGCGCGGGCGTAGCCTCCGGTTCCTTCGGCCGCCGCATCGACGTCCAGGTTGATGAAAGTGCCCCCCATCGAGGCGACCTCGTCGGCGGAGGCGGCCCGGATGTCGTTGGCCGACACCCGGGCGCCGAGCCGTTTCGCCGTGCCGATCGCCTGCAGACCGGCGACACCGGCCCCGAGGACCAGCACCCTCGCCGGCGGGATGGTCCCCGCGGCGGTCATATAGAGCGGGAAGAACCGCGGGTACCGGACGGCGGCTTCGAGCACTGCGCGGTAGCCGGTCACCAGGGACTGCGAGCTGAGCGCATCCATGGACTGTGCCCGGGAAATCCGCGGAAGCAGTTCCAGGGCGAACGAGGTGATCCCGGCGGCGGCCAGCGCGCGGACAGTCGGCAGTTCCGAGGCCGGCGACCCCAGGCCGATGGTGACCGTGCCGGGCCGAAGCCGGGCCGCGGTCTCCGGGGTGAGCGGGCGCACATGGAGGAGGACGTCGAGGGCCTCGAACGGGAGGTCGGAGATCACCGTGGCGCCAGCCTCTTTGAAGGCGGCGTCCACGAACCCTGCTTCGGTGCCGGCGCCGCTCTCCACCAGGAGATGGAGCCCGAGGGCTGTCAGTTGCTGGACCGTCTCCGGTGTGGCCGCAACGCGGCGTTCCCCGGCTCGCTGCTCTCGTCCGACACCGACCTGCACGGCCACTCCTCTCGATTGCGTTCAGAGTAGGCACATGCCTGACGGTTTGGCGAGAGGCGGGCATCCAAAACCCGTCGGCGCGTCCGGGTCAGCTGCTAATCCCGGCTCCCACTCCGCGCGGCCCGGTGGCCCGGACTGCGGCCAGGAGGGCTTCTACGATGGGGAAGTCCGCCGGGATCCACGGCAGGCCCAGGACCTCCGCCGGGTTGCGGAGATCGAGCCAACGCAGTTCGTCGTGGTCTTCCAGCGGCCGGGGCTCTCCCTCAGCGAGTTCGGCGAACCAGACCCTCATCGCCGCCTTTTCGTTGAGCGGCCAGCCCGTGGCGGCCTCCGCCGGCAGCTCGGACCCGAGCCGCACCAGCACGCCCAGTTCTTCCCGGAGCTCGCGGTGCAGGGCGTCTTCGGCTGCTTCGCCTGGCTCCACCTTTCCGCCCGGGAACTCCCACATTCCGGCAAACTGCGGCGGCGCCGTGCGCCGGGCCACCAGGAGCATGCCCGGTTCGGCCAGGGAGTCCACTACTGCGCCGCCAACAACGCCAATGAGTCCAGTCACGCCCCCCAGTCTAAGACGGGCGCCGGGTCCGGCGTCGCGAGCACGGGGAACGGGTCGGAAGCGGGGAAACGGGGACGGGGACCGCGAGCGGCCGGGTAGGGGACAATGGTGGAGGCGGCCGCCCGAACCAGTTGCGGAATATTCGGCGCCCCCTCCCCGTTCTTTAAAGCATATTTATCTGTCCGATCCCCTCCAGACCCTTCCCGGAAAATCTCCCCGAAAAGACGAATGACAACCACCACATACGCCCCGGCGCCGTCCAAGACCGGCACCCGCCATGTTGCCCTGGCCATTATTGCCCTGGCGATGGGCGGATTTGGCATCGGCACCACAGAATTCACCATGATGGGCCTGCTCAAGGAGATCGAACAGGGCCTGAACATCAGCACGCCCGAGGCCGGTCACCTTATTTCGGCCTACGCCCTCGGCGTCGTGATCGGCGCGCCCGTGCTGGCCGCCGTCGGGGCCAAACTCCCGCGGAAGTACCTGGCCCTGGGACTCATGCTCTTCTTCAGCATCGCCAACCTCAGTTCCTTCCTCGCCCCGGACTACGGCTCCATGCTGGTGTCCCGGTTCGCCGCGGGTCTGCCCCACGGCGCCTTCTTCGGGGTCGCGGCCGTGATTGCCGCCTCCCTGGTGGCGCCGACCAAGCGTGGTTGGGCCATTTCGATGGTCATGGCGGGGCTGACGGTGTCCAACGTCATCGGCGTCCCCTTCGCAACCTGGCTTGGCCAGAGCTACGGATGGCGGCTCCTGTTCCTGCTGGTCGGCCTGATCGGCATCATTACGCTCGCCATGCTGTGGAAGTTCGTCCCGTTCCAGAAACCGCACGCAGACGCCAGCTTCCGCCGTGAGCTCGGCGCGCTCAAGCGGCTCCAGGTGTGGCTTGCGATCCTGGTCGGCATCGTCGGCTTCGGCGGTTTCTTCGCGACCTACACCTACATTGCGCACACCATGACCTCCGTGGCCGGTCTCCCAGCGCCTTGGCTGCCGCTGGTCGTGGCACTGTACGGCGTGGGCATGGTGGTGGGCAACATCGTTGGCGGCAGGATCGCCGACAAGTCCGTCATGGGCACGATTTACTGGGTGCTGCCCGCCACGGCGGTGGCACTCGTGGTCTATGCCGTTGGCGTCCATTGGGCCTGGTCCGCTCTGGTCATGGTGTTCGTGGTTGGCGCCGCCGGGTCCATGCTGGTGCCGGCCCTGCAGACCAGGCTTCTGGATGCCTCCCCCGACGCGCCGTCGCTGGCCTCCTCGCTCAACCATGCGGCGCTCAACGTCGCTAACGCCCTGGGCGCCTTCCTGGGCGGCCTTGTGATCGCCTGGGGCTGGGGCTACGTCGCGCCCGCGCTCGTAGGTGCGGTCCTTGCCGTGCTGGGGCTCGGGGTCGCTGCCATCAGCGGCGCCGTGGAACGCAGGCGGCCGCTGGCCTCCTAGCCGGCCCCTTGGCCCAGGCACGACGGTAGGGCAAAGGCGGACATGCTCGAAAAGAACGGCAGTCCTGTCCAGTGGTGAACTGGACAGGACTGCCGTTTTCTTTAGGGACTGCCGTTGTCTTTAGGGCCGTTGTCTTATTTGGGGCCGGGCTGGACCGCCATGCGGCTCAGGGGGCGCTGACGCGCTGCACGTCCGGTTCCAGGTAGATGACCCGGGCAATCGGGACGGCTTCGCGGATCCGGACCTCTGCGTCATCAATCGCCTTCGCAATGTCCTGGCCCGAGTCCGAGCGGCCGATGCTGATCTTGGCCGCCACCAGCAGCTCCTCAGGGCCAAGGTGCATGGTCTTGAGGTGAATGATGGTGGTGCCGCCGCCTTCGATCGCGCTGCGGATCTTGGCGACGTCATCGCGGGTGGCCGACTCGCCCAGCAGCAGGGACTTGGTTTCCATGGCCAGCACCACAGCGATCGCCACGAGCAGCAGACCGATCATCGCGGTGCCGAGGGCGTCCCAGATGCCATTCCCGGTCAGGAGCGTCAGGCCCACGCCGAAGAGCGCGAACACCAGGCCCACGAGGGCGCCGAAATCCTCCAGCAGGATCACCGGGAGTTCCGGCTGCTTGGCATTGCGGATGAACTTGATCCAGCCTTGCTTTCCCCTGAGGTGGTTGGATTCGATGATCGCTGTCCGGAACGAGAAGGACTCGGCAATGATCGCGCCAATCAGGACGGCAAGCGGCACCCACCAGAAGTCCCCTTCAATGGCGTGCGGGTGCTGGATCTTTCCCCAGGCCTCATAGAGTGCGAACAGGCCGCCGACGCTGAAAAGCACAATCGAGACGATGAAGGCGTAGATGTAACGCTCGCGGCCGTAGCCGAACGGGTGCTCGGGGCTGGCTTGCCGCTGCGCGCGCTTGCCGCCGACCAAGAGCAGCAGCTGGTTGCCGGAGTCTGCGAGCGAGTGAATCGCCTCGGCCAGCATGGACGAGGACAGCGTCAGAAAGTAGGCGACGAACTTCAAAACGGCGATGGTCAGGTTTGCGGCCAGTGCCGCGAGAATCGCCTTGGTACCGCCATTTGCAGCCACGTGAGCTTCTCCTTGTGGGGTTCTTCGGGGGTGTATGCGAACACCGGAAGAACCCAGCGCCCACAAGGAATACCGTACCCGTTTCCAGGCTGCCGCCGAACCGCGACAGTGACCAACGCAGCCACGTAACGATTGGGTAGTCCCCTGCTGACAAGCAATCGGCCCTATGTTAGCTTGAAGCCATATTCGGGATTCACAATTTGGATGCCGACGAATATGTAGGAGGAGACATGGGCTTTCTTGGCTGGATCATTCTCGGACTCATAGTAGGTGCAATCGTCAAGGCAGTCGTGCCCGGCAGGGTCGGCGGCGGCTGGGTTACCAGCCTCGCGCTCGGCGTCGTCGGCGCAGTTGTCGGCGGCTGGATCGGGGACCTGCTGTTCGGCGGCGGCACGATGGAATTCTGGAATCTCGGTTCCTGGCTGCTGGCCATTGTCGGTGGCATAGCGGCTGCCCTCATCTACGGCGCCATCACAGGACGCAACAAGACCACCACATAATTCTTCAAGGCACTGACTGCACACTGTGTGTGGAGCGGCAGTGACAGCACGACGGCGGGGCCCACCATTCGGTGGGCCCCGCCGTCGTTTACACCACCGTTGGTCACACTGCCGTTGCTTGCCCTGCCGTTGGTTGCCCTGCCGGCTGCCGGACGTGCTTGCTCCCTGCTGAACCCTGGGCCGACCCCTAGCGCGCCTGCTGGGAACGGGCGCTGGCGTACAGGCAGACGGTGGCTGCAGTGCCGAGGTTCAGGCTTTCCGCTCCCCCGTAGACCGGCACGGCCACTCTGTGGTCCGCCAGCGCGATCTCTTCCTCGGACAGACCCTGCGCCTCATTGCCGAAGAGCCAGGCCGTGGGGTTCTCCAGCGCGTAGACCGACTCGGCCGCGGCGGCTCCCAGGCGGCGGGCCGCGTTCTCGTCCTGGAGACGGTCCAGGTTCAGCTGGCCCTGGCCGTCCGCCGCGAGGATTCCGATGCCGCGTTCCTTGCAGCGGGCCACCAGTTCCGCCACGTCAGCGCCGAGCACCACGGGCAGATGGAAGAGGGATCCCGCCGTCGAGCGCACGGCCTTGGGGTTGTAGATGTCGACGCTGGATGCGGTCAGGATGACAGCGTCGGCGCCGGCGGCGTCGGCCGCGCGCAGGACGGTGCCGGCGTTGCCGGGGTCGCGGACCTGGCACAGGACCGCGATGAGCCGCGGCGCGGCGTCAAGCACCCGCTCGAGGCTCACGTCCAGGAAACCGCAGACCGCGAGAATGCCCTGCGGGGTGACCGTGTCCGCCATCGCGGCGAGCACCTCGTCGGTGGCGAGGTACGCGGTGGTGCCCTCCGCGAGGGCCTCCAGATCCGGGTGCCGGTCGAGGCAGGCCTCGCTCGCGTAGACCTCATAAACAATGCCGGGCTCGCCCGCGGCAATCCTTTTCTGGTGCAGCGTCAGGGCCTCGCGCACGGCCTGCGGCCCCTCCGCAAGGAACTCGCTGCGCTTTAAACGGGCCGGGCGCCCGGCAAGTTGTGCCACCTTCCTCACTCGATCAGCTCGAGGATTGGAAAGTGGAAAGTCTTGCGGGCGCCCGGTTTCGTTCATATAAGAACCTTAGTTGCTTTCGCAGCCGGTTCTCGAACGGCGCAGTTTTCAACGGCGGCAGGAACTACTTTGCGGCCTCGGCGTCAGCCTTCTTGGCAGCAGGCTTCTTCGCGGGAGCCTTCTTGGCAGCCTTCGGAGCCGGAGCGGCCTCAGCCTGGACGGCCGGAGCGGACGTGTCGGCGGGCAGCGAGTCCTTGGCGACCTTGACCAGCGCAGCAAAGGCGTTGGCGTCGGAAACGGCAAGCTCGGCCAGCATGCGGCGGTCAACCTCAACCTCAGCGGCCTTCAGGCCCTGGATCAGTCGGTTATAGGTCAGGCCGTTGGCGCGCGATGCGGCGTTGATGCGCTGGATCCAAAGACGGCGGAAGTCGCCCTTCTTCTTCTTGCGGTCACCGTAGCTGTACACAAACGAGTGCAGCAGCTGCTCTTTTGCCTTGCGGTACAGGCGTGAACGCTGTCCACGGTAGCCCTTTGCGCGTTCGAGGATAACCCGGCGCTTCTTGTGGGCGTTAACCGCCCTCTTCACACGTGCCACGTGCGTACTCCTTAGAAAATTCTGATCCCAAGCGTCTACTGCCGGATCGGTCCGGCTGGCCTGAGAAGCCTTTTTGGTAGTTGACTGCTGCCAGGTGGCGAACAGTCAGAGAACTTGGAACTTAGATGCCGAGCATCTTCCGGATGACCTTGGCGTCGCCCTTGAAGACGATCTTGTCGCCGGCAAGGCGACGGGTCAGCCGGGAGGACTTGTGCTCGAGGTAGTGGCGGCGGTTGGCCTGCTGGCGGCGCAGCTTGCCGCTACCGGTCAGCTTGAAGCGCTTCTTAGCACCACTGTGGGTCTTCATCTTCGGCATGGGAACCGATCTCCTTACGTATCCGCAGAAAAGTCTGCAGCTCTTTCGTGCAGCCGCCCCTGCGGGCGGCATGCTGGTTGCCTGCTGCCGGACATTTCTGTCCGGCAGCCGTGAACTAGTTGGTCTTCTTGCTGCCAGGCTTGGCGGCAGCCCGGGGGGCGGCCGGCCGTGCGGCGGGCTTCGGCGCTGAAGGCCTCGGCACCGGCTTCGGAGCAGCAACCGGCTTCGGTGCCGCCGCCGGAGCCGGAGCGGCTGCCTTTTCCTCAGGAGCCTTGGCCGGAGCGGCCTTCGGAGCCTCGGGAGCCTTGGCTACCGCCGGCTTCTCGGCTGCCTTCGGAGCCTCGGGAGCCTTGGCTTCCACCGGCTTCTCGGCTGCCTTCGGAGCCACGGGAGCCTTGGCTTCCACCGGCTTCTCGGTTGCCTTCGGAGCAGGCGTCTTCGGTGCTTCCTGGGCAGGAGCCTCTTCGACCTTGGTCTCTTCGGCCTTGGCTTCTTCAACCGGGGCCTCTTCGACCTTGGCTTCTTCAACCGGGGCCTCTTCGACCTTGGTTTCCTCGACGGGAGCCTCCGCTGCGGGAGCCTCCGGCGATACGACATAACCTTCCGGCAGGAGGTCAGAGAGCGTCTGGGTCAGCGGGGCGTTGCCACCGGAGACATCGACGCGTCCCGAAGCCTTGGCTTCGTTCTCAGCCTTGGCTTCTGCGCGCTGCGTTGCGCGGCGCGCCTCCGCCTTGGCTTCAGCCTTGTTCTTCAGCGGGCCAACCACCATGACCATGTTGCGGCCATCGATCCGCGGGCTGGACTCCACCACACCAACTTCGGCGACGTCGTCGGCGAAACGCTGGAGCAGGCGGATGCCCATCTCGGGGCGCTGCTGCTCACGGCCACGGAACTGGATCATGGCCTTGACCTTGTCGCCGGCACCGAGGAAGCGGAGAGCGTGGCCGCGCTTGGTCTCGTAGTCGTGAGTATCAATCTTCAGGCGGAAGCGGATTTCCTTCAGGACCGTGTTGGTCTGGTTCTTCCGGGCCTCGCGTGCCTTGACAGCGGCTTCGTACTTGTACTTGCCGAAGTCCATCAGCTTGCACACCGGAGGCTTCGCCTGCGGTGCAACTTCAACGAGATCAAGATCGGACTCGGCAGCCAAACGCAGGGCATCCTCAATACGGACAATTCCTACTTGTTCGCCTGCAGGGCCGACCAGCCGCACCTCGGGGACGCGGATACGCTCATTGATTCTTGGCTCGCTAATGTTAAAGCTCCTGTGTTCGTGAGGGGTATTCCACCGGCAAAAAGAGAAGGCCCCCAATTGCCAGAGCAATCGAAGGCCTCGAGATCGGAGTGCCGCCCTCAGTGGGGCGACAAGCACTTTCTGCGGACCGGAGTCCGAGGTAGTGCCCGACCAGGTACCCGGCAACCTTGTCTCCTGTGAGGGAGGGGCTTCCCTAAGGAAGTTTCGCGGCTGACGCGGGTGGGAGAGAACTCCGCTTGCAAACTAAAGTCAACTCTACAGAAAGATACCCGTTCAACGCACATGTGCGTCGCCGGGCGCCATCTTCGGGCTCGAACTTCAGCCAGAAGCACAACCTGAATCACTGCAAAATAACGACATTTAGTCGGTCTGTGACAAGCTTACCAGCATGAGCACTTCAGACAGCAATTCCCACGTCTTCGAGCCCGCAGCCCCCCAGGCCGACGTCTCGCAGCAGATCCGCGACATTTCGGAAGTCCCCGCGATCGAGGTCATCACCACGGCCGCCGTGCACCTGATGAGCGCCTCCGCCGTAAAGCTCGGCCTGGCCGCCGAGGAAAATGCCCAGGACCTCAAGGACCTGGACGAGGCCCGCAAACTGATCACCGCCCTCGCCGGCCTGGTGACCGCGGCGGCGCCGGAAATCGGTTCCCAGCACGCGGGACCGTTGCGCGATGGACTTCGCTCGCTCCAGCTGGCCTTCCGCGAGGAATCAATCATCCCGGATGCTCCGGGCAAAGGCCCGGGCGAGAAGTACACCGGCCCGGTCAACTAAGTAGTAGTTTCGTCACTATGAAGCGGCGGCGGGCGGACCACTGAGGTCCGCCTGCCGCCGTCGTCGTTAACGCCCTTCGTTTGCGGTGCCGCACGCGGCGTCAGCGGACGGTCAGGCGTGGGCCAGGCGGCGGCGCCGCACGTGCTGCAGGACGAGTCCCACCAGGCAGAGGGCCACGCCTGCCAGCCCCACGGACACGAAGCCGGCCGAGGGGCCGATGAGGTCGATGAACAGCCCGGCGAGCGGCGCACCCAGGGCCACTCCGCCGGTGAGCGATGAGCCGTACCAGCCCATCGCCTCGCCGCGCCGGCTTTCGTCAACCAGTTCGGCCACCTTTTCCGAGGCCGCCGACAACACCGGCGCGCACAGCAGGCCCGGCAGCAGCGCGAGCAGGCTGAGCGTCCAGACGTCGGTCGCGAAGGCCATCGGGATGGTCAGCGCCGACATCCCCAGCAGCAAGAGGATCGGGGAGATGGGCCGGTGCATGGCGCCGTAGAGGATGCCGCCCACCACCGAGGCCGCGCACCAGAAGAGGAACACGATACCGATTTCGGCCTCGTGGCCGCCGGTCTGTAGGGCTGCAACGATGCCGACGTCGGTGCCGCTGAGGACCATGCCGGCACCGGCGGCGACAGCAAATACGGCGGCGACGGCGGCGGTGAACCAGCTGAAGTTGTGGATGACCCTGTGTCGCAGGCCGGAGCCCCGCTGGCGCCGTTCCTCGGCGGCGGCTGCCAGGGGTGCCAGTTCGGCTGCGGCCTCCTGCAGATGGGCCGGCGCGGCGGCGACGACGGCGGCTTCCGCGCATTCCAGTTCCTGCGCCTCGAGCGCGGCGTCGGGGGAAGCGCTCCGGGTGGGCGGGTTGAACCACATGAGGAAGAGTCCCGAGACGGACGTGGCTACTCCCACTACAGTCAAGCCCAGGACGGAGTGCCCGCTGGTGGCGACGACGGCTCCGACAGCGGGGCCAATCATGAAGACCAGTTCGGTGGCGATGGCGTCCAGGGTAAAGGCCGTACGGCGCTGTTCACCGGGGGCCAGCACGCCCAGCGACTGCCGCACCACGCTGAAGATGGGGAGGGTCAGCAGGCCTCCGACGAACACCAAGGGAAGCAAGGCCTCGTAGGACACGTGCGGCACGATCGACCAGATCACGGTCTCGGAGATGACGGACGGAATCAGCGCCTTACGCAGCCCCACGGTGTCAACCCGGCGCCCTCGCCAGGGCGCGCCGACAGCGATTCCGATCGTCATCACGGCGGCGGCTGCGCCGGCGGCCGCGTAGCCCTGGCCGAGGGTCAGGACGATGTGCAGGGTCAGCAGGACGCCGGCCGCCGAATGCGGTATGCGGGCGATCATGCCGACCAGCAGGAGCCGCCTGATGGGCCGGACGGCCAGCAACTGACGGTAAAGCGCGAAGTTCACGGACTACATCCTTCTGGTACTGCCACGGCAGCACCGGGAAGTCCCCCCGTTGGGCCGTCAGCTATGGTGCTGCGCGCTGCAGCTTGACCTCGATCGAATCAACCCGCTCGGCAAAGATTTCATTCCGGGCCCAGGCGTTGTTGAGGCCGGCGACGATGGACTGCACGCCGGCGGCGTCGAGCCCGTCTTCAAGGTAGAGGACCACACGGAGTTCCGGGCCGGCTCCCCCACCGGGGAGCCGCCTGCCATCGGCCGTGGCCGAGGCAACTCCACCCCCAGGATGAATTTCAACACGGCGGACCGCCGGAAAGCTAACTGCGCCCTCCCCGAGGGCCCCTGCGAGGTCCGGATCGGCGTAAGACGGCGTCCAGGTCTGCTGCTGGGCGAGGGCCCAAACCGCCGGCCTGCGCACCACGAACGTCAGGTCGGAGCCGGGATCGAGCACCAGCAGCTCGGCGCCTTCCGCGACCGCGGACAGGGCGGCGCGGGCCGCGTACACGGCGACCGGCCTGGCTTCCGGGTGCCACGCCTTCAGTGCCGCCGCCGAGGTGAACACCGGCATGGCGGTCCGCCCGTCCGGCGCCTTGAGCGTCACGAGGGCCATGTCGGCCTGTTTGTCCGAGTGCAGCTGGTCCCCGTGGGGCCCGGCCGCGGCCTCGCCCTCTTCGGCGAGCTGGGCGAGGATTGGCACGAACACCCGGGCGGTGGCAAGCGCGGCCACCACGGCCGCCTCGTCGCCCGTGCCCGCGGCGAGGCCGGCCAATGCCGCCAGGTAGCCGGCGTCGGCAGTGCCGTCGTCGTCCTCGAAATTGTGGATCTTTGCGTCATCGCCGGACAGACTGCGGCCCGCCCAGGGTTGGCCGGCGGAGTCCGTGGCCCCGCCGGCGCCGGCAAGGGCGGCCGCGATGTGTCCGGGCAGATGCCGGACCGGACCGGCCCCGGTGTCCGGCTGCGCTGCGTCACGGGAGTCGTGGGGATCGTGGGTGTGCGTCATGGGCACTGACCGCCTAGCGGCGGCCGGCTGCGTCGAGGGCCTCAGGCAGGGTGAAGTTGCCGTTGTAGAGGGCCTTGCCGATGATGGCGCCTTCGACGCCGAGCGGCACCAGGGAACGCAGGACCAAGAGGTCCTCAAGGCTGGAAATGCCGCCGGAAGCGACCACCGGTTTGCCGGTCTTCTCGACCATCTGGCGCAGGAGTTCGACGTTGGGACCCTGGAGCGTGCCGTCCTTGGTCACATCGGTGACGACGTACCGGGCGCAGCCGGCGTCCTCGAGGCGGCCGAGCACCTCCCAGAGGTCCCCGCCTTCCTTGGTCCAGCCCCGGCCGGCGAGGGTGGTGCCGCGGACATCCAGGCCGACGGCGATCTTGTCGCCGAAGCGTTCGATCACCCGGGCCGTCCACTCCGGGTTCTCCAGTGCCGCGGTGCCCAGGTTCACGCGGGCAACGCCGAGGTCGAGGGCTTTCTCGAGGGATTCGTCGTCGCGCAGGCCGCCGGAGAGCTCCACCTTGATATCGAGCCGGCCGACGACCTCGCGCAGGAGCTCGGCGTTGGAGCCGCGCCCGAACGCGGCATCCAGGTCGACCAGATGCACCCACTCAGCCCCCTGCTGCTGCCAGTTGAGGGCGGCCTCCAGCGGGGTACCGTAGCTCGTCTCGCTGCCGGCTTCGCCCTGCACGAGCCGGACGGCCTGGCCGTTGACGACGTCGACGGCGGGCAGCAGCTCAAGTACGGGCAGCGGGGTTTCGGTGGTCATCGTGGAGTCCTCAGCTTGGGGATGGTAGTTGGGAGCGGGGCCGTCAGGACGCCGGCAGGGTCAGGAGGTAGGCAGCCAGCAGCGACATTCCGGCCAGAATGTAGAAAACGATCTGCACCCAGAGCGGACTTTTCTGCTGCCGGAAGGAGATCGCGCCGCCAACCAGCAGGCCGGCGACGCCCATGAGCACCAGGGACCACATCTAGGCGGTCCGTTCCGGGGCTGCGGTTTGTTCCGGGGACGTGGGTCGCAGGCCCTGGACCCAGTTGCGCAGCAAGCGGGCGCCGGCGTCGCCGGACTTCTCCGGGTGGAACTGGGTGGCGCACAGCGGGCCGTTTTCCACAGCCGCGATGAACGGGGCACCGTGGTCGGACCAGGTCACCAGGGGCGCCGCCATCCTCGGCTGGATGACGTCGAAGTCCCAGTGCTGGACACCGTAGGAGTGCACGAAGTAGAAGCGCTCGCCCTCGACCCCGGCGAACAGCTTGGACCCCTCCGGGACGGAGACGGTGTTCCAGCCCATGTGGGGCACGACGTCGGCCGGCAACAGCTCCACCTTGCCAGGCCACTCCCCCATGCCCTCGGCTTCCGTGCCGTGTTCGACGCCGGCCTCGAACAGCACCTGCAGTCCGACGCAGATGGCCAGCACGGGGCGGCCTCCGGCGACACGGCGGCCGATCATGCGGATGGCGTCGACGGCTTTGAGTTCGCGCATGACGGTTTCGAAGGCGCCGACACCGGGGACGACGAGGCCGTCGGCGTTGAGGACGTCTTCGGGCTTGGCGCTGAGGATCACCTCGGCGCCGGCCCGCTCGAGCGCGCGGACGGCGGACCGGACGTTCCCGGAGCCGTAGTCCAGCACCGTAACGGTGGGCTTGCCCTCCGGGGACACCGGCTTGGTCGCGGCGGCGGGGTCGATGATGGCCCCGTCACGGAGCAGCGGGCCGGTCACAAAGCACCCTTTGTGGACGGAATGCCCTCGACACGGGGATCCGGTTCGACGGCTGCGCGCAGCGCCCGGGCAAAGGCTTTGAACTGGGCCTCGACGATGTGGTGGGGGTCGCGTCCGGCAGTGACGTTCATGTGCAGGCAGATCCCGGCGTGCAGCGTGATCGCCTCGAAGACGTGGCGGGTCAGGGAACCCGTGAAGTGGCCGCCGATCAGGTGGTATTCCTGGCCTGCCGGCTCACCGGCGTGGACCAGGTACGGACGGCCGGAGACGTCCACGACGGCCTGTGCGAGGGCCTCGTCCAGGGGCACGGTCGCCTCGCCGAACCGGCGGATCCCGGCTTTGTTCCCCAGGGCGGTCCGCAGAACCTCGCCGAAGGTGATGGCCACGTCCTCGACTGTGTGGTGGACATCGATGTGGGTGTCGCCGGTGGCCTTGACGGTCATGTCAATCAAGGAGTGCTTGCTGAGGGCGGTCAGCATGTGGTCGTAGAACGGGACCGACGTGCTGATGTCTGAAACGCCGGTGCCGTCCAGGTTGATCTCGACCAGGACCGAGGACTCACTGGTGGTCCGTTCCATGCGTGCGGTCCGGCCCTCGGCGGCGGTGGATCCCGTGTTGCTCATGTAGATGTGTCCTTTGGAAGAAGGCAGGGTGTTGGGCAGTCTGGCGGGGCGCTCGGGCTCCCCACCAAGTCTAGGCCTGCGGCTTTGCGGAGCCGTTCAGGATGCGTTCAAGCGCCTCAAGGAAGGCTGTGGTTTCTGTCTCAGTGCCGGCGGTCACGCGAAGGTGCCCCGGGATGCCGACGTCGCGGATCAGGACACCGGCGTCCAGCATGTCCTGCCAGACCTCATGGGGGTTCTCCAGGCCGCCGAAGAACACGTAGTTGGAATCGGAGGCGGCCGGGCTCAGGCCCAGCCGCGTCAGTTCCGCCACGATCCGGTCGCGCTGGCGCTTGATGTCCTCGACGTCCGCCATGAGCGCTCCCCGGTGGCGCAGGGCGGCCAGGGCCGCGGCCTGGGTGATGGCGGAGAGATGGTACGGGAGACGGACCAGGCGCAGGGCGTCCGCGACTTCCGGTGCGGCGGCCATGTAGCCAAGCCTTGCGCCGGCGAGGGCGAAAGCCTTGCTCATGGTGCGCGAGACGATGAGCCGCTCCCGGCCAGGCAGCAGGGTGAGCGCGCTGGGCGTGCCGTCGTGGGCGAACTCGTGGTAGGCCTCGTCAACGATCACGATGGTTTGACTGGCTTCGCCGGCGTCATAAACGGCCTCGACGACATCAAGCCCCAGCCCCGTACCGGTCGGGTTGTTCGGGGAGCACAGGAAAACAATGTTGGGCTGAAGCTCGCGCACCTGCCGGGCCGCCGATTCCGCGCTGAGCCCATAGTCCGCGGCGCGGGCACCGACGATGTACTCCGTATCCGTGCCGGAGGCCAGCAAGGGGTACATCGAATATGTGGGAGGGAACCCGAGGGCCGTCCGGCCGGGGCCGCCGAATGCCTGGAGAATTTGCTGAAGGACTTCGTTGGATCCGTTCGCGGCCCAGATATTCTCCGCGTCCAGGCCGTGGCCAAGGTATTCGGCGAGGGCCTCGCGCAGTTCGGTGAACTCGCGGTCCGGATACCGGTTCAGCCCGGCAGCGGCGGAGCTGACGGCCTCGGTGATCGCCGCGCGGACATCGGCCGGGACACCATGGGTGTTCTCGTTGACGTTGAGCAGGATGGGGACGTCCAGCTGCGGCGCACCATACGGACGCAGGCCACGCAGATTGGTTCGGAGGGGCAGTCGGTTGAGGCGCTCAAGCTGGTCAGTCACGTGACCAGTTTAAGTGGTAGCGGGACGGGCACTGAAACTGTGACGTCCGCGACTGCACTTGGGGGATGTTGCTTGGCTTGGCGGGTACTACTTGGACGGGACGAACAGCTGCTGGCCCGGCATCACACGGGCGGCGTCCAGGTTGTTCAGCTGCACGATATCGGCCACGACGTCGCGGGGATCGCGCTCCGGAGCCACCGACCCTGCAATGGCCCAGAGGGACTCCCCCGGCTGCACCGTCACGGTGACAGTCGGCGTCAGCGAGAGCTGGTCAGCGGAATCCGCTGCTTTCGCGGGAGCGTTGAGGAATCCGCTGAGCGACAGGATGAACGCCGCCAGAAGGATCAGCGGGACACCGAAGAAGACGAAGCGTCCGCGCTGGGTGAGCCGGAGCGGCGGCTGCTTCGGCCGGCGGCCGGAAACCGCGGCCCCCGCCCCGCTGCGGTGGTGATTCGTGACGCCCTGAACAAAGACGCCCTGAACAAAAGTGTCTTGAAACGCGCTTGAAGCTGACATGAACTGAGCCCTCCTGGACCATACGGTGCCGCCCGGCGTACTCCACGTACTCGCCGCCAACCGGCCGAACCTTCGAACATAGAACCGAACAGCGGATCCGAAGTGGAAACCTCGAAATCGAACACATATTCGAACCTTGCTCGTTCTGTTTTAGCACTTACTAACGAACGATGTCGAGACTCGCTAGAACAAATGTTTGAAAAAGCCCTGCGGCTGGCCTATTTTTGAGGGACAGGACAACCACTAACGAACTCCCTGTGTGAATTCGTTAGTAGTTGATCAGCAGGGTCTGACATTTCAGGCCGGAAGGTCCCGGTGACAGCAGCCACGGCAGCCGGGCGGAACGGAAAGGCGTTGGCGAACATGGCAGCACAAGCCACCGGCGGCAGGGCCACCTCACGGAGCCCGCAGCCCGCCCGGGCCCCCAAGAGCCTCACCGTCCGGCAAAAGAAAATCCTGGAGACCATCCAGCGGTCCGTCACGGACAAGGGCTACCCGCCCTCCATGCGCGAGATCGGCGACACCGTCGGCCTCGCCAGCCTGTCGAGCGTGACCCATCAGCTCTCCCAGCTTGAAAAGCTCGGCTACCTGCGGCGCGATCCGAAGCGCCCGCGGGCCATGGAAGTGCTCATGCCGCTGACCCTGGACGAGGGGACCACACCGATTTCGGGTGTCGGGAAGTCCAGCGGCCTGCGGGCCGTCGGCGGCCTCTCGGTGTCTGAGCTCGCCAGCGCCACCGACACGGCAATGGTGCCGTTCGTCGGACGCATCGCCGCCGGCGGACCCATCCTCGCGGACCAGGTAGTGGAGGACGTCATGCCGCTGCCCCGCCAGCTCGTGGGCCATGGCGAACTCTTCATGCTCAAGGTGGCTGGCGACTCGATGATTGATGCCGCGATCTGCGACGGTGACTGGGTGGTTGTCCGCCGCCAGGGTGACGCCGTGAACGGCGACATCGTTGCCGCCCTGCTGGACGACGAAGCCACGGTCAAGACATTCCGCCAGCGGGACGGCCACACCTGGCTGCTGCCGCAAAACACCCAGTACGAACCCATCCTCGGCGACCACGCCGTCATCATGGGCAAGGTCGTCTCGGTACTCCGCTCCCTCTAACCATCCCCGGCGAGGCCGCCGGCTTCAGTCCCGGCCAGCTCCCGCTTCAACGTGGGACTCAGCCGTTCGCGGAGTCCTTCGCCAGGCGCTCCAGGGCAGCCATGGCTATCGATGAATCGGTGGTGGGCCAGAACGGCGGAAGCGCGGCGCGGAGGAATCCGCCGTAGCGCTCCGTGGACAGCCGCGAATCCAGCACTGCCACCACGCCCTTGTCCGACGTCGAACGGATCAGCCGTCCGGCGCCCTGCGCGAGCCGAATGGCGGCGTGCGTGGCCGAGACGGACATGAAGCCATTGCCGCCCGCCTGGGCGACGGCCCGCGAGCGTGCCGTCATCAGCGGGTCGTCCGGCCGCGGGAAGGGAATCCGGTCTATAACCACCAGCCGGCAGGACACCCCAGGAACGTCGACGCCCTGCCAGAGGGACATTGTGCCGAACAAACAGGTGTCCGGCTCGTCGGCAAATTGCCGCACGAGCGCCGTCATGGTCGACTCCCCCTGGCACAGGATGCTGAGGCCCAGCCGGGGCCGCATGGCCTCGGCGGCTTCCTCCGCCGCGCGCCGCGAGGAAAACAGGCACAAGGCACCGCCACGGGAAGCGCGGATCAGCTTCTCCAGCTCATCCAAGGCCTCGGGGGAAGTCCCGCGGCCGGGTTTGGGCAGGTGCCGGGCGACATAGAGGATGCCCTGCTTCGGATAGTCGAACGGGGACCCGACGTCGACCCCGGTCCAGCTCGGGGCGCCATTGCCAACGAGGCCGAGGCCTCCGGCTGCAGGCTCGAAGGCAGCGCCAATGGCCAGTGTGGCCGAGGTCAGGATGACGGTGTGGTCCGCGAACAAACCCTCGCGCAAACGCCCCGCGACGCTCAACGGGGCAACATTGATCAGGGCCGGCGCGCTCTCGTCAGGCTGGGAGTAGCCCTGCACCGGGTCGAAGCTGCTGTTGCGGGAGAACCACACTACTTCGCGGTTTTCGCGCGCGGCCAGGAGGCGCTCACAGAGTTCCAGGATGACCATCAGGCGTGAGCGCGCCAGCTGGCGTCCGCCGTCGGCCGTCGTGGAGCTGTCGCCCTTGGAATCGGACAGGGCGGCGCGGCACGCGTCGCGCAGTTGGTCGATGCAGTCCAACTGCCCGCTGTTCAGGCCGTTGGGCATCAGCCCGCTGGGGACCCCGTCGATGGCCAGCTCCAGGTGGGCTGCGGCATTGTTCAGCGCGTCCACGGTGATGCCCGTATGTTTCCGGGCCCCGGACGCGGCTGCGTGCACCATTGCCACGGAGAGCTGACCTGAGACCGCGCCTGTGACGCGGTCCTGAAGTTCGTGCGCCTCGTCCACCACCACGACGTCGTACTCGGGCAGCACCGCCAGGCCCTCGAAGGCGCTGACGGCGAGCATGGCGTGGTTGGTGACCACGACGTCGGCGTCGGCGGCGTTCTGCCGTGCCAGCTCGCTGAAACATTCGGCCGCGAGCGGGCACTTCTGCGCGCCGAGGCACTCCATGGAGGTAACCGAGACCTGGCGCCAGGCCCGGTCCGTGACGCCGGGCATGAGCTCGTCGCGGTCCCCCGTCGCGGTCTCCTCGGCCCATTCGCGGAGGCGGACGACTTCCTTGCCCAGCTGGGAGGACGGCCCGCCAAGCGCGGCAGCGAAATGCGGCACGCTCGTGTCCTCGCCAAGGGAAAACAGCTGTCCCTCGGAAGGTTCTTCGGACGGGAAACCGCCCTCGAGTTTGTGCCGGCACACGTAGTTGGACCGGCCTTTCACCAGGGCGACCTTGACGGGCCGTTCCAAGGCAGGGGTGATGGTCTTGAGCAGCCTGGGCAGGTCCCGGCCCACGATCTGCGTCTGCAGCGCCAAGGTTGCGGTGGACACCAGGGTGGGCTTGTTGCTGGTCAGCGAATGGGCGATCAGCGGAATCAGGTAAGCCAGCGATTTGCCGGTGCCGGTGCCGGCCTGGACCAACAGGTGGTCGCCGCTGTCTATCGCGCGCGCCACCTGCCGGGCCATTTCGTGCTGGCCATCGCGGCTCTGGCCGCCCATGCCGGACACGGCACGGTCGAGAAGTTTCACCACGAACTCCTCGCCGGCCGCACCGGCAACCGAATCGGCGTCTGCAGTTCCCGCGTCCGCGGGTTCAGCGTCGGGCAATTCAACGTCCGCAGGTTCAACGTCCGAAGGTTCGGCCTCAGCCCTGGTCACCGCTGCCTCAGTCATTGCTGATGAAGGGATCCAGTTCAGCGGCGAGTCCTTCACGCACCATCACCACGGCACGGGTTCCGGTTTCCTCATGGTCGAGGCTGAGGATCTCGGCGTCGGTCTCGTGAAGCTTGCTGAGCAGGTCCCCGCGGTTGTACGGGATCAGCAGTTCCAGCTTCACGCTCGGCCGAGGAATGCCGTCGCTGATGGCCTTGAGCAGCTCCGGAATGCCTTCACCGGTGCGGGCCGAGACCACCACGTGCCGCGGCTCCCGCTGCTTGAGCCGCTCCACCACGAACGGGTCTGCGGCGTCGGCCTTGTTCAGGACAATGATTTCCGGAACCTTGCGCGCGTCGACTTCGCTGAAGACCGTACGGACAGCGGCGATCTGGCCTTCGGGGTCCGGGTGCGAGACGTCCACGACGTGCAGGATCAGGTCCGAGTCGGCCACCTCTTCCAGCGTGGAGCGGAATGCTTCCACGAGCTGGGTGGGCAGGGACCGGACAAATCCCACGGTGTCCGCCAGGGTGTATCCCAGCCCGTCAGCGGTTTCGGCCTTGCGGACGGTCGGATCCAGGGTGGCGAACAGGGCGTTTTCCACCAGGACCCCGGCGTCGGTGAGCCGGTTCAGCAGCGAGGACTTCCCGGCGTTGGTGTATCCGGCGATCGCCACCGAGGGCACCGCATTACGACGGCGGTTGGCCCGCTTCGTTTCCCGGGCAGGCTTCATGGCGGCGATTTCGCGGCGCAGCTTGGCCATCCGGGTGCGGATCCGGCGGCGGTCCAGTTCGATCTTGGTTTCACCGGGACCACGCGAGCCCATGCCGGCGCCGGCGCCGCCCACCTGGCCACCGGCCTGGCGGGACATCGACTCGCCCCAGCCACGCAGGCGCGGCAGCAGGTATTCCAGCTGGGCCAGTTCCACCTGCGCCTTGCCTTCACGGCTCTTCGCGTGCTGCGCGAAGATGTCCAGGATCAGGGCCGTGCGGTCAATGACCTTGACCTTGACGATGTCCTCCAGTCCGCGCCGCTGGGACGGGGCCAGTTCGGCGTCGACCACTACGGTGTCGGCGCCGGTGGACATCACGATGGCTTTCAGTTCCTGCGCCTTGCCGGAGCCGAGGAAGGTTCCGGGATCCGGCTTGGCCCGCCGCTGGACGAGCCCGTCGAGGACCTCGGAGCCTGCTGTCTCAGCGAGAGCCGCAAGTTCGCGCAGGGAGTTCTCGGCATCCGCGAGGGTGCCTTCGGTCCAGAGGCCGGCCAGGACGACGCGTTCAAGGCGCAGCTGCCGGTATTCGACCTCGGTGACGTCTTCGAGTTCGGTGGACAGGCCAGCCTTGCGGCGCAGCGCGTGGCGTTCCTCAAGATCCTGCTGGTCGCCGTCGAAGTTGGTGTACACCTCGTCCAGGCGGGAGATGGCCTGTGCCTTGCCGAGCACCGACGTCGGGCCGCCGGCCGCACCGGCGCCTCCGTTGGTGCCGGCTCCGGAGCCGCTGCCACGGCCTGCGCCCGGGGCGGGGGTGTCCTTGGAAAGGATCCGGTCGATTACAGCCTGGATCTCCTCAGGACTCATGTCCTGGGCTGCTGAATCGGGTCCGGTGTTGGGGTGGCTGGTCATGGTCTCCTTCAAGGGTTCGGCACTTTCAGAATAGTGCCGATTGTTGCTCTGTGGGGCGGTATTCGCGCTGGGCTGACGGCGGGGGGTCATGCAGGCCTCCTGGAATGCCCGCGGCAACGGTGCCGGGGCAGGGCTGGCTCCGTCCGGAGCGGTGGCTGGGTGAAGGTAGAGGCGGCAAATGCGCCTGGCTGTGGGAAACGCTGCCTGTGGAAACACAGTGAGGTAGGTGCCGTCCGCCGAGCCGGGCCCGGGAGCGGGCCAAGCAGCACGGTGCCAGCAAAACACGGTGCTGGAAAACAAGGTGCTCAGCAAAGCGGCTGGATTCCAAGTGGTGCGGGGCGCCCGCGGGTGAGAAGACTCACCCTTGCGATGGCGCACTCAGCGGAAGGCGTTTACCTGCGTCGCTACAGAGTCGCTACAAGACGGGACAAGACCCGTGCCGGCTACTTGGAGATCAAGATCATGTTTTTTAGCCTAGCAGACGCCAACGCTCCCTCCCGGTTTCCCATTGGGCCGGGCCGCCAACTAATCTGGCCCATTATGGAGTCTGCACACTATTTCAGCGCCCAGCCGGCCGGGCCCTTCACCCGCAAACCGCTCACCGTGGATCTTGCCGGTGAGACGCGCCGGCTGCAGACGTCCTCAGGGATCTTCAGCCCGGACGGGATCGACAAGGGAACGGCCGTGCTGCTCGCCGACGTCCCGGCTCCGGCGCCGCAGGGCAACCTGCTGGATATCGGCTGCGGCTGGGGGCCGATCGCCCTGACCATGGCCCTGCGGGCGCCGCACGCACACGTCTACGCAGTGGACGTGAACGAACGCTGCGTGACCCTCACCAACGAAAACGCCGGGCTGTTGGGGCTGAGCAACGTCACCGCCAGCACGCCGGACGCCGTGGACCCCGAAGTGCGCTTTGACACGATCTGGTCCAACCCGCCGATCCGGATCGGCAAGGATGAGCTTCATGCCCTCCTGCGCCTGTGGATTCCCAGGCTGGCACCGGGTGGATCGGCCTGGCTCGTGGTCCAGAAGAACCTCGGTTCGGACTCGCTGCAGCGCTGGCTGGCGGCTGAGCTCGACTCCAGCTTCAACGTGACCCGGGAGAGCACGTCGAAGTCATTCCGGATCCTTCGGGTCAGGAAAGCGTCCCGCTAGCGACGATCACGGCCGGGCCGCTGAGTTCGACGTGTTCGTGCCCCTCCGGGCCCAGGAAGAATTTCACGCCGACGACGCCGCCGGGAACGTGGACGTGCCACGCGTCCGGTGCGCCCTGGCCGGCCCAGTGGCGAATCGCGACGGCGGCGGCGCAGGCGCCGGTGCCGCAGGACTGGGTCTCCCCCACTCCCCGCTCGTGGACACGCATGGTGATGGTGCCGGTGCCGTCGTGGACCAGCGGTTCGGACGGTACAACGAATTCGACGTTGGTGCCGTGCGGCGGAGTCGGGTCCACCCGGGGGGCCGTGAACAGCTGTGTGGCCTCGAGTTCGGCCGTTTCGGCCAGGGCCACCACTGTGTGCGGGTTGCCCATGCTGACGGAAAGGGCCGGACGTGCGACTTCGAGCCCCTCGGCGCTGACGAGCGAATCCATGGCCCGTGCGGTCGCCTCGCCCGGGAAAATGAACTCCCAGGGGCCCATGTCCACGGCGTAGCCCGCAGCGGTCCGGACGATTGTCTTGGCACCGCCCCGGGTTCCAATGACGAGGGACTCGCCGGCGGGAAGGTCCACGAGGCCTTCGGCGATGAGGAAGTGCACGAAGACGCGGACTCCGTTGCCGCACATCTCGGACAGCGAACCGTCGCCGTTGCGGTAGTCCATGAACCACTCGGCGTCCGGGTGCGCGGTCAACAGTTCCTGCCCCTCGGGCAGGAGCCTGGAAGGTACGGCGCGGATCAGGCCGTCGCCGCCGATGCCGCGGTGCCGGTCGCAGAGCGCCGCGACGTGCTCTGGGCTGAGCGAGAGTGTGCCGTTGGGGTCGGCGATCAGGACAAAATCATTGCCCGTTCCGTGGCCTTTGGAAAACTTCAGACCGCTGAGGGGTTCGGTATCGCCGGCAGTACGGTCAGCGGCTCCGGCTTGGGATTCGTCCATGGTCCAAGGTTACCGTTCCGCCCTGACCGCTCCGGCACCGAGACCCGAACGCTACGCCGGCGGCAGGACGGGCGTCGCCCGGCACAGTGCGGCGGCCTCGGCCACCAGGTCAGGATCGTGCCAGCCCAGCCAGGTGACCCGGGGATCCGCGCGGAACCAGGTCAGCTGGCGGCGCGCGAACTGCCGGGTCGCGATGATTGTTTCGTCCGCGGCCCGCTCCAGGCTGGAGTCACCGTCGAGGACCCTGAGGAACTGGGCATAGCCGAGGGCCCGTGGCGCGGTCCTGCCGTTGCGCAGGCCTGCGGCGTCCAGCCGGCGGACTTCGTCCAGCAGCCCCTGGTCCACCATCGCGTGGACGCGGCGGGCCAGGCGCTCCCGGAGCAGTTCCCGGTCAACGTCGAGGCCGATCTGGATGGCAGGCTGGAAGTACTCGCGGTCCGGCATGAAGGAGCTGAACGGGCGGCCGGTGAGTTCGAAGACTTCCAGGGCGCGGATGATTCTGCGGTCGTCACCCAGCCTGCCCGCAGACACCGGGTCCACGGCCTCCAGGCGTTCCCGCAGCGGCGCGGGTCCCGCCGTGGCCAGTTCCATCTCGAGCCGGTGTCGGATGTCCGGATCCGTGCCGGGGAATTCCAGAACGTCGAGCGCGGCGCGGACGTACAGTCCCGAGCCGCCGGCCAGGATGGCCCGTTTTCCCCGGCCGTGGATATCGTCGATCAAGGCACGGGCCTGCTGTTGGAAGTCCGAGACGGACGCTTCCTCGGTCACGTCCAGAATGTCCAGGAGGTGATGGGGCACGCCCCGGCGTTCGGCGTCGGTGATCTTGGCGGTGCCGATATCCATGCCACGGTAGAACTGCATCGAGTCGGCGTTGATGACTTCCCCGTCGAGCTCGAGGGCAAGGGCGACGGCCAGGTCTGATTTGCCGGAGCCCGTGGGACCGACGACGGCGATCACCGGCGGCGCAGCCGGCCGTGCAGCCTGTTGCGGCACCGTGGCTTCCGCGGTGGCCGCCGCGGTGGCCTGGGCGGTGCCCTGCGGGCCCGGCACGGCGCTAACGGCCGCGGACCGGGAGGCTGGGCATGCCCAGCGACACGCCGGAGGTACCCTTCGCGCTGGCCGGAGCCGGGGCGCCGCAGGAATCGGCTTGGGAACGGTCCCAGGCGTCACCGGCACGGGACCGGCGCAGGCTGTAGTCCTCCGCCGAGGCAGGATCGGAGATGAGGTGGAACGCCGCCGCCTCCGTGATGGTGACCGTCACCAGGTCGCCGGGCCGGGGCACCTCAGCGCCGGCGGGCACGGAGAAGTGCACCAGCCGCTGGTCCTGGGACCGGCCGGAGAGCCGGTGGGTTTCCTGAGCCTTACGGCCCGACTGGGCTGTCACCATGACCTCGACGCGGCGGCCAAGCTGCCGGGCGTTTTCCTCTGCGGCAATGCGGTCCTGCAGGGCCGTGAGGCGCTCAAAGCGTTCCTGGACCACGGCCTTGGGCAGCTGGTCCGGGAGGTCCGCGGCAGGCGTGCCTGGCCGCTTGGAGTACTGGAAGGTGAAGGCGGTGGCGAACCGGGACTTCTCCACGACGTCGAGCGTGGCCTGGAAGTCCTCTTCCGTCTCGCCGGGGAACCCGACGATGATGTCCGTGGAGATGGCGGCGTGYGGGATCTTCTCACGGACCTTGTCCAGGATGCCGAGGAACTTGGTGGAGCGGTAGGACCGCTTCATATCCTTGAGGACCTTGTCCGAGCCGGACTGCAGGGGCATGTGCAGCTGCGGCATGACGTTGGGGGTCTCGGCCATGGCGTCGATGACGTCGTCGGTAAAGGCGGCCGGGTGCGGACTGGTGAAGCGGACGCGCTCCAGGCCCGGGATGTCACCGCACGCGCGCAGAAGTTTGGAGAAGGCCTGCCGGTCGCCGAATTCGACGCCGTAGGAATTCACGTTTTGGCCCAGCAGTGTCACTTCGATGGCGCCGTCGTCCACGAGCGCCTGGATTTCGGCCAGGATCTCACCGGGGCGACGGTCCTTTTCCTTGCCCCGCAGCGCCGGGACGATGCAGAAGGTGCACGTGTTGTTGCAGCCTACGGAGATCGATACCCAGCCCGAATAGACGGAGTCCCGCTTGGTGGGGAGAGTCGAGGGAAAGACATCCAGCGATTCGAGGATCTCCAGCTGGGCCTCGTTGTTGTGGCGGGCCCGATCCAGCAGCGCCGGCAGGGCACCGACGTTGTGGGTCCCGAACACGGCGTCCACCCACGGCGCCTTCTTGAGGATGGTCTCCCGGTCCTTCTGGGCGAGACATCCGCCGACGGCGATCTGCATTCCCGGGTTGGCTGCCTTGACCGGGGCGAGGATGCCGAGGTTGCCGTACAGCTTGTTGTCGGCATTCTCCCGGACCGCGCAGGTGTTGAAGACCACGACGTCGGCCAGCTCACCGGCGGACGGAACGTAGCCTGCGGCTTCGAGCATGCCGGCCATCCGCTCGGAATCGTGCACGTTCATCTGGCAGCCGAAGGTGCGCACCTGGTACGTGCGGGGCTGGGCCGGTCCGGAACTTTCCGTTGCGGCAGCCGGGTCTGCATCGAATGTCCCAGGCGCCGCTGGCGGCACTGCCGGAGGCGTTGCTGGGGAAGTCGTGCTGGCCGCTGGGGAAGGAATGGTAAAACTCACTTGTTAAGGGTAACGGGTAAGGGGCGGTGGCCAGGCCTGCGCAGACCCCGGACCGGTGGCCCTAATCCCCGCCCCTGGCACGGGCGGTAACGGCGTCGAGCACCTCGCCCACAATCCGGAAGGCAAGCGAAGGCTGGTATCCCTTGCGGGCGAGCATCGACGCGAGGCGGCGCGTGATCTTGTCGCGCTCCGCACGGTCCTCACCGCCGGTGAATCCCCGCAGTTTGCGCTCCACGAGCTCACGGGCCGCCGATTCTTCGTCGGCGTCGCTGAGCTGATCCAGCGCGCCGGCGGCAATCTCCGGGTCGATGCCCTTGTCCGCCAGTTCGCGCCGCAAGGCCCCCTTGGCGAGCTTGCGCGTTTGGGACCTGCTGCGGACCCACATGTCGGCAAACTCGGCGTCGTCAACCAGCCGTACTTCCTCGAAGCGGTCCAGCACGGCCTCGGCGACGTCCTCGGGAACGTTGCGCTCGGCCAGCTTGCGCGAGAGCTGCAGCCGGCTCTTGGGCGAATTCGTCAGCTGCCGCAGCACGATGGCGCGAGCGACCGCTGCGGGGTCCGCGTCCGGATCCAGTTCCGCAGACGGTGCATTTGAGCCGGACGACCTGCGGAACCCACGGGAACCGTGGGAATCGGCATGCGGGTCGGCAGCGCCGTCCGGGTCAGGGTTCCTCTGACGGAACCCTGACCCACGGTTCGCTCCTGCGTTAGAAGCCGTCAACGGCCTTCAGCTTCGGCGACTCTTCGGTTTCGGCCGGGGCCTTCACGCCGACGCCGAGCTTTTCCTTGATCAGGCGTTCGAGTTCGGCCGCCAGTTCCGGGTTGTCGCGCAGGAAGCGGCGGGAGTTCTCCATGCCCTGGCCCAGCTGGTCGCCGTCGTAGGTGAACCAGGAGCCCGACTTCTTGATCAGGCCGTGCTCAACGCCCATGTCGATAATGCCGCCCTCGCGGGAAATGCCCTGGCCGTAAATGATGTCGAACTCGGCGATCTTGAAGGGCGGGGCCATCTTGTTCTTGACGATTTTGGCCTTGGTGCGGTTACCGACTGAATCCGCGCCCTCTTTCAGGGTCTGGATCCGGCGGACGTCGATGCGGATGGAGGCGTAGAACTTCAGCGCCTTACCACCGGTGGTGGTTTCCGGGGAGCCGAAGAAGACACCGATCTTTTCGCGCAGCTGGTTGATGAAGATGGCCGTGGTTTTCGTCTGGCTCAGGCGGCCGGTGATTTTCCGGAGGGCCTGGCTCATCAGGCGGGCCTGCAGGCCCACGTGGCTGTCTCCCATGTCGCCTTCGATTTCCGCGCGGGGAACGAGGGCGGCCACCGAGTCAATGACGATGACATCAAGGGAACCGGAACCGATGAGCATGTCCATGATTTCCAGTGCCTGCTCGCCGGTGTCCGGCTGGGAGACCAGAAGCGCGTCGGTGTCGACGCCCAGCTTCGCGGCGTATTCCGGATCGAGGGCGTGTTCGGCGTCGATGAAGGCGGCGATGCCACCCTGGCGCTGGGCGTTGGCTACCGCGTGCAACGCAACCGTGGTCTTACCGGACGATTCCGGACCGTAAATTTCCACGACGCGGCCGCGGGGCAGGCCGCCAATTCCCAGGGCGACGTCCAATGCGATGGAGCCGGTCGGGATGACTTCGATGGGCGCACGGACTTCATCGCCGAGGCGCATGACCGAGCCTTTGCCGAACTGCTTGTCAATCTGGGCAAGCGCTGCGTCGAGCGCCTTCTGGCGATCCGGGGCTGCGGCCATGATTCACACCTCTAATACTTTCTCGCTGTGGAGTGGCCCTGTGGGCCCTTCGTCTGTCATCACTGACGCTACTGGCACCCTCCGACAAAGTTGTCGAGGCACCCACTTATGTGGAAAACGCTCTGAAAAAAAGCATATCGCTATCCGAACAGATATTCGAACAAGCGGGCGGCGTGTCAGGCGTCGGCCCACGCCAGCGGCGTGTCGGCCGTCAGCGCGGTCCGGTGGTGTCGCGGGGTTTGACGTCCCGGCCCAGGCGGCGCTCCGGCGGGACGTCCTGGACGTCGCACAGGGCAAGCCACACCTGGCGGGGAGGAACGCCGGCACTGAGGGCCTGGTCCGCTGTGCGTCCGCCGACCCCAGCCAGGACCAGCGAGCTGCTCAGGACACGGGAGTACCCGGCCCCGAACTCGTCGTCCATAAGCCGCCAAAAGTCACTGATTCGCACGGGTAAAGTCTCTCACGGCCCAGGACTCTAGAATGGTTGCCATGAGCAACCCAACTGAGTCCGCGGGAGATTCCTCTCCCGGAAACGCCGGCACGGACGCCGCACTGGACGCCGTCGAGAACCAGCTGAGTCTGCTCTGGCGCCGGGGCCGGTCGATTTCCCACCAGCTCTCGCGCCAGGTCCACCCGGACATGGAACCGGCCGCCTACGGGCTGCTCAGCGTGATCCGCAAGCAGGGCCCCATCAGGCTGACTGACCTCGCATCCTGCATCGGCGTCGGCAAGCCTTCGGTGAGCCGGCAGATCGCCTTCCTCGAGGGCCTCGGCCTGGTGTCGAAGGAGGCGGACCCCCTGGACGGCCGGGCGCAGTCCATCCGTCTGACGCCTGAAGGCGAGGAAAGGATGCACCAGGTCCAGGACGCCCGCCGTGAGGTGTTTCGGGAACGTCTGGCAGAGTGGCCGGCCGAGGACCTGCAGGCCCTTGCCATGTATATGGCGAAACTCAATGCCACCTACGAACGCGACGGGTTCCCCCGGGACGAACACATCAAAGGACCCCCGGCCTGAGCCGGAGGTCCTTTTCTTGCGTCTTGGGTGAGTTGGCGTTTAGCGGGCTCCGGAAAGGAGGCCCTTCGCCAGCTCGTCGTTGAGGTCGGAGTTGAGCTCTCGGTCGAGGTCGCGGCCGTAGCGCTGCGCGAACTCCTGGGGGACGGTGTCCGGAACCGCGACGCCCTCGGCGACCGCAACACGGTCGCTGACTTCGCGGAGCATGCTCGAAAGCGGAACATCGAGGGCCGAGCAGATCGAGGACAGCAACTCCGAGGAGGCTTCCTTCTGGCCGCGTTCCACTTCGCTCAGGTAGCCCAGGGAAACACGGGCGCTGTGCGAGACTTCGCGGAGCGTGCGGCCTTGGCGCTGGCGGACATCGCGCAGGACATCACCGATTTCGTGACGAAGTACAACCATCTTGCGCTCCTTCTGTTCGCTCTTGGCCTGATCGGCGAGGCCCACATCCTTCCAGCGGACAACGCCGTTAACGGATACGGGCTGCTTTACCATCTGTATCGCCTTGCTCCTCGTACTGTCGAGTCCGCCGGTGGGGGCGGACTCTGCTGATGACTTCATCCTAGGCGCCTCCCTTATTTGGAAGCGACACAATGTAACAACTATTCGGAATCAACTTTTGTTCCCGGCAACTTTACGCCCGGTAGCCTTCGGAAGATAGGGCCTCCAGCAGACGTTCCAGGGCGGCACCGCAAGCGAGTGCGCGGATCTCGGCGCGACTGCCTTCAAACGAATAGGGGTACGACGTCGATCCCCCCGCTGTGGCGATGCCGATGAAGACCGTGCCCACCGCTTTGCCGTCGTGCGGTTCGGGCCCGGCCACGCCCGTGGTGGACACACCGATATCGGCGCCGCAGATGCGGCGCGCACCGTCGGCCATGGCCGCGGCGACTTGGCCGTCCACGGAGCCGACGGCGTCGAGCAGTTCGCCGGGGACGCCCAGGACGTCGGCCTTGACCTTGTTGGCATAGGACACCACACCGCCCTGCAGCATCCCGGAGGCGCCGGGCGTGTCGGCCAGCACGGCGGTGACCATCCCGGCGGTGAGGGATTCGGCGGTGGCGGCAGTCATGCCGCGGCCGAGGGCGCCGGTGACGGCCTGTTCCGCCAGGCGGTGCAGGTTCGGGTGCAGGTTGGGATGACTGGGCTCCGGATAGTTCATTGCTCGTTTTCCCTTACCCGTTCTTTCTCTGCCCTGATGCCGGCGGCCCGCAGCTTGAGGGCCTCAATGACGTATTCGCCCCCGGTCCACAGTGTGATGGCCAGTGCAGCCATCATCACGACGAACGCCACAACGCTCAGCCACGGGGCCATGGATGCCAGCGGAAGGACGTACAGGAAGATGGCCACTGTCTGCACCACCGTCTTAAGCTTCCCGCCGCGCGAGGCCGGAATGACGCCGTAGCGGATAACGAAGAACCGGAGCGCGGTGATGCCCCACTCCCGGACCAGGATCAGGATGGTGACCCACCACGGCAGTTCCTGGAGCAGCGAGAGCATGACCAGCGCGGAGCCGATCAGGAGCTTGTCGGCGATCGGGTCGGCAATCTTGCCAAAGTCGGTGACGAGGCCGCGGGAGCGGGCGATGTCGCCGTCGAGCTTGTCCGTGTAGATGGCCACGGCGAAAACGAAGGCGGCGGCCCAGCGCCAGACGCCGTTCTGCGCCTGCAGTCCCGGGGCGTCGAGGATGAGGAACCAGACGAAGACCGGCACCAGCACAATCCGCAGCATCGTGAGGATATTCGGCAGGTTCCAGATCCGCGAGGCGGATCCGGCGTTGGCTTCGGCGCTATTCACCTTCCTAGGCTACCGTCTCTGCACCCTACCGGCCGGTGAGCGACCAGGCGTCCTCTGAACCGTCCTCGTCATTGGAGCCGCCGTCGGCGCCGTCGTGGTAGTCGATCGCCTGGGTGCGGTTCTCCAGGTCAGCCGCCACGAGGTCCTCCGCGTAGCCACCCTGGCCGATGTTCGCGTTGGCGTTATCGCTCAGGGCCGCGGTCTGCGAGTCAGCGGCCACCGGGCCGTCCTGGCCCTTCATCGCGGCCAGCACGGCGGCGAGGTCGTCCGGCTTGACCAGCACGTCGCGCGCCTTGGAACCCTCGGAGGGTCCCACCACTCCCCTGGACTCGAGCAGGTCCATGAGGCGCCCGGCCTTCGCGAAGCCGACCCGGAGCTTGCGCTGCAGCATCGATGTGGAACCGAACTGGGTGGTGACCACGAGCTCGGTGGCCTGGAGCAGGACCTCGAGGTCGTCCCCGATGTCGTCGTCGATCTGCTTCTTCTGCGCCTCGGGAGCGACGTCGTCGCGGTAGACGGCCTTGAGCTGGCCCTTGACGTGCTCGACCACCTTGTGGATCTCGGACTCGGTGACCCAGGCGCCCTGGACGCGCATCGCCTTCGAGGCTCCCATCGGCAGGAAGAGGGCATCGCCCTGGCCGATGAGTTTTTCGGCGCCCGGCTGGTCCAGGACCACCCGGGAGTCGGTGACGGAGGAGGTCGCGAAGGCCATGCGGGAGGGCACGTTCGCCTTGATCAGGCCGGTCACGACGTCCACTGACGGGCGCTGGGTGGCCAGGACCAGGTGGATGCCGGCCGCGCGGGCCAGCTGGGTGATGCGGACAATCGAGTCCTCGACGTCGCGCGGGGCCACCATCATGAGGTCAGCGAGTTCGTCCACGATCACCAGCAGGTACGGGTACGGCTTGATGACGCGCTTGGAATCGACCGGCGGGTGGACCTTGCCGGCCCGGACGGCCTTGTTGAAGTCGTCAATGTGCTTGAAGCCGTAGTTGGCGAGGTCGTCATAGCGGGCGTCCATTTCCCGGACCACCCACTGCAGGGCCTCGGCGGCCTTTTTCGGGTTGGTGATGATCGGCGTGATGAGGTGCGGGACCCCTTCGTAGGCCGTAAGTTCCACGCGCTTCGGGTCCACCATGACCATGCGGACCTCGTCCGGGGTGGCCCGCATCAGGATCGAGGTGATCATCGAGTTCACGAACGAGGACTTGCCGGCTCCGGTGGCACCTGCGACGAGCAAGTGCGGCATCTTGGCCAGGTTGGCCACGACGTACCCGCCCTCGACGTCCTTGCCGACGCCCATGACCATGGGGTGGTCGGTGCGGCGGGCGTTCTGGCTGCGGAGCACGTCGCCCAGGGACACGGTTTCGCGGTCTGTGTTGGGGATTTCGATGCCGATGGCGGACTTGCCCGGGATGGGGCTGAGGATGCGCACATCCGAGCTGGCGACCGCATAGGAGATGTTCTTGGACAGGGCGGTGACCCGCTCCACCTTGGTGCCCGGGGACAGTTCGATTTCGTAGCGGGTCACGGTCGGGCCGCGGCTGAAGCCGGTGACCTGGGCTTCCACGTTGAACTGGTTGAGGGTCTCGGTGAGCGAGGCGACAATCGCGTCGTTGGCCTCGGTGCGTTCCTTGGGGATGGAACCGGGCGTGAGCACGTCCGACGCCGGCAGGGTGTAGGTGACGTCGCCGGCCAGGGAGAGCTGTTCGGTGCGCTGCGGAATCGGGGTGGGCAGCGGTGCCGGCGCCACCGGGTTGGAGGGGACCTTCGCGGCGGCCGCGGCGGCGGTGGGATTGAGCGATCCTGCGGCCACCATCCCCGGAGTGACCAGGGGGATGGCCTCGGTGGCGTTCTCGCCAATGGACCCTGCGGTGCCGAGGCCCTGGGCGGCCTTGATCTTTTCGACGGCGATCTCGGCCTGGGTGGGACGGCGCACACCGGGCGCGACACCGGCGCCCGCCTTGGCGCCCTTCGCCCCCTTGGCAGAAGGCGCCTCGCCGGCTGCTTCCTCATCTGCGATGACCGCCCGCTCGAACGCTTCGTCGCCGACGTAGCCTTCCAGGCCGGACTCGTCGTCGTGGTCCTTGCCGAAGAGGCGCTTGCGCTTCTTCTTGGCCGGTGCCGGGGCGTCGTTCTCGTACAGGTAGCTGCGGTCGTGGCGGTCGCCGGCGTCGTCGTCCTGCAGGTCGATGCCCATCAGGTGCTCGTAGGCGTCCCGCAGGCGGCCGGGGATGGCGCCGAAGGGGGTCGCGGTGACGATCAGCAGCGAAGTGAAGGCCAGCAGGCCATACACCGCGACCGGGACTGCGGTGTGCAGGGCAGCGAGCGGGGCGGCGGCGAGGTAACCGAGCATGCCGCCGGCCCTGCGCAAGCCGTCGAAGCCGTCGGCGACCGTCGGCTGGCCGCCGATGATGTGGGCCAGGCCGGATCCGGCGAACGTCATGATGAGGAAGCCGATGCCGATCCTGTTGTTGCCGCGGCCGTCGTCGGGCTGGCGGAACAGGCGGAAGGCGCACACGAACAGCATGAGCGGCAGCAGCAGGGACATCCAGCCGAAAGTGCCGTTGACGATCGCAAAGATGGCATCGGGCAACCAGCCCTGGAACCCCCACCACGCGAAGGTGGCAACGAAGACTCCCAAGGCCAGGTTGAACAGGGCGGCACCGTCGCGGCGGTCCTCGGGAGCGAGGTCGCTGACGTCGTGGCCGACGCGCCTGATGCCGGCGCCGATCACGTGGGCGATGCCCAGCCATGCACCGGCCAACACCCGGACAACCCAGGGCTGGTGCGGCTCTACTACGGCCAACTGCCGGGTCCGCGCGGTGGCTGCGGTTCTACCTGCGGTGCCCCGCGGCCGGGCGGATTTGGATGCGGCGGGACTGGACCCCCGGCCGGGAGAACTGCCTGATTTGCCGCTTGAGTTTCCTCTAGGCGCGGAAGAAGTACGAGTCGCCATACCCGCCACGGTACCGGATGCCGGGCCGAAAACCCCGAATTTCCGGGGCATCCTGGATCATGTTGCCGCCGGCCGCAACGGAAAAACGGCCTCCCCGGCCTCCCGCGGCGCTCACGCTGCGGGTTGGCCGGGAAGGCCGTTCACCAGGCATGCGCCCGGTAGGTGTGAAGGATCTACGCCCGGTGAACCAACTGAGGCTTACGCCTCAAGGACCACCGGGATGATCATGGGCTTGCGGCGCAGCTTGCGGTTGACCCACGTGCCTACGACCCGGCGGACGACCTGCTGCAGCTGGTGCGTCGTGTGGTCCGTGCGGTTCAGTACGGCCTCTTCGAGGGCCTCGTTGATCTTGGGGATGATCTCGTCGAAGACGGAGTCGTCCTCCGCCACGCCGCGGGCGTGGATCTCCGGCCCGGACACCACCTTGCCGGTGGCACGGTGGATGACGGTGATGATGGAGATGAAACCCTCGTCGCCCAGAGTCTGGCGGTCCTTGAGGTCCGCTTCCGTGACTTCGCCGACGCTGGAGCCGTCGACGTAGACGAATCCGACCTCGACCTGGCCCACGATGTCGGCCTGGTGATCGCGAAGGTCGATCACGGTGCCGTTGTCCGCGAGCAGGATGCTTTCCTCCGGCACGCCGGATTCGAGGGCGATCTTGCCGTTGGCGATGAGGTGGCGGGTTTCGCCGTGCACCGGCATGGCGTTGAGCGGCTCAAGGATGTTGTAGCAGTACAGCAGCTCGCCGGCGGCGGCGTGGCCGGAGACGTGCACCTTGGCGTTGCCCTTGTGGATGACGTCGGCGCCGAGCTTCAGCAGGCCGTTGATGATGCGGAACACGGCGTTTTCGTTGCCCGGAATCAGGCTCGAGGCAAGGATGACGGTGTCGCCCTCGCCGACGACGACGCGGTGGTCGCCGTTGGCCATGCGGGACAGGGCCGCCATCGGCTCACCCTGGGAGCCGGTGGACATCAGCACGACCCGGTTGTCCGGCAGGTTGTCGATGTTCTTGATGTCGACCAGGATTCCGGCCGGCACCTCCAGGTAGCCCAGTTTCGCGGCGATGGCCATGTTCCGGACCATGGAGCGGCCCACAAAAGCAACCTTGCGGTTGTGGTTGGCGGCGGCGTCGAGGACCTGCTGGACGCGGTGCACATGGGAGGAGAAGGAGGCGACGATGATGCGCTTGGAGGCCTGCCCGAACAGCCGGTCCAGGGTGGGTCCGATTTCCTTCTCGGCGGTGGTGAAGCCCGGGACGTCGGCGTTGGTCGAATCCGACATGAACAGGTCCACGCCCTCTTCGCCCAGCTTGGCGAAGTGCCGGAGGTCGGTGATGCGGCCATCCAGCGGCAGCTGGTCCATCTTGAAGTCACCGGTGTGCAGGACGGTGCCGCCCGAGGTGCGCAGGAACACGGCCAGGGCGTCCGGGATGGAGTGGTTGACGGCGACGAACTCGCATTCGAAGGGCCCGTACTTCTCGACCTGGCCCTCGACGACAATCTTCGTGTTGGGCTTGATCCGGTGTTCCTGCAGCTTGGCCTCGATGAGGGCCAAAGTGAGCTGTGAACCGACAATGGGAATGTCGGCGCGCAGGCGCAGGAGGTAGGGGACGGCGCCGATGTGGTCTTCGTGACCGTGGGTCAGGACGACGGCGACGATGTCCTGGAGACGGTTCTCGATGTAGGAGAAATCCGGCAGGATCAGGTCGACGCCGGGCTGGGTCTCCTCGGGGAAGAGTACGCCGCAGTCAACGATGAGGAGCTTGCCATCGATCTCGAAGACGGTCATGTTGCGACCGATTTCCCCGAGTCCGCCGAGCGGAACGATCCGCAGGGTGTTCTTCGGGAGGCGGGGCGGCGTGGTCAGGCCGGGAAGGGCGGTTTGGGTCATAGTGCACTACTTTCCAGGCGGAGGCCGGGCTGGTTCTTAACGATCAGGAGTGGCTCCGGATCAGGAAAAGACCATGCCCGCTTCCGCCAAATCCTCGCGGATGGTTGCGATCTCGGCCTCGCCCGGCTCCACGAGGGGCAAACGGACAACCGAGTTGGGCAGGACTCCCTGCCACTTAAGAACCTGCTTGGCAGCGACAGCACCCTGAATGTGGGTCATCACTGCGCGGACCACGGGGTCCAGTTCGAAATGTATGGTGCGGGCGGTAGCAAAATCGCCTGCAAGTGCGGCATCGATCAGTGCACGGAATTGCCGCGTCGCGACGTGCGCGGAGACGCTGACCAGCCCGACGGCGCCGGCGGCCATCCACGGCAGCGTGAGGCCGTCATCGCCGGAGTAGACATCAAGATCGGTGTTGGCCAGAACGCGCGTGACCGCGGCGAAATCTGCCTTCGCATCTTTGAGGGCAACGATCTTGGGGTGGTCGGCGAGCCGGATCATGGTCTCGGGCAGGATGGGCACGCCGGCGCGGCCGGGGATGTCGTAGACCATGACGGGGAGGTCGGCGGCGTCGGCCACGGCCTCGACGTGCGCCTGAATGCCGGCCTGGCTTGGCTTGTTGTAATACGGCGTGACGATCAGCTGGCCGTGTGCTCCGGCCTTGGCGGCGCGCTTGGCCATCTCGATCGAGTGCGAGGTGTGGTTGGTTCCGGTTCCGGCGATGACTTTGGCGCGGTCGCCGACGGCCTCGACGATGACGCGGAAGAGCTTCTCTTTTTCGTCGTCTTCCAGCGTGGAGGTCTCCCCCGTGGTGCCGGAGATAACGAGGGCATCATTGCCGTCGTCGACGAGCTTGCTCGCCAGTTCCGCCGACTGCCGGTAGTCGACCTCACCGTCCGTTGTGAATGGCGTGACCATGGCAGTCACGAGGGTCCCGAACGTGTAAGAGCGAATATCAGAGTCAGCCATATGAAAAACGTTACCTTGTCCGCGGCATGTTAGGACAATGGCGATGGTGTGACGAACGTCAAAGTCGCCGGCCCACACGTCACGTTTAGGCCCTCCGGCCGGAGTCAGTGCCGCCGAAACCGCGCCAGGACGCTGTACTGGAGGCTCGCGGTCAACACCTCGGTGCCGGTGCCGGCCGCCTGCCGGAACGGAAGCCCGTCAGGGCCCCAAAAGCCGCTCAGACCGCAGGAGGCTCCGAGCGGCGTGGCGCCTGCCAGGTTCGCCAGGACGGAGAACATCCGGTTGTCCATGGCGCGGGCGCCAAGGTGCAGCCCCAGCCTGTGGTCTTCTCCGGCAGTATAGAGAGCCGAGACGGCATAGATGTCCGCACCGGCTTCCGCGGCCCATTCCGCGTGGCCGGGGCGGTCGGCGTCGAAACAGATTGCCAAGGCGACCTTCCAGCCGTCGATCTCAAGGACGGCGGGGTGGCTGCCGGCCACGAAGAGACCTTGCTCCGGACCGTGCAGGTGCGTCTTAAAACTGGTCTCGATGGTGCCTCCAGGGTGGACTGCGAGGGAAGCCAACCGCGGCGTGCCGTCCTCCTCCTGGAACGCGGCTCCGACCACGGCGGTTATTCCGGTGCGCCGGCAGATTTCCCGGATGCCGTCCAGCCTCCCGTCTGCAGCACTCAGCCACTCCCCCGGCCCCTCCAGCAGGTCCAGCCGGTAACCCGTCAGTGAGAGCTCGGGAAAGATTACCAGCCGGGCTCCGTGCGACTCGGCGTCTTCGATCAGCCGGATGTGTTCGGGCACGTTGGCGGCAATGCCGCCCTCCAGGGCCTCGTATTGGACGGCGGACAGCGTCAGCGCAGTAATCGAGCCAGTGGTCACCCTGCCATCCTAAGCACCTCCTCTTTCGATGATCAGCCCTTGCCCCTCAGGTCCCGCCGGCGGCCAGGACGGCAGGTCATACAGGCGGCCTGGATGGCAGTCAGGTGGACGCGGCGGCGCCGCCGGAGGGTGCCGATGATGCCGAGCAGTAACGCCCGACGGCGGTTTCCCGAAGTTCCTCCGGCGCTGGGCCGCCCGCACGTAGTGGAACAACTCTGTTGGAGTGAGGGCGTCGATGTCGGTCTCGGCCAGCCGGCGGGCAAGCTCCGCTCCCGGCGGTTGCACAGCCAACGCCGTGCCTTCCCTGCCCCACTGAACGTCCTCGGCCGGCTCGCCGGCGACCAAGCGCCGGAAGAGGAAGTCCACGACGCCGGGGCTCATAGCTTTGAGGACACCGGCCCCCGACTCACCACCGCAGGTCCGTCCGCCGGGCGGGGTGCTGGCCCGATCAGGGCCTGACGGGCGAGGGCCCGAAGGGCCGGGGCCCGGAAATTGTCGGCCTGTAACTTCCCGGCCTAGGAAATCTGGGCCTGTGAATTCTCGGTCCCCAAATTCCGGGTTCAGGAAGGCAGACTCTGAGGCGTTGTTCATGCGCCCATCGTATTCGAACATATATTCGAATACAAGACCCTTTCGTAGAAGGGCTGGAGCTGTGGTCCGGCCGAACATGAGACGATCAGATGATGACCGCGCGCGGAACGACCACTGCTTCCCGGACAGTCAAGGGCCCCTCCTCCGGCGCCCGGCTGGCCGGCATTGACGCCGCACGCGGGCTGGCGTTGCTGGCCATGATGGCCACGCACGTGCTGGCGACCTTTGAGTCGGACCCGCAGCTCACGCCCACCTGGATCGGGCTTGCGTTTTCCGGACGGGCAGCCGCACTGTTCGCGGCGCTGGCCGGAGTCGGCCTCGCCTTGTCCACCGGGAAGCAGCAGCCGCTCCAAGGCCCCGAGCTTTGGGCGGCCCGCCGGGGCATCGCCCTACGGGCGCTCGTGATCGGCGCCGTCGGGCTCTCCCTGGGCGGGCTGGAAGTCAACATCGCCATAATTTTGGTGCACTATGCCCTCCTGTTCGTGTGCGTACTGCCCTTCATCGGGCTCGGGGTGAGACGCCTGATCGCACTCGCGGCCCTCTGGATCCTGGCAGCCCCTGTCCTGGCCTACCTGCTGCGGCCCTGGCTGCTGTCCGCCGATCCGCCCCTGCGGCTGGGGCATAACCCCAGCTGGGAGGACCTGCCCACACCGGCAAGACTGCTTGGCGACCTCTTCCTCACGGGCTACTACCCTGTCCTGCAGTGGATCGCCTATCTCCTCGTGGGGCTGGTGATCGGCCGGATGGCGCTGTCCAAAGCAGCCGTGCCGTTCCTGCTGCTGGCCGCCGGAACCGCGGTGGCCGTCATTTCCAAGTGGCTGGGGATAGTCATGATGGAGGACTGGGGCGGCAGGCAGGCGCTCGAGGCGCAGATTGGCGATCCCGCCTACCCGCTGGAGAGCCTGCTGCAGGTCAACCTTGCCGGCGTCGAACAGTCAGGCTCAGCGTGGTGGCTGGCCACCAGTGCACCGCACGCCGGCACCACACTGGATTTGTTGCACACCTCGGGGACAGCTGCCGCCGTGATCGGCGTGTGTCTTCTGCTGGGCCGGCTGGGCAACTGGCTGGAACTCGATCTGCTGCTCCCGCTGCGCGGAGCCGGGGCCATGACGTTGAGCCTCTACACAGCTCATCTGTGCATCATGGCGGCCCTGCACGATCAGCCGCTGCTGCCCGGCTGGACCGTGGAGGGTGTGTACTGGGCGCAGGCCGTGGGGGTGCTGGTGACTGGCGCGGTCTTCGCGTCACTGGCGTGGCGCGGGCCGCTGGAGTGGGTGACCCATGCGGCCAACCAGGTGGGCAGCTACCGGCCGGCCCTGGCCCGCCAGCCGACGCGCTTGCGCTAAATTCGGCTAGGGCTTCTGCACTCCGGCGCGGAACATCCGTACGGCGTCGCGCATCGAAGCGCGGGCCCGCTTGCGGTCTCCGGCGGCATCGTAGGCACAGCTGAGCCGGAACCAGGAACGCCAGTCCTCGGGGGCGGCTTCGGCCTCGGCGCGGTACTTCTCAAATTCGAGGTCGGCGGCTTCGCGGATGATCCGGCCGGCGGGCGTGCGGGGCAGAGTGTCCTCCGGCAGGCCACCCTCGGCTTCGAGGATCTTCGCCAACCTCTCGGTGCGGGCGCCAAACAGCAGCTCCCGGATCAGTGCCCAGGCGCCGATGACCGGCAGCACCAGGTAAGCGACGCCGATCGCCTTCGCTACGAGGCTGGGGTCCGACATCAGGAGCACGGAACGCTGAAGTGACACCACCAGGTAGAACACAAGCAGCAGGGTGACGGCCCCCACCCAGATCTTGGTGCGGTTGGCTTTCAGGGCTGTCAAGGCGGCGGACATCGGACTCAGAGTCCCAGGTCCAGGTAGCCGTCGAGTCCCACCGTGAGACCGGGGTGTGCGGCGACGTTGCGGATCCCCAGCAGCACTCCGGGCATGAAGGAGGCGCGGTCGAAGGAGTCGTGGCGGATGGTCAGCTGCTCCCCCGGCCCGCCCATCAGGACCTCCTGATGCGCGACCAGGCCGCTGAGCCGGACACTGTGGACGCGGACACCGTCGACGTCGCTGCCGCGGGCGCCATCGAGCTCCGTGGCGGTGGCGTCCGGGCTGGAAGGCACGCCAGCGGCTGCGCGCTCGGCCGAGATCAGCTGCGCCGTGCGCACAGCCGTGCCGGAGGGGGCATCCACCTTGTCAGGGTGGTGCAGTTCAATGATTTCAACGGACTCGAAGTACTTGGAAGCCTTGGCGGCGAAGGCGGAGGCCAGGACCGAGCCGAGGGCGAAGTTGGGGGCGATGAGCACGCCGACGCCGGGCCGGGCGGCGAGGAGCTCCTCCAGCCCCGTGAGCCGGTCGGCATCCCAGCCGGTGGTGCCCACCACGGCGTGCATGCCGTGTTCGACGGCGAACCGGACGTTCGCCTCGGTGCTATCAGGGACAGTCAGGTCCACCACGATCTGTGCGCCGGAGCTGACAAGCGTGTCGAGGGAGTCGTTGCGGCCAAGGGCCGCGACGAGGGTCAGGTCCGCGGCGGCATCGATGGCCTTCACGGCCTCTGCGCCCATGCGCCCGTTGGCGCCCAGCACGGCGACTGAGAGTTGTTCGGTCATGCCATCAACCCTACCGCCGGGGCCGCTGCGTTCCGGAACCGGCGGCCTTGGGTTACAAGCCCGCCGACCCGACGGTTCACACCAGCCCCTCACTTGTCAGGCTGGATTGACGCGCCCACTGATCATCTGCTGCTGGGGGCGCTTCACGATCCCGGTCCGGCCGGCATTCTTGGGGTCACACTCGATCAGGCAAGGGCAGCTGCAGCGGCGCTTGACCGCACGGCACTCGCGTCAATCGGAATAGATGCCCAAGGCTTTGAACGCGTCACTATGCCCGGCCGGGGAAAAAAGCCGCCCTTCAGCTCCGGTGCCCGGTCCGTGATGGAAGGCATGCTTCGGTACACCATTGACCAGAAGTCACGACAGATCACCACCGCGAATCTTCTGCTGTCGCTGCTGGACCGCGAGGAACATGACCCTGCGGCTGCGCTCCTCAATGAACTGGGGGTGGACCGGGCCGAGGTCCGGCGCAGGGTCCTTTCCTCCTGATCGCGAGCTAACTTGCTGCCGGTCACCACCCTCGGCTGAGAGGCAACCCCCACCGCGTGCTTACTCCCCCGCTCCGACCCATTCCACCGTGCCGTCGGCGAAAAACTGTTCTTTCCAGATCGGCACCTGGGCCTTGATCCGGTCCACGAGTTCGGCACAGACCTCGAAGGCCTGGCCGCGGTGGGCTGCCGAGACGGCGCAGACCAGGGCCGGATCGCCGATCTCCAGCATGCCGATCCTGTGGGCCGCCCAGATCCGCACCGGCTGGTGCCGCCGTTCGTCGGCGCCGGCGGCACCGGCAGCCGGGGATCCGTCGAGCGCCTGGTTGCCGGCCGGGACCGAGTGCTCCGCCACGAGCGCGGCGACGACGTCAGCCATCACTTGGTGCGCCGTCGGGTGGGCGCTGTAGCTGAGCCGGGAAACCTGCTTGCCGCCGTCGTGGTTGCGGACGACGCCGCTGAAGCTGACCACCGCCCCTGCGGTGTCCGACTCGACCGCCGCGATGGCCTGCTCCACGGAAATCGGCTCGGCACTCAGCACGGCGTGCACGATTTCAAATCCAGTTTCAGTGCCCATGACTGCCTTCCAGCTGGTCGCAAAGATGTCCAAGAATGGGATCGAGCACGCCCAGGCCGTCCATCACGCCCTTCGGCGATCCGGGGAGGTTCACGATGAACGTCTGTCCGGCCGCGCCCGCGTGGCCCCGGCTGAGCATGGCCATCGGCGTCTTGGCCGCCCCGGCGCTGCGGATGCCTTCCATGATGCCGGGGATTTCCCGGTCCAGCAGGGGCAGGGTCTGCTCAGGTGTTGCGTCAGTGGGGCTCAGTCCTGTGCCGCCGCTGGTGATGATGACGGCCGGCTGCTGGCTCAGCAGGGCGCGGAGCGCGGCCCCCACCGGCGCCCCGTCAGGCACCACCATGGCAGGAAACGGCTCAAAGCCGTGTTCGGTAAGCCAATCGATGATCACAGGACCCGTGAGGTCCTCATAGACACCGGCGGCCGCCCGGGTGGAGGCGATCACGACGCCGGCCTTCCGGCCGGTGGCTTCGCCGTGGCGGTGCGGTTCGGGCATGTTCATAGGGTCCAGTCCCCGCTCTTGCCGCCGCTTTTGGCGAGCACTTTGATATCGGTCAGGACCGCGTGCTTGTCCACGGCCTTGATCATGTCGTACACGCTCAGTGCCGCGACCGACGCCGCGGTCAGCGCTTCCATCTCGACCCCGGTGACGCCGCGGGTCTTGACCGTGGCAAACACCGTCACGGAGTCGGTGTCGAGCTCAAAGTCAACGGTGACCTTGGCGATGGGCAGCGGGTGGCACAGCGGGATCAGGTCCGGCGTCTTCTTGGCCGCCATAATCCCGGCGATGCGGGCAACGGCCAGGGCGTCGCCCTTCGGGAGCTCGCCGCCGCCGAGGAGGGCAAGGACCTCGGCCGTGCTGCGGACAGTCGCGGTGGCCGTGGCCTCCCGCGTGGACTCTGCCTTGTTGGACACATCCACCATCTGGGCAGTGCCGTCGTGGCGGAGGTGGGTCAGGCGGGTGATATCCGACGTGGGGTGGTCCGCTGGTGCGGCATCCGCTTCAGGGTTTTCTGCTTCATTCACAGGATCCATACTTCCACTTCGTCGCCCGCTGCGAGCGCCGCTGTCCCCTCGGGAACATGGACCAGGGCATTGGAACGGGCCAGGGCGTGGACCAGGTGTGAGCCCGCACCGCCCTCCAACCGGACGGTGCCGTCCGGGGCCAGTGTGCCGCGCCGGACCTGGTGCTTGCCCGGCGGGGAGGTCAGCGGTTCGGCGAGGCGCGCGCGGACCGCGGGCCGGAGCGCCGGAGCGCCGAAAAGCTCCGTGAGAACCGGGCGCAGGAACATTTCAAAGGACACGAGGCAGCTCACCGGATTACCGGGGAACCCCAGCACGGGGACACCGTCGAAAGTGCCGATCCCCTGCGGACCGCCGGGCTGCATCGCCACGGCGCCGAACTCGACGTCGTGTCCGGCCATCGCCTGCCGGACCACCTCATAGGCACCTTTGCTGACGCCGCCTGTTGTGACGATCAGGTCCACGGCGGGCACATGCCGGCGCAGCAACGCGGCGAGCTCATCCGGTCGGTCCGTGGAAACCCCGGTCCGTGTGACCTGAAGCCCGGCTTGGCGCATGGAGGACTCGAGCAGGGTGCCGTTGGAGTCAAAGATCTTGCCCGGTCCCAGCGGATTGCCCGGTTCCACGACTTCGTCGCCGGTGGTGACCAGGAGAACCCGCAGGAAGGGACGGACGGGCACATCCGTGTAGCCCAGTGCCGCCAGCAGTCCCAGCTGGCCGGGGCCAAGGAAGGTCCCCGCCCCGAGGGCGAGCTCACCGGAGCGGATGTCGCTGCCGGCACCGCGCACAAACGTTCCGGCAGCCGCGGCGGGCAGGTGGACCGTGGCGGGCTCCCCGGGCGCGGGGAAGGAATCGGGCACGGCCTRCTCAATGGGTACGACGGCGTCGGCCCCGGCCGGCATCATCGCGCCGGTCATGATTGGGGCGGCCGTGCCGGCGGCCAGTTCTGCCGGTGCGGCACCGGCCGGGACGGGCGCGACGACGCGCAGTTCGGTGCCGCCGTGGGGCACGTCGGCGCTGCGGATCGCGAAGCCGTCCATCTGCGAGTTGGCAAAGGGGGGAAGATCCAGCGGCGCCAGGATGTCGGCGGCAAGTCCCCGGCCCAAGGCCTCGAGCAGCGGGAGCCGTTCCACCCGTTCCTCGGTGCGGAGCGGGGCGAGCAGTGCGCGCACCTTGTCCCGGTGCGCTTGAACGCTGACGTGCCTTGTCTCGGTGCGGTGCATGCGTTTCCTGACCTTTATTCGGCTCGCTAGGACTTCACATCCACTCTAACCGTGTGGTAGCCGGTGGCTCCGCTCGGCGCGACGGGGGCCGACTCCTCGACTTGCGGTACGCCGTCGAGGGTGGTGGCCCGGACCTGGATCTCGTATTGTCCCGGCGTCAGCGGCAGACCCAGCTTCCACTGGTACCACGTGTCCTTGGAGATTCCCGGGGCCAGCTCGGCCTGGCGCCAGTCGCCGCGGTTGACCCGCAGCTCCACCTTCCCAATGCCCGTGTGCTGGGCCCACGCGACTCCCCCGAACACCACCGTCCCGGCCGTCACGCTGGTCCCGTCTCGCGGCACGTCAATCCGGGACGAGGTCTTGATGGGCCCGCGCGCGCTCCAGCCGCGGGGCGTCCAGTAGGCAACGTCGTCAGCGTAACGGGTCACTTTCAGCTCGGTGACCCATTTCGTGGCCGAGACGTAGCCGTACAGCCCGGGCACGATCAGCCGGACGGGGAATCCATGTTCCAGCGGGAGCGGTTCACCGTTCATTCCCACCACCAGCAGGGCGTCGCGGCTGTCCGTGAGGGCCTCGAGCGGAGTCCCGGCTGTCCAGCCGTCCGTGCTGCGGGAGAGCACCATGTCCGCCCCGGCCTTGGGGCCGGCCATGGCAAGCAGTTCGCGCACGGGCCAGCCGAGCCAGCGGGCGTTGCCGATCAGGTCCCCGCCCACCTGGTTGGAGACGCAGGCGATGGTCACGTGGCGTTCCGTCATAGGTTTGGCCAGGAGAGTGGCGAAGTCGAGCTCGATTTCGCGTTCCACCAGGCCCGTGACCTTCAGGGTCCATGCCTCCGGGTCAACCAGCGGGACGCGCAGGGCAGTGTCGATCCTGTAGAACTCCCTGTTCGGCGTCACGAGCGGGCTCAGGCCGCGGAGCCTGATCTCGGCTCCCGCCGGTACGGGCGGCGCGGGAGCGGCGGGTCCCGGGAGGACCAGCTTGCTGCGCACATCACTGACGACGGCGGCCGCTCCCCTGAGGGTGGAGGCGAGCACACCGGCGACGGCGGCAACCCCGGCGGTCCCGCCAAGGGCCAGCAGGAAACGGCGCCGCGCGGGCCCGGCGTCATTGGCTGCAGCGTCCTCATGCTGCGAGGCGGCTGGGGTTTCCAATGAGGCCGGCTCCGCCGCCGGGGTTCCGTCCCCGTCGGGTTTCCACTCCAACAGTTTCCGGATGAGCCACCGCAACAGTGCGATTCCCACCAGTGCCACGAGCACCGGGACGGGGATGGCGTTGGCGGTCAGGTCGGCCCGGCTCACCACGGCCACGAGGCCCACCGCGCCGAACACCGCGATGAGAATCACTCCGGCGAAACGGCGCCGCACTTCAAGGACGCCGGACAGGGCCGCGAGTGCGGCGATGACCAGCGACATGCCGACCAGGAGTGCCACCTTGTCCGCCGTGCCGAACACGGAGATAACCCACTCTTTGACGCCCGGCGGGACGGTATCGATTACGGCACCTCCCACGGCCGTCACGGGAGAAACCGTGGGGCTCACCAGGCTGGCCGCGAGCTCACCGAGCACCACCGCGGTCCCCACGGCCACCAGTCCGGCCCCGGCGGCCCACAGGTCCCGCGCCCGCCGGTCCCGGGTGCGCGGCTGTTGGGCTTGCGGTTGCCCGGTCGGTCCTGGCTGCCCCTGCGTTCCCCCTTGTTGCTGTTCCCTGCCGGCGACTGTTCCGTCCATTTCCTGCCCCTGCCCGTCAAAGCCAACGCCGCTGCTCACTGTGCCCGTCCCGCCCGGAGTTGTTCGTCCGCCGCGTCGCGCGGACTCCCGTCCTTTGCTCCCTCAGTAGCGGCTCTCGGTGCAGGTGCCACGCCGGCAGCTGGTGCGGCCGCAGCTGACTCTTGGCCGGCAGATCCCTGGCCCGGGAGCAGCAGCGAGAACCGGCATCCGCCGTCGACGTTTTCCACGGTGACGGTGCCCTGATGGGCACTGACTATTCCGGCGACAATGCTCAGGCCAAGCCCGGCGCCGCTGTAGCGCATGGCGCCTGCCGGCTCAGCCGGCCCGGGCACCAGGTCGCCGCCTATCGCGGCACCGTCCCCCACAGCACCGTCCACCACAACACCATCCACCACAGCACCGTCCCCCACAGCACCGTCGTCCCCGGCGGCCCAACGGCCGGGCCGCTTCCGGGCCGGATCCTTCTGCCAGCCGGTCTCGAACACATGCGGCAGGTCTTCCTCGGGGATCCCGCCGCAGCCGTCGGTGACCGCGACCACGGCCCGGTCCCCCTGCCGGCCGACTTCCACGGTGACGCGGGAACCTGGGGCGCTGTGGACGATCGCGTTAAGCACCACATTCCGGATGGCGCGCCCCATCGACGGGCCGTCGGCCAGGGCCAGGCTCTCCCGCCGGCCGCCGCCGTCGAGCGTTATGCCGTGCTGCTGCGCCAGCGCGGCGAGATCGGCAATGGCGTCGCTGGCGAGGTCGTACAGGTCCAACGGCTCGGCCTTGAGCCGCATGGTTCCGGCGTGGATTTTCGACAGCTCCAGGAGGTCGTTGACCATGCCGGCCATGACGTCGGTCTGGGCGATGATCTTGCGGTAATAGGCGGGAACGTCCGCCGCCATGCCGTCCTCCAGGGCCTCGGTCATGGCCCGCATGCTCGCCAGCGGCGTCCGCAGGTCGTGGGAAATCCAGCTGACCAGCTCGCGGCGGGCGTTCTCGACGGCGGCCTCACGCTGCCGGGATGCCTCCAGCATTCGGCTGCTGGATTCGAGCTCGGCGGCGAGGGCGGCAAGTTCGTGGCTCATCACCGGGGATTGGATCCCGGGGCTCTCCCCGCGGCCGATGCTCCGGGCGGCGTCGGCCAGCGCCTTGGCGTTCCGGGAGACCCTTGATCCCAGCACGAGGGCGATCGAAACGGCAACCGCCGAGGCTACGGCCAGGACGTACCACATGACCTCGAGGTCCCGTGCCGAGATGAACATGGCGTTGAAGGCGCTGACCATTCCGGCCGTCAGGACCGCCACGGCGGCGAGCACCACCACGCAGATCTGGACCGCGAAGGATGCCCTGCGCAGCGATTTCAGGATGAGCAATGAGGCGGCCCCGATCACGGCTCCCCATGCCACGGCCCAGCCGATGATGATCAGGAGCTCAGAGGTCTGCACGGGCGGACTCTTCCTCGTCGCTGGGGTCCAGCCGGTAGCCCACGCCCCACACCGTTTTCAGCACGGAGGGGCGGGTGGGGTCGTCCTCGATCTTCTCCCGCAGCCTCCGCACGTGGACCGTCACCGTGGACAGGTCCCCGTAGTCCCAGCCCCAGACGGCCTTCATGAGTTCCTCTCGGCTGAAGACCTGCCGGGGACGGCGGAGCATGAAGGCCAGCAGATCGAACTCCCGGGCCGTCAGCACCAAGGGCCTGCCATGGCGGGAAACCGTGCGCGCAGCCGGGCTGAGGTCGAAGCCGCCCACTTCGACGGAGGGCTCCGGGCTGAATTCGGGAATGCTCCGGCGCAGGACCGAGCGGACCCGCAGCACGAGCTCACGGGGCGAGAACGGCTTGGTGACGTAGTCGTCCGCGCCGGCTTCCAGGCCAAGGATGCGGTCATCCTCCGTCCCCAGCGCCGTGAGCATGATGACCGGGACACTGTGTGCCGCACGGAGCCGCCGGCAGACTTCCACGCCGTCCAGGCCCGGCAGCATCCGGTCCAGCAGCACCAGGTCCGGGCGGCGTTCGGCTGCGAGGCCCAGGGCCGTGAACCCATCGGCGGCGAGGACCACCTGGAATCCCGCCTGGACGAGGTAGTCGCGAACCACTCCGGCGATGGTCGGCTCGTCTTCGACGAGGAGGATGCGTCGGTGTTCCGTTGCGTCCGGGGCCGGCTGGGTGTTGTTCACGCTTCAAGCATAGGTTCGCGGCCGCGCCGCGGGCAGGGCTCCGGATCCCCGCAGGACATCCTTCCCGAACACGTAAGATTCGTGCCGTCATGCGGCTGTGACGTGGGCCGCGAGGTGGCGTAGCCTGACTCTATGACAGTTCAACTGGGTATGCCCCAGCCCCGCGCGGCAGGCAGTCCCGGAGCGGGGATGCCTCCTGCAACCTCACTGTCCGGGCGCCCGGAGGGCCTGCCTGCCGGGCTGGTGGATCGCTACGGCCGCCGCGCCACGGACATGCGCCTCTCACTGACGGACAAGTGCAATCTGCGCTGCACCTATTGCATGCCGGCCGAGGGCCTGGAGTGGTTGTCCAAGCAGGCGGTGATGTCCGCGGAGGAAATCGTCCGGATCGTGCGGATCGGCGTCGACATGCTCGGCGTACGTGAATTGCGGCTGACCGGCGGCGAGCCCCTGGTGCGCGCGGACCTGCTGGAGATCATCGGCGCGCTCCGCCAGGCCCACCCCGGGCTGCCGATCTCAATGACCACCAACGGCGTCGGCCTGGACAAGAAGGCCGCCGGACTCAAGGCTGCGGGACTCTCCAGGATCAACGTCTCACTGGATTCCCTGCACGAGGAAACTTTTGCGAAGCTGACCCGCCGCCCCTTCCTGAACAAGGTCCTCGCCGGCGTCGACGCCGCCTGGGCTGCAGGCCTGGGCCCGGTCAAGCTCAACGCTGTGCTCATGCGGGGGATCAACGACACCGAGTCCCCGGCCCTGCTGGCCTGGGCACTGGACCGCGGCTATGAACTGCGCTTCATCGAGCAGATGCCGCTGGACGCGGACCACGGCTGGACCCGACGGAACATGATCACCGCCGCGGAGATCCGCGAACTTCTCTCCGCCGACTACGTGCTCAGATCCGACCCGCGGGACCGCGACGGCGCCCCGGCGGAACGGTTCGAGGTCAGGGCCCGTGTTCCCGGCACCGACCAGGCCACCGGCCCCGTGCTCGGCACCGTGGGCATCATCGCCTCCGTCACGGAGCCGTTCTGTTCCGACTGCCGCCGCACGCGCATCACCGCCGAGGGCAAGATCATGAGCTGCCTGTTCTCACGCGAGGAAGTGGACCTGCTTGGCCTGCTGCGCGAGGGCGCAAGCGACGAACAGCTCGCCGAACGCTGGCAGGATGCCATGTGGATCAAGCCCAAGGCCCACGGCATGGACCACGTGGGCCTCGGCTCCCCCGACTTCGTCCAGCCGGACCGCAGCATGAGCGCCATCGGAGGCTGATTTTTTCGTGAACGTACGCTACTTCGCTGCGGCGCGCGCTGCCGCCGGCGTGGATGAGGAACGCTACGACCTCGCCGACGGCGACACCCTCGCTTCGCTGCTCGAGGCGATCCTCGCCGTCGAGCGCCCCGAACCGCCCGCCGGTACGCCGCCGCTGGCCCGCATCCTGTCCCGCTCCAGCTTCCTGCTCAACGAAGTTGCCGTGCGGGACCACGCCGCGGCGCTCAAGCCGGCCGACGTCGTGGACGTGCTGCCGCCGTTCGCCGGCGGGTAGGCGCAGCACGCCCAGGCTTTTCTGGGGTGTCGCGCGGGCCTGACCGGTCCTAGAGTGTGGCATATCCCCCGCGGGCGGCAAACACCAGTCAGGAGAGTGCCATGTTTACCTTGCAGATCGAGCATCAGGTCAAGGATTTCGGGATGTGGAAAGCGGCTTTCGACCGCGACCCGGTGAACCGCGCAGCATCCGGAGTCACTGCCTACCGCATCAGCCGCCCGGTGGACGACCCGCTCTATGTGGTGGTCGAGCTGGATTTCGAGCAGCGCGGTCAGGCAGAAGCCCTGTTAGCCAATCTTCGGGCGAAGGTCTGGAACTCCGACGACGCCGCCCCGGCCCTTCAGGGGGCTCCCAAGACCCGGATCCTCGAGGCCGCATCCTGAAGGCGCGGACCGGAGAACCCCCGGCCGCGAACCGGCCCGGAATAACCCACCCTAAAATCCGGCGCCGAGCCCGGCGCCGAGCCCGGCGCCGCAGCCCGGGGCTTCACGCCGGGATGGACGCGCCCTCAGCGACGCGGCGGCACACAGTGGTCATGAAGGGGGTGAAGTCGCTCGCCCTGCCCAGGCGGAGACCGGCAGCGTGCGTCAGTTCGCCGTCCTCCACCCGGAAGGTGTGCCGCGCGGTGCCGCGGTCACTGCGCCGTTCCACAGTCAACGTGCCGCCATCCACGCTGGCGCGCGCCGGCGCCTCGGGCGGCAGCCCCAGGCTGTTGACGTGGTACCAGAAGGTGTCGGGGTGGTCCGGATCCGACGTGAAGACACCGTGGCCTTCGGAACGGGTCCCGTCCGCATCCGTATGCCGGTAGCTCTGGGTGACGGCAAGCCCGGCAGCCGCCCGGGAAAAGATGATCTCGGTGTCCGCGCTGCGCGCCGGACCCCACGCGGTTGCCTCCCAGTGCGTGGTCCCCGTCCAATGGCCCAGGAACGCCTCAAGCGCCTCGCATGCACTGCCTGGCAGTGGCCGGTCCACAGTTTCTCCCATATGGAGTTCCTCCCGAGTGACCCCGCCACCATCATGACGCCGCGCCTGCTGTGGTGTAAAGACCGGCCGCGCCCCGACCGGCCGTGCCCAGTCGCGCTATACAGGGCCCACAGTGCAGCTATCGGCCCGGAATTACCTAGAGCCCAAACGTCTCGGTTTCCTCAAACGGGCCGACCACCGTGACGGTTCGCGGGGCGGCCGCGAGCTCACGGGCGAGCTCCTGGACCTCCGCTGCCGTGACGGCCTTGATCTGGCGGAGGGTTTCATCGATGTCCTGGTACTCGCCGGAGACCAGTTCCGCGCGGCCCAGCCGGGACATCCGGGAACCGGTGTCCTCCAGCGCCAGCACGATTCCGCCGCACAGCTGACCCACGGCCTTCCGGAGCTCCTCGTCGGAGATGCCGTCCGCAGCCAGCTTGTCCAGTTCGGCGCCGAGCAGCTCAACGACCTGCCGGACCTTCGACGGCGTGCATCCGGCGTACATGCCGAAGTAGCCGGCGTCGGCGTAGGAGGACGCGAACGAGTACGTCGAGTAGACGAGGCCGCGCTTTTCCCGGACCTCCTGGAAGAGCCGGGAGGACATGCCGCCGCCGAGGACGGCGTTGAGCACACTCATGACAAAGCGGCGGTCGTCCGTGGCGACAAGCGAGGGGCAACCCATGATGATGTTGGCCTGCTCCACCGGGCGCTTGACCACATGCAGGCCGGCCGTGCCGGTGATCGCAGCGCGCTCGGTGGAGCGGCGCTGCACGGGCGCGGCAGCGGCCTCAAGGTTCCAGCCGGCAGAGTGGAGGGCATCCACCACGAGCCCGCAGACGACGTCGTGGTCCAGCCCGCCGGCCGCGGTGACCACGAGCTCGTCGGGACGGTAGTAGCGGCGGTAGTGGTCCCACACCGAGTCGCGCGCCACGGCCCGGATCGCTGCCGGGGTGCCGCCGATGGGGCGCCCCAGCGGGTGCGTTCCCAGCACTGCGGCGACGAAGTTCTCGTGCGCGACGTCAGTGGGATCGTCGCTGTCCATGGCGATTTCCTCGAGGATGACGTCCCGCTCCTGCTCCATCTCCTGCGGGTCCAGGACGGCGCCGGTGATCATGTCAGCGATGACGTCGATCGCCATGGGAAGGTCCGTGTCCAGCACGCGGGCGAAGTAGCAGGTACTCTCCTTCGCGGTGGCGGCGTTCGATTCCCCGCCGACCTCGTCGAAGGCCGACGCGATCTCCAGCGCGGTGCGGCGCTTGGTGCCCTTGAAGAGCAGATGCTCCAAAAAGTGCGTGGAGCCGTGCTGGCCGGGAGCCTCGTCGCGGGAGCCCACCCCGACCCAGAAACCGATCGTGGCAGAGCGCTGGCCGGGCATCGCTTCGGTGAGCACGCGGACGCCGCCGGGCAGGACCGAGCGTCGCACCTCGGAACCGCCGTCGGCTCCGTGGATCAGGGTGTCAGCGTGCTGGTTCTGCTCTAGCGGCAGGGGGACGACAGTCATCAAGGCCTTTCATTGAACACGTGCCAAATCTGCCTGCAATCCTACCTTTAACAGCAGCGGGGCCGGTGGATGATCCACCGGCCCCGCTGTTTGACTCAGGAGAGACTACTCTGCGGCGTCCGCGGAGACCTCAGCGTTGTCTGCGTCCGCACCCTCAGCCACGACGGGTGAGAGGGAGAGCTTGCCGCGGTCGTCGATCTTGGTGATTTCCACCTGGATCTTCTGGCCCACGGAGACGACGTCCTCGACGTTGTCCACGCGCTTGCCGCCGGCGATCTTGCGCAGCTCGGAGATGTGCAGGAGGCCGTCCTTACCCGGGGTCAGGGAAACGAAGGCGCCGAAGGTGGTGGTCTTGACGACCGTGCCCAGGTAGCGCTCACCGATTTCCGGGATCTGCGGGTTGGCGATGGCGTTGATCGCGGACCGTGCTGCGTCGGCAGACGGGCCGTTGGTGGCGCCAATGTAGACAGTTCCGTCGTCCTCGATCGAGATGTCGGCTCCGGTGTCTTCCTGGATCTGGTTGATCATCTTGCCCTTCGGGCCGATGACCTCGCCGATCTTGTCTACCGGGATCTTGACCGCGATGACGCGCGGCGCGAACTCGGAGAGCTCGTCCGGGGTGTCGATCGCGGAGTTCAGGACGTCCAGGATGTGCAGGCGCGCTTCACGAGCCTGCTTCAGGGCGGCGGCCAGGACCGAGGCGGGGATGCCGTCGAGCTTCGTGTCCAGCTGGATGGCCGTGACGAACTCGGAGGTACCGGCAACCTTGAAGTCCATGTCGCCGAAGGCATCTTCGGCGCCGAGGATATCGGTCAGGGCGGCGTAGCGGGTCTGGCCGTCAACCTGGTCAGAGACCAGGCCCATGGCGATACCGGCAACGGCAGCCTTCAGCGGCACGCCTGCGTTGAGCAGGGACAGCGTGGAGGCGCAGACGGAACCCATCGACGTCGAACCGTTGGAGCTGAGAGCCTCAGACACCTGGCGGATGGCGTAAGGGAATTCCTCGCGGGAGGGCAGCACCGGCATGATGGCGCGCTCTGCGAGGGCACCGTGGCCGATTTCGCGGCGCTTCGGGGAACCGACGCGGCCGGTCTCGCCGGTGGAGTACGGCGGGAAGTTGTAGTTGTGCATGTAGCGCTTGCGCGTCACGGGAGACAGCGAGTCGATCTGCTGTTCCATCTTGAGCATGTTCAGCGTGGTGACACCCATGATCTGGGTCTCGCCGCGTTCGAAGATGGCCGAGCCGTGGACGCGGGGCAGAACCTCAACCTCGGCGGTGAGCTGGCGGATGTCCGTCAGGCCACGGCCGTCGATGCGGATCTGGTCCTTGAGGATGCGCTGGCGCACAACCTGCTTGGTGACGGAGCGGAAGGCTGCGGACAGCTCCTTCTCGCGGCCTTCGAACTGGCCGGCAAGGGAAGAGGTGACCTCGTCCTTGAGCTCGTCCGAAGCGGTGTCGCGTTCCTGCTTGTCGGCGATCTGGAAGACAGCGGCCAGCTTCTCGGCGGCAGCGGACTCCACAGCGGCGTAGACGTCGTCCTGGTAGTCCAGGAAGACCGGGAACTCGACGGTCGGCTTGGCGGCGCGTGCTGCCAGGTCGGACTGTGCTTCGCAGAGGGCCTTGATGAACGGCTTGGCAGCCTCGAGGCCTTCGGAGACAACCTCTTCGGTCGGGGCGGTGGCGCCCTGTTCCTTGATGAGGTTCCAGGAGTTGTCGGTGGCTTCGGCTTCAACCATCATGATGGCGACGTCGTCACCGGCGATGCGGCCGGCAACGACCATGTTGAAGACGGCGTTCTCGAGCTGGGAGTGCTTCGGGAACGCAACCCACTGCGAGCCGTTCTCGTCGGCAACGAGGGCAACGCGGACGCCGCCGATCGGGCCGGAGAAGGGCAGGCCGGAAAGCTGGGTGGACATCGAGGACGCGTTGATCGCGACGACGTCGTAGAGCTCGTCCGGGTTGATGGACAGCACGGTGACGACGATCTGGACCTCGTTGCGCAGGCCCTTGACGAACGCGGGGCGCAGCGGGCGGTCCATGAGGCGGCAGGCCAGGATGGCTTCCGTGGAGGGACGGCCTTCGCGGCGGAAGAACGAGCCCGGGATGCGGCCGGCGGCGTACATACGCTCTTCGACGTCGACAGTCAGCGGGAAGAAGTCGAAACCTTCACGCGGGTGCTTGCCGGCGGTGGTTGCGGACAGCAGCGCGGTCTCTTCGTCGATGTAGACCATCGCTGCGCCGGCTGCCTGCTTCGCAAGGCGGCCGGTTTCAAAGCGGATTACACGCTTGCCGAAGCGGCCATTGTCAATGACTGCTTCTGAGAACTGGATTTCGGGACCCTCCATAGAGAGTCACCTCCGTTTCATGGTTCACGGAGCCCAGCCGCATCAACCCAGTCCAGCATCTGTCTACTGGCCTGCACTGCACCCGGTCATCGATCGAGACCCACGGGCCGGGCCTCATTCCTTGAGGCCGTTCCCGGGGATCACTACCGAGGACCGCGAATGCGTGATGCGGTTGATCCTCCTGTTTAGTTTTTTCCTGAAGAAGGCGGCCCTTTCCGGTCCGGAAGGGGCCGCCCCTTAAAGCTGACTAGCGACGCAGGCCGAGGCGCTCGATGAGCTGACGGTAGCGGGTGATGTCAGTGTTCTTGAGGTAGGTGAGCATGCGCTTGCGACGACCAACCATGGCCAGCAGACCGCGCTGGGTGTGGTAATCGTGCTTGTGCTCCTTCATGTGCTCAGTGAGATCCTTGATCCGCTGAGTCAGGACTGCAACCTGGACCTCCGGCGAACCGGTGTCGCCCTCGGACGTTGCGAAATCCTTGATGATGGACTGCTTTACAGCGGCTTCAAGTGCCACAATAACTCCTAGAGATGTGCCGTGAGGCCCGAATCAGTAATTCACTGCCGGGGGTGCCGTCCCGGAATCCCCCGCCGAAGCCGGGCATTCCGTACACAACAGGAGCCAGCCGCCACGGACTGCAGCCGGATCCAACGTTCAGTTTAGTGGCACGTCCGTGGTCTTGTCGAAACTGCCAGCCGCGCCGGCCGCGCCGCCCTGGGATGCGTCTCCGCTTTCCTGGCCCGAAAGCAGCTCCCGGATCGCGGCGACGCCGCGGTACACCTCCGCATAGGAGGTGCTCAGGGGTGACAGCCCGATCCTGATGCCTTGCGGGGCACGGAAATCGGGAATCACATCCTGATCCCACAACACGGCCGTCATTTCACGGAAGGCAGGGTGGTCCACCGTCACGTGGCTGCCGCGCAGTGCCGGGTCCCGCGGGGTGGACAGCTGCACACCGGCCGGTGCCAGCCAGGCGTCGAAGAGTTCGAGGGCATAGGCCGTGAGCAGCTGTGACTTCTCCCGGAGGCCAGCCATCCCCGCTTCCTCGATCAGGTCCAGGGTGCCGCGCATGGCGAGCATGCCGAAAATGGCCGGGGTGCCGCTGAGGAAGCCCCGGATGCCGGGGGCGGCCTCGTAGCCGGGACCCATTTCGAACGCGTCCTTGCGTCCCATCCAGCCCCAGATCGGCTGCTGAAGTCCGGCCAGGTGCCGGGTGTTGACGTAGGCGAACGCGGGCGATCCCGGTCCCCCGTTCAGGTACTTGTACGTGCAGCCGGYCGCGAAGTCGACGTCGGCGTCGTCCAAAGCGATCTCCACCGACCCGGCGGAGTGGCACAGGTCCCACACCACCAGGGCGCCGGCGTCGTGGACTGCCGCGGTGATAGCCGGAAGGTCCGCGAGGAAACCGGAGCGGTAGGCAATCTGGCTCAGGACCACGACGGCGGTGGCCGGGCCCGTGGCGGCCCGCACCTGCTCGACCGTGACACCGGAGGCGGGATCGGCGTCGATCCAGCGCAGGGTCAGGCCTTCTTCGCGCGCGATTCCCTCCACCAGGTACCGGTCGGTGGGGAAATTGTCCGTGTCCAGGACGATTTCCGTCCGCGCCGGATCCGTCACAGCTGCCAGGGCGGCGCGGATGAGCTTGTACAGCACCACGGTGGTGGAATCGGCAATGATGGTCTGCCCGGGCGCCGCGCCGAGCACTGCGCGGCCGAGCTGGTCGCCGATGGCCTGGGGCAGTTCGAGCCATTCCTCGTCCCAGCCCCGGATCAGGCGGCCGCCCCAGCTGTCCTGGATGAAGCTGCTGATGTCCGTGACGGTCCGCTTGAGCGGCCGGCCCAGGGAGTTGCCGTCAAGGTAGGACAAATCCGTGTCCGTGCCGACGAAGTGGTCGCGGTAGCCGGCCAGCGGATCGGCGGCGTCGAGATCGAGGGCGCGCTGCCACAGATTGTCCGTTGCGTCGGTGCCGGCGGAGATGCTCACTGGCCGATCTCCGTCCGCACGGCGAAGAGCTCAGGGAAAARGGTCAGCTCGAGGGCCTTCTGCAGGAACGCGGCACCGCTGGATCCGCCGGTGCCGGCCTTCATGCCGATGGTGCGCTGGACGGTGCGCAGGTGGCGGAAACGCCACAGCTGGAAATTGTCCTCAAGGTCCACGAGTTCCTCGCAAGCCTCGTACGCGCCCCAGTTGTCGGCGGCGTTTTCGTAGATGTACTTGAACACCGGGACGAGCTCAGGGCAGAACTCGTGGGCCTTGGTGACGTCGCGCTCCAGCACGGAGGCCGGGACGTCAAAGCCCTGGCGCTTGAGATACGCGAGGAAATCGTCGTAGATGCTGGGGGCTTCGAGCAGTTCGCGCAGCATCCCGTGGGCCTCGGGGTCCGATTCGAACACCGGGAGCATCTTGGCGTTCTTGTTGCCCAGAAGGAACTCGACCGCGCGGTACTGGCTGGACTGGAATCCGGACGAGTTGCCGAGGAAGCCGCGGAACTGGGAGTACTCGGTAGGTGTCAGGGTGGCCAGCACGGACCATTGCTCGGTGAGCGTCTTCTGGATGTGCTTGACCCGGGCGATCGCCTTCAGGGCGGACCCGAGGTCGTCCGATCGCAGCCAGGCGGCAGCGCTGCGAAGCTCATGCAGTACCAGCTTCAGCCACAGCTCCGTGGTCTGGTGCTGGATGATGAACAGCATCTCGTCGTGGTGTTCCGGAGTGCTGACCGGCTGCTGGGCGCTGAGCAGGGTGGGCAACTGCAGGTACGACGCGTAGCTCATGCGCGTGCTGAAGTCCCGGACAATGTCCTGGTCCAGTTCCCTCGTGTTCTTCTCGATGGTCACGTCTCTTGCCTTCCTTGCCAAGTGGCTGTGAATCAGCGCGGCTTCAGTGCGTGGGAACACGCCAGCGCGGGGTTTGGTGTCGTTCGGGCCGGTTGTCAGCGGGCGAACAGGATGTCGTGCGCCTGGACGACGTCCAGGCGCATCTGATCCACCAATGCCTCAGGCCCACGGTACGCCACCATGCCCCGGAGCCTGGTGACAAATTCCACCACAACTGTCTGGTCGTACAGATCAAATTCGTCGGGGGACTCTTCCGGGCGGTCGATCACATGGGCCTCAACCTGACGGCTCACGCCGTCGAACGTGGGGTTGGAGCCCACGGAGATGGCGGCAGGCCAGCGGGTGCCCGCCTGGTCGACGAGCCAGCCGGCGTAGATCCCGTCGGCGGGAATGTACCCGCTGGCCGTCGGGGCGAGGTTTGCCGTGGGGAAGCCGAGGTCGCGGCCGCGTGCGGCACCGTGCACCACCTCGCCGCGCATCCGGTGCGGCCTGCCCAGCACCGCAGCGGCGGTGGCAACGTCGCCCTCGCGCAGGGCCTCACGGACCCACGTGGACGAGCAGCGGCGGTCCGTCCCGTCGTCGTCGTGGATGGGGAAGCCTTCAGAGCCGAACTCGCTGATGACCAGCACCTCGAAACCGAGCTTCCGCCCCAGCTCCTGCATGGTGGAGAGGTCCCCGGAATTGCCGCGGCCGAACCGGGCGTCGTGGCCGACCACCACGTGGCTTGCCTTCAGGCCGTCCACCAGGACCGCGGCGGCAAATTCTTCAGGGGTCAGGCTGGCGAGTTCCATCGAGTACTTCATCACCAGCACGGCATCGAGGCCGAGCTCGCCCAGGGCCACCAGCTTGTCCTCCAGCCCCATGATCAGCTCGGGAGCCGACTCGGGACGGTGCACTTGCGCCGGGTGCGGATCGAAGGTGATCGCGACGGCGCGGGCGTGGTTCAATCGGGCGGTGCGGATCAGCTGCGACAGCACCTGCTGGTGGCCGCGGTGCACGCCGTCGAAATTGCCGAAAGTGACAACCGAAGGACCAAAGTCCGCCGGGACTTCGGACAGATCGTTCCAGATGTGGACCATCAACCTCGCCTTTTGCTGCCTGCCATGAACTCCCCCGGAGCGACCGTGCCGGCTCCGGAACTCTCTAAGATTACCCGCATTCCGGGCCGCTCCCGGACGGTTCGTAGGCTTCCGGGCAGCCTCGCCCGGGGACACCCTGCGGGACCGCGATGTAGGGGCGGCAGGTCGACCGTGTCCGGGCAGGTGCTGACTATCGCCCGAGCAACAGCCTCCGCTGGCTGTCCCGGACCGCGTGATTCCGCCAGTTCCGCCAGTGCAGCAGGACGGCGGCGAGGATCAGGGGGACGTGGATTCCGGGCAGCATCCTCGCGAACCACCGCGGGAGGTAGATGTCCGTGACCGAGCCGTCGCTGTCCCCGAGGTCCTGGGCGACAGCGGTCAGCGGGCAGCGAAAGCCATTGGCGGCGAAGATCACCGTTTCGCCCGCGACCACGACGGCGGCCACGCCTGTCTTCCGGTCGGTGCGGCCCCTGACTCCGGTGTACAGGACGTAGGCCATGCAGGCCTCGATCGTGAACCAGGCAATGGTGTGAATCGACTTCACAACCCGCAGCAGCAGACGGCGATGGTCCATGTCTTCACCCTAGGCGCGCAGAGGTGTGCGTGGTTCAGAGACTTTCGGCCCGGCTGGGCCAGGGAGCGACGCCGTCACCAACCACCGCGCGTCGGCGTATGTCCCGTTCGGGCATCGTCGGGCATTGCCAATTCGGCACGCAGGCCCAGGAGTCGGATCGGACGGCCCGCCTCGATTCCGGCTGCGAGGTCCAAGGCCCGTGCGAGGATTTCGTTCCGGTCGAAGGTCTCGGGAATCTTCCTCGCGTGGGTCTTGGTGACGAACGGCGCGTACCGAACCTTGAGGGTCAGCCCAACCACGGGCCGTCCTTCGGCCACAACGTCCTCAAGGACATGCGCTGTCAGCTCCCTCAAGGCGTCGTCCACCTGGACGGGCTCGGTGAGGTCGCGCTGGAAGGTGGTCTCCCGGCTATGCCCGCGGGCAACCCACGGGGTGTCGTCCACGACGCTGGCGCCGTCCCCGCGTCCGAGCTCCGCGTACCAAGGACCCATCTTGGGGCCGAACTCCGGGACCAGGTCCTGGGGGTCGGACGCGGCGAGCTCGGCGACTGTGTTGATGCCGAGTTTGGCCAGCCGGCCCGACACTTTGGTTCCGACGCCCCACAGGTCCTTGGTGGGCCGGCTGCCCATGACGTCGAGCCAGTTCCCGGAAGTGAGGCGGAAGACGCCGGCCGGCTTGCCGAAACCGGTGGCCACCTTGGCCCGGACCAAGGTGTCGCCGATGCCCACGCTGCAATGCAGCTGCGTTCGCTCCAGGACAGCGGCCTGCACCTGCCGGGCGTAGGCTTCCGGATTCTCTGTCTCCGTGCCTACAAAGGCTTCATCCCAACCCAGCACCTGCACGGTGGCGCCGGGCTGCGCGCGCAGGGTAGCCATCACCGTTTCAGACGCCGCCAGGTAAGCCTCGTGGTCGACGGGCAGGATCACGGCGTCGGGCACTTTCCGGGCCGCAATGCGTAAGGGCATTCCAGAACCCACACCGAACGCCCTGGCCTCGTAGGACGCGGTCGACACCACAGCTCGTTCCGTGGGGTCGCCCCGACCGCCGACAATGATCGGCTTGCCCGCAAGCTCCGGCCGCCGGAGCACTTCGACCGCCGCGATGAACTGGTCGAGATCGACGTGCAGCACCCATCGGATTCCGCTCACGCCACCAGTCTGCCCTAAACATTCCTGGCAAGCATCGGTTCTCCACCGGGCTTGGCCGCGGAGCCGGCGGCCTCCTGGCCTTCTTTGAAATCCAGCGCCGCCGACGACCTGCACCGCACCTGTGCCGAGTGTGGCGCGGTCCGCGCCAAGTACAGGGAACGGACGAGTCCAGGGTGATGGCCGCCCGGCCACTCGTACTGCATCGAGCGCGAGGGATAGGTGGGGTTTGCTTCTCGGGCTTCGAGGTTCCGGGCAACGGAGGGCGCGGTTCCTTTCACGGCAGTGGTTCGATCCATCTGCCGTGCCGCAACACGCCGGCGAGGGTTAATTCGGAATCGACGACGACAATGTCGGCCCGCATATCTTTGTGAAGGTCGCCGACATGCCCGGACAGGCCGAGAACTGATGCCGGGACGGCGCTGGCTGACCGGACCGCGTCCTGCAGTGATACTCCTGCTGCTACGGTGGCCCTGACCACGTCAAGGAGGGTTGCGGTTCCGCCGGCAATCGCGCCGGTGCTGTCGAGCCGGGCGACCCCCTCGTGTACGGTGACGGCCAGGTTTCCCAGCCGGTAACGTCCGTCCTGCAGGCCCGTGGCCGCCATGGAATCAGTGACGAGGGCAATATTCTCAGCACCGACGAGGTCGAACATCATCCGGACGGTATCCGCGGCGAGGTGGACGCCGTCGGCGATGAGTTCAATGACGGCCCTGCCGGCGTGCGCTTCGCTGAGACTGGCGGCCACCGGACCGGGTGAGCGGTGATGCAGCGCCGGCATGGCGTTGAACAGGTGCGTCACCGTGGGTCGCCGGGGAACCGGGTTCCCCTGGCGGTGTCCGGCCCGCCGCAGGCCGAGGGCCGCGCGGCCGAGGAACCCGGCCGCGGTCGCCGTGTCTGCTGCGGTGTGGCCCAGAGAGGGAACCACTCCGCTGGCCGTGAGCTGGTCGACCAGGCGCTGGGCGCCTGGAAGTTCGGCTGCGCAGGTCAGGGAGACAAGACTGGTCCCCGCCGCCGCCAGCAGTTCACCCATCAGAGCGGGATCGGGATCCCGTAGCAGGGCGGGATCGTGGGCTCCGTGGTGGTGCGGGGACAGGAAGGGGCCTTCCAGATGTGACCCGGCGATGAGTCCTTCCTCTGCCACGGGGCGTAAGGCGTCGAGATTCCGGAGCAGGTCGTGGGTGGAGGCGGTCACGAGGCTGGCCAGCAGCGTCGTGGTTCCGCGGCGGTGCAGGAATCGGGCTGCCGAGCGTGCCGCGGCCGCCGAGCCTTCGGAAAAATCGGATCCTGCGGCGCCGTGGCAGTGCAGGTCCACGAGGCCCGGCAGCAGGGTGTACCGGCCGTCCCGCGCCGGGCGGTTCTGCTCCAGATCAGCAATTCCGGGGAATGCCGAAGCCGGTCCGACGTAGCTGATGCGGTCACCGGCCACGGCGATCACGCCGTCGTCGATGGCCAGGCTACCGGTGACGATGCGGCCACGAAGCGTCACGACCTCATTCACCATGTTCAGTGATCCTGTCCGCGGTCCGCAGCGCTGCCGCGATGCCCGCTGCGAGTTCCGGGTCCATCGCCTCCGGCCGGACGCCGGCGCCCGTATCCAGGGGAGATGCGGGCCGCGGGCGCGCCGATGAGTGCACCGCATGCACTCCTGCTGTCACGAGCCGCGGCACGATGTCCACAGTCACTCCGCCGCCAGCCATGATCTGTACTCCCGGCGCGTGGTCCCGTCCGAGTTCCACGAGCCGAGCCAACATTCCGATCCCCTGTGTGCAGTCGGTTCCGCCGCCGCTGGTGAGCACCCGGTTCACGCCGGCGTCTTCGAGCCGCCCGAGCGCGTCGGCGGGGTTCGCGCCGGCGGCCAGTGCGGCGTCGAATGCGCGGTGGAAGGTCAGCTGTGCGGCGGGCTTTTGGGCACGCGCGACGGCGACAATCCGGGTGAGCGCGACGGCGTCCGGTCCGCCGTCGGGTGCCAGGGCGCCGACCACGACGCCGGCCGCCCCTGCCCGCAGCACCGCCACCACGTCACGTTCGATGATCCGGAGCTCCTCGGGTGTGTAGGCGAACCCTCCCGGCCGGGGCCGGACGAGGACATGGACGGGCAGCCCGGCCTCGCACGCCATGTCCACCATCCGCATGTCAGGGGTGATGCCGCCCGTCGCGATGAGCGCGGCGCACAGCTCGACGCGCGTGGCGCCGACGGCCGCGGAGATCCGCATCCCGGTGACGTCTTCGACGGCGAACTCGAGGTCCGGCACAGGGCGCAGCTCCCCGGCGGCCGCGTCGTTCAGAAGCCCCGCTGTGCCGGCTTCCGCGCCGCTCAGAAGCCCTGCCATGCCGGCTTCCGTCCCAACGTGTAGTGGTAGTACTCGGTGTGGGCGAGCTTGGACGCTGCCGGCGTGTCCAGGAGAACGGTCACGTGTGGATGGAGCTGGAGAGCCGAGGCGGGGCAGATAGCGGCGACCGGCCCCTCAACAGCCGCCGCAACGGCGTCGGCCTTCGCCTCGCCCAGCCCGAGTAGGAGAAGATGTCGGGCTTGCCGAATCGTTCCAAGACCCTGGGTGAGTACGTGCTCCGGGACCTCGTCGAGGCCAGCGAAGAAGCGTGCGTTGTCGCGGCGGGTCTGGGCGGTGAGCGTTTTGATGCGGGTCCGTGACGCGAGGGACGACATGGGCTCGTTGAAGCCGATGTGCCCGTCGGTGCCGATGCCGAGGATCTGAACATCCACACCTCCGGCTGCAGAGATACTCGCGTCGTACCGGGCGGCCTCCGCCGCCGGGTACGATGCGCCGTCGAGTCCGTGCACGGCGTCGGCGGGGAAATCCACGCTGTCCGTGAATTCGCGCCGGATCACCGAGTGGTAGGACTCGGGGTGGCTGGCTGGCAGTCCGACGTACTCGTCGAGGAGGAACGCCTGGGCGGCGGCGAAGCTCAGCCCGTCGCGGCGGTGGCGGTCGATAAGTTCGCGGTAGGTCCCGAGGGGCGTCGAGCCGGTCGCGAGGCCCAAGACGGACGGACCGCTGCGGAGGCGCTCCTCGATGATGTCCGCTGCGGTGTGGGCGACGTCATCCGCGCCGGGAAGGATGATGATTTCCATGCTGGGGTGTACTCCCTGTGGCTGTCAGTGCGGGTGGGCTGTGTGGCTATTTCGCGGGTTCGGTCTCGACGGTGACTTCGTCGTCCCCGCGTCCGGGAGTGCGCAGGTTCCAGCGCTTGATTACGAAGGAGAACAGGAAGTAGTAGATGGCCGCGTAGCCGAACCCGATGGGGATGAGCATCCAGGCGTTTTGTGCCTTGCTGAAGTTCAGGACGAAGTCGATCAGGCCGGCGGAGAACGTGAAGCCGTCGTGGATTCCCAGTGCATTGACGAGCGCGTGCGAGGTGCCGGTCAGGACGGCATGGACGATGTAGAGGGGCCACGCGACGAACATGAAGGCGTACTCAAGTGGTTCGGTGATCCCGGTCAGGAAGGCCGTCAGGCCGGTGGAGAGCATGATCCCGCCGACAAGATTCCGTTGTGACGGCTTGGCGTGGCGCCAGATGGCGAAAGCAGCCGCGGGGAGGCCAAACATCATGATGGGGAAGAACCCGGTCATGAACACGCCGGCGGTCGGATCACCTGCGAAGAAGCGGTTGAGGTCGCCGCGGACAAGCTGACCGGAGGCGTCATTGAAGTCGCCTACGAGGAACCAGACCACCGAATTGAGGACGTGATGGAGCCCCACCGGGATGAGCATACGGTTTGCAAAACCGTAAAGCCCGCCACCAAGGACAGCGTTTCCGGCCACGATCTCGCCAACCCAGGACAGCCCCGCGTTGAACGCTGAATAGAGCAGGGCCATGATCACGCCGACCACGAGGGCGGTGAGGGACGTCAGGATGGGCACGAGGCGCCGGCCGCTGAAAAAGCCCAGGTAGTCCGGCAACTTGGTGCGGTAGAACTTTTGCCACAGGATAGCCGAGAACAACCCGACGACGATGCCGGCAAGAACGCCGTAATTGATGACGGCGGGTTTGCCCGCGGGATCCACTTGCCCGGCAAGAACGAGTGGAGACATTGCCTTGAAGACCCCATCGATCACCATGTAGCCGACGGCGGCCGCCAGAGCGGTCGACCCGTCGGACTTCTTGGCCCAGCCGATGGCGATACCAATGGCGAAGATGAGCGGAAGCCACGTAAAGACCGCGCTGCCGGCGGCTTCGACCACGGAGGCACCGCCTTCGAAGCCGGGGATGGCGCCCAAAAGGTCCACTTGACCGGCCCGGAGGAGGATACCCGCGGCGGGCAAAACCGCGATCGGAAGCATGAGCGTGCGGCCCAACCGCTGGAGGTTCGAGAAGGCGGCATTCGCCTTCTTCTCCGGCGCCGTGGCGATGGATTCAGGGACTGACATGAGAGGCACCTTTGCGTTTAGGAAGGGCTTGTGGAAGATCGGCTCAGCCGGTACTGTCTGGTTATAACCAGTGTGATTCATCCCACGCGGACCTGTCAAGGCAGTCGATCCGCCGGACGGATTGACTCATCCTGGCCACACCGGGGCCGCTTGGCCACGGATCCGAAGTGCCCCCGGAAGGGGGCGCAATGAGAGAGGCATGCCATGTCAAAGGCAGAAAAGATCATTGAAGGACTCGGCGGAGCTGGGAACATCGTCGAAGTCGAGGCGTGCATCACCCGCCTGCGCACTGAGGTCAAGGACTCCTCACTCGTGAGCGAGGCGGCCCTGAAGGCAGCCGGGGCGCACGGCGTACTCACCGCGGGCACAGCTGTTCAGGTCATCGTGGGCCCGGAGGCGGACACACTCGCCGACGACATCGAGGACCTCCTCTGATGACGGAGGCACTCCTCATCCACGCACCCCTGGCCGGCAGGGTTATGCCCCTCGGTGAGGTCCCGGACCCGGTGTTCTCTGCCCAGATGGTCGGCTCCGGCGCGGCCATTGAGCCGCCGGAGGGCGAAACATTTGACGTCGTCTCCCCGGTTGCCGGGAAGATCATCAAGCTGCTTCCGCATGCTTTCATCGTCGTCGACACCGCGGGCAGGGGCGTGCTTACACATGTCGGGATCGACACCGTCAAGCTTCAGGGCGAGGGGTTCGAGCTGCTCATTGACAAGGGGGCGACGGTCGACGCCGGTGCACTGATCATGCGCGTGGATCCGGCTGCCGCTGTGGCCGCCGGATATTCCCTCGTGAGCCCCATCGTCGTACTGGACACCAAGCCGGACACGGCGACGCCGATCGCCTCAGGCGCCGTGGCGGCCGGCGCCGAGCTGTTCTCGGTGCCGTAGGCAGGGCGGGGTCACGGAAACAAAGCCGGAGCCCTTCCCGCTACAGCCGCACCTCCATGTTCAGCGAGTACCTGTCAGATCGGTACCACGAACGTGTGTGCTCGATGGCGAGCTGGCCCGAGTAGGAAGTGCGGTCGAAGAACAGGACCGGCGCGCCCGTCCCGGTGCCGAGGAGCGCCCCGACATCCGCCGGGGCGCCCTCGGCGCGCACGGTCTGACGGGCGCGGTTGATCTCCTTGCCGAACTGGGCGGCCAGGGCCTTGTAAACCGAGCCGGTGAGGTCAATGTCGAGGAGCCCACTGGCATGTTCCGGGTTGTACCAGGCGTCGTCGACGCTGACCGGCCGGCCGTCGGCGAGACGCAGCCGGCGCAGGTGGATCGCCTCGGCACCCTGGGACAGGCCCAGGGCGTCCGCCGTGTCCTTCGGCGCGGCCGCGAGCTCCGCCAGGAGCACCACGGTGCTGGGGGTATGACCCTGGGCCTCCATCTCCTGGGTGAAGGACGCCAGGTGGAGGGTGGACTGAACTGCCGAGTCGGCTACGAATGTGCCCTTGGCCGGGACACGCACGAGGTGGCCCTCGGTGACGAGTCGGCCGATGGCGGCCCGGACGGTGATACGGCTGACGCCGTACGCGTCCATCAGTTCGCGCTCGCTGGGGAGGCGGGCGCCGGGTTCGAGTTCCTCTTTGGCCACCTTGAGGATAATCGAGCGCAGCTGCTCGTGCTTGGGTACCTGACTGTTCACGATATGCACCTGGGTGGCAGGTGCCGTGCTCGTACGTGCGGCTGGCAAATCGGCCCCTTTGTTAGTGGAGCGATCCGGTAAGGACCACCTACTCGGATTATGCCACGTGAACCCTGTCACGGCCCACCGGAAAACTTACGACCAGCCCTGCTGGCGCTTGAGGCTGGTTTGGCCGACGCCGCGGCCTGGTTTGATCTCAATTATTTGGTGAGGCCCTTCGAGTGAAGGCCTGGGTGCAGGCTTCGGTCGAAGACCATTGGCCAACGATCCCCGGTCGAAGACCGCTGAGCGAGTATCCGTGGGCAGCGGTTCAGCCCGTAACACTGCGTACGCCATCCGCCGTCGTATGGACTGGCGCGTGGCAAGCTGTAGGGATGGACAGCACAGCCGCGCCCCAAGCGGGGGAATCACCATTCGCACGACCGGTGCCGGGCGGCCTGCGCCACCCGTTGGGTCCACGCGATCCCGGTGACGCCTGGGTCGAGGGCGAGCACGGACGGTTCTGGGGTCGGTTCGGTTCCGCCGGGCTCCTGGTCCACGACGCCGCAAAGGGAATCCTTCTCCAACACCGCGCTTTGTGGAGCCATCAAGGCGGCACGTGGGGGCTCCCGGGAGGTGCCCTGCACCAAGGGGAAGGGGCCATCGACGGGGCGCTGCGGGAAGCACGCGAGGAAGCGGCCGTGCCTCCGGAGAACGTCCGTGTCCTGTTCACGTCGGTGTTCGACGTCGGCTACTGGACCTACACCACGGTGGTTGCCGAGGCACTGCAGCCCTTCGAGGCCGCCATCAGTGATCCGGAAAGTCTCGAACTGCAGTGGGTGGGGGTTGACGCAGTCGGTGGCAAGAAACTGCACCCGGGCTTCGCCACCGCCTGGCCCGGACTGCGCAGCAGGCTCACGGAGGCCCGGCGCATCACCAGCCGGCCGTAACCAGCCGGCCGGAGGTAGCCAGCCGAGTGCGCGGGCAAGCCCCGGACGGGGCAGCCCGGCCTAGTGCTGCCGGGGCGCGGGACGCCGGCGATACAGCCAGATGAGTCCCAGAATGGGCAGCAGGAGCGGGATGAATCCGTAGCCGCGGCCAAACAAGGACCACACCGTCTCGTGCGGGAAGTTCACCGAGTCGAATACGCTCAATGCCCCCACCACGAGGACGCCCACAAGCTCCACCAGGACTGCCGCCACGGAAACCTTGAACGCGGTGCGGCCCGGCTTCGCGAGGGACACGGTGGCAACTACGTAGACGGCTGCGGCGAACGCGGACAGCAGGTACGCCAGGGGCGCCTCGGAAAACTTCGTGAGAATCTGGTAGCCGGCCCGGGCGGTCGCCGAAATCGCAAACACGGCATAGACAGCAATCAGCAGCCGTCCCGGCCCAGTGTTGCGGGTGTCGGTCGCCGGCGCAGTTTGCGCCGCCCCAGTTTGTGTGGAACCAGCCTCCGTGGAACCAGCAGCTGCCGGCCCGGCGTCCGCTGCCCCGGTGATGCCGGAGGCCGACCCCGCCGGGTTGCCTGTGCCCTCCTGGGAGGATTTTGCGTTCACGTTTTCTGCCTCTTCCATCTCAATACCAGATCTGGTTCATACGGGCCGCCATCACCAGGGCAGTGACGCCGACCGCGGCCAGGACGAAGTTGCTCCAGCGGGTCCGCTCCAGGATGGACCAATACACGGCGCCGATCGGGAGGATCAGCGCCGTCGCCAGATAGCCCCAGAACTCCCAGGACTCCCCCGCGATCTGCTCCCCGCTGGCCACCCGGACAATCGAGCCCACCAGATAGACCAGGAGGGCCAGTTCGACGGCGGCCACCGACAGTATGGTCGTGTCGTTGGGCGCCTTCTTCAGGATGCCCGCGGCGACGCAGATGATGCTGGAGAGCAGGCCAACCACAAGGATGATGTAGAAATACGCGTCCACTACTGCCCGGCCCGCTGTTCGTTGCCGCCCGCTTCGGTGGCGCCCTTTTCGATGGAGCGCTTTTCGGTGCCGCTCTTTTCAGTGGAGCGCTTTTCGTTATCGGGCGCGAACACCAGCACGGGCTTGGCGTAGCTTCCCGCGTCGGCCAGGAGCGCCACGAGCGTACCGTCCGGCGCGAACGCTGCTGCCGGCTTGTCCGCGGTCGCTGCCTCCGGCGTGCCGGCTGCGGCTCCTGCGGCGACCCTGCGGCCGAAGGAAATCTCGGTGGTCTCCGCCTCGCTGAGTTCACGGTTCGGCATCAGGGCCCGGGCCGCGTCCGAGATCTCCAGGACGTCCAGCTTCTCCGCCAATTGTTCAAGGGTGTGTGCCTGCTCAAGCGTGTAGGGACCCACTTGGGTCCTGCGCAGTGCCGTCAGGTGGCCGCCGACGCCGAGTGCCTCGCCGAGGTCGCGCGCCAGGGCACGGATGTATGTGCCGGAAGAGCACTCCACCGTGACATCGACGTCCAGGGCTTCCCGGTCTGCCTCACCATCGTGCACGCGGCGGACCTGGTGGACCTCAAAGCGGTGAATCGTCACGGGACGGGCCGCGAGCTTGACCTCTTCACCGGACCGGACCCGGGCGTAGGCGCGTTCACCGTTGACCTTGATGGCGCTGACACTGCTGGGAACCTGTTCAATTTCCCCGGTCAGAGCGGCGACTCCGGCGCGGACAGCGTCTTCGGTGACCCCGGCGGCGCTGCGGGTGGCGGTGACCTCGCCTTCGGCGTCGTCCGTCACGGTGGATTCACCGAGCCTGATGGTGGCGGTGTAAGTCTTGGAGGTGCCCACAATGTAGGTCAGCAGCCGGGTTGCCTTGTTGATGCCCACCACGAGAACGCCGGTGGCCATCGGATCGAGCGTCCCGGCGTGGCCGACCTTTCGGGTACCGGCGATCCGCCGCATCCGTCCAACCACATCGTGGCTGGTCCAACCTTGCGGCTTGTCTACTATCACCAGTCCAGAAAGCACGCCTCCCAGTATATGCGGGCCAGCCGCGCCCCACCGCCCACGGCCCCCGCGCCCACCGCGGACGCCGGGCGTTAGGATGGCACACATGCCCGAGCTTGCCGCACATGTCCGCGACGTCCCGATCAACCAGATCCGCGAGATCACCGAAGCCGCCTGGGGAACGCCCGGTGCGATCGTGCTCAGTATCGGGGAGCCGGGCTTCGCAGTCCCCCGCCACGTCCTCGAGGCCGGGATGGCGTGCCTGGACCGGGACGAGACCAACTACACCCCTAACGCCGGGATCCCCGCATTGCGGGAGGCCTTCGCCGCCCGCTTCCGTGAACACAACGCGACGCCGGTCGGCGCCGAGCGCGTCTATGTGGTCGACGGCGCCCAGCAAGGCCTGCACTTTGCCATGAGCCTGCTGCTCTCCCCCGGGGACGAGATCCTCATTCCCAACCCCGGCTACCCCACCTTCGCGATGACGAGCAGCCTGCTGCACGCCGTGCCCGTACGCTACCCGCTGTACCCGGAGCACGATTTCCAGCCGCGGATCGAGGACATCGAGGCGCTCATCACGCCGCGGACCAAGGTATTGATCCTGAACTCTCCGTCCAACCCGCTCGGCGCCGTCCTGGGCGAGGACCTGACGCGCCGCCTCGTGGAGCTGGCGAGGCGGAACGATCTGTGGGTCATCTCCGACGAATGCTACGAGGCGTTCACTTACGATGTCCCGCACGTCAGCCCGGCCCGCTTCGACAGCGACGTTCCAGGCGAAGCGCGCGTGTTCACCTCGCTCACGCTCTCCAAGACCTACGGGCTGACGGGACTGCGCATCGGCGCGCTGATCTGTCCGCCCGGGCTGGAGCAGAAGATGAATAACGTCATGGAGTCGATCGTGTCCTGTGTGGCCTCCCCGTCGCAGTACGCGGCACTGGCAGCTTTGACCGGTCCGCAGGACTACGTCAGCCATGCCCACGCCCATTACCGGGCCAACCGGGACGCGGCCTCGGCGGTGCTGAGCTCCCATGGCATCCCCTACCTCGCGGCCCAAGGCGCGTTCTATCTGTGGGCGGACGTCTCACATGCCAGCGACGGGGATGTCCGGACATGGACGCGCCGCTTCCTGGCGGACTCCGGCGTGGCCTTCGCCCCCGGCACGGCGTTCGGCTCTATTGGCGAGGGCTGGATCCGCATTGCGCTCTGCGGAAACCAGGCCGATCTTGTGGAGGGCCTCCGGCGTATCCCTGCACGCGAACTGGCGGCAGGCCCCGACGGGTCCACCGGCCCTACCGCCGGAGAAGCTGGCGCCCTAGCCTGAGCACACGGCGCTTCCAGGCTGGCCCGCCATCCTGGCTTCGGGTTGTCCTGGCCCGTCCGGGCGCCGTGGATTCCGGCCAAGGGAGTACATCGTGTGGTGGCAAGACCTGCTGTGGGGTTTCTGGAATGGGCTGACGGCATGGATCGTCCTGATCGCCCATGTCTTCGGTTTCTGGAGTGAGTTCCCGTTCTATAACTCCGCCCGCGCGGGGAACTGGTATGACTTCGGCTACCTCCTCGGCATGGGATCTCCCGTGCTGGGCGGTGGGCTGGGAGCCCGGGGACGCTCCAAGCGCCGCTAGGCATTTCGAGATGGCATTTGGCGGCAATTTTTGCCCGCGCACTGCCGTGTTCTGCAATCTCGACGTCATCTGCGTGCCAAGCCCGACCCAACCGGGGGTCATCCCGGATTTGCCGCCAATGCCTCATCGAGCCAGCTGCGGAGGGCCGCGGCCGGCGGCGCGCCAGCCTGGCGGGCCGCCACCGTCCCCTTCTTGATGACAAGCAACGTTGGGATGGCCTGGATATCGAACCGCCTGGACAATCCCGGGGAGGTGTCGACGTCGACCTTCACGAGCTTGAACTTCCCGGCCCGCTCCTGCGCCAACCTGTCCAGCACCGGGCTGACCATCCGGCACGGCCCGCACCACGCCGCCCAGAAATCGACGAGAACCGGAACGGAAGACTGCTCCGCGACAACCGGGAAGTCGGCGTCTGACGCCGACACGATCCAGGGAAGGTCCTTGCCGCAGTTGCCGCAGCGCGGGTGCCCGGCAGCGGCCGCGGGAATCCGGTTGGTCTTCCCGCAATGCGGGCACTTGGTCAGGCTGGATTCCACGGCACTCCGATGGCCCTGCGCATACGTGCAGTCATGGTTCCATGGGACTCCCCTGCCCCTCAACGGGCCAAGGGTCGAAGGTCCCCGGATACAGAAACAGCAGGGGCCGGACCCGTTTCCGGTTCCGGCCCCTGCTGTTGAAGGCACTCTTACTTGTTGCGGTCCTCATCGATCGCGTCGTTGTCGATGAGGTCCAGGTCCTCTTCGTCAAAGTCGTCCTCGTCGAGCTCCACGTCCTGGGGCGTATCACTCTTGTAAGGATCGGCGTCTCCGGCGTGCGTGGCGCTTTCGGCCAGCGCGGCCACCTCGGCGTCGCGCTTCTTCGCCGCGCGGAGCAGTTCCTCAAGGTTCGAGGCGGTGACGGGGATCTGGTCGGCCACGAATTCGAGCGTCGGTGTCAGCCGCACGGTGATGTTCCGGCCGACTTCCTGCCGCAGCACACCCTTGGCCTTCTCGAGCCCCTTGGCGGCATCGGCCTGGGCCACTTCGTCACCGAACACGGTGTAGTAAACAGTTGCGTGCTGCAGGTCGTTGGTCACCCGCGAGTCGGTCACGGTGACGCCCTCCAGTCGGGGATCCTTCACCCTCCGGCCCAGCGCCTCGGCAACGACAACCTTAATCCGCTGCGCCAACTTGGCAGCCCGTGCGGGATCAGCCATTTCCACTCCTAAAAATTTGGATGTACGACGGCGCCGGAACGGTGGCCGCACAACTGTTGGGTTTTGATGCCACGCCCCTAAGGCGAGTCTACGACGGACTCCCGTTGGTTTCTTCCGGCGGCCCTTTGGAGCCGTGGAGGGGGCCCGGGAGTGGCATCGGGCCTGCCGGAACTGGGTGGCCGACGTCGTAAGACGTCGGCCACCCAGCGTAGGGGCGGGGCCCCTCTACGGCGGAAAAGTGCGGGGCCGCCGGAAAATCCAACGACCCCGCACCTGTACTGCTAAACCAACCTAGACGCGCGGCTTTTCGCGCATCTCGAAGGTCTCGATGATGTCGCCTTCGGTGATGTCGTTGAACGAGCCAAGACCGATACCACACTCGAAGTCCGTGCGGACCTCGGTGGCGTCATCCTTGAAGCGCTTGAGCGTCTCAACGGTGAGGTTGTCACCGATGATCTTGCCGTCGCGGGTGATGCGTGCCTTGGCGTTGCGTCGGATAACACCCGAGCGGACGATCGAGCCTGCGATGTTGCCGAACTTGGAGGAACGGAACACTTCGCGGACCTCGGCGGTGCCAAGCTGGACCTCTTCGTACTCCGGCTTGAGCATGCCCTTGAGGGCTGCCTCAATGTCATCGATTGCTGCGTAGATGACGGAGTAGAAGCGCATGTCCACGCCTTCGCGGTCTGCCAGTTCGGCAACACGCTCGGCGGGCTTGACGTTGAAGCCGATGATGACGGCGCTGTCGACCGTTGCCAGGTTGACGTCGTTCTGCGTGATCGCACCGACACCGCGGTGGATGACGCGGAGCTGGACACCCTCGCCGACGTCGATCTTGAGCAGCGCGTCTTCGAGGGCTTCCACGGCACCGGACACGTCACCCTTGAGGATGAGGTTGAGGGTGTCGATCTTGCCATCGGCGACGGCCTGGTCGAAGTCTTCCAGGCTGATCCGCTTGCGGCGCTTGGCCAGTGCGGCGTTGCGGTCGGCGGCTTCACGCTTCTCGGCGATCTGGCGGGCGGTGCGCTCGTCAGCGGTCACGAAGAAGGTGTCACCGGCGCGCGGGACGTTGGACAGACCCAGCACCTGCACGGGGCGGGACGGGCCGGCCTCGGTCAGCGCGCTGCCGTCGTCGTCGAACATCGCACGGACGCGGCCGTGGGCCGTGCCTGCCACGATGGTGTCGCCGACGTGCAGGGTACCGGACTGAACCAGGACGGTGGCCACGGAACCGCGGCCCTTGTCCAGGTTGGCTTCAATCGCGATACCGCGGGCGTCCTTGTTCGGGTTGGCGCGCATGTCCAGGGCAGCGTCTGCGGTGAGCAGAACGGCGCCGAGGAGCTCGTCGATGTTGAGGTTCTGTCGGGCCGAGACCTCCACGAACATGGTGTCGCCACCGTATTCTTCCGGAACCAGGCCGTACTCGGTCAGCTGGCCGCGGACCTTGTCCGGGTTGGCGCCTTCCTTGTCGATCTTGTTCACGGCCACGACGATCGGCACGTTGGCCGCCTGGGCGTGGTTGAGGGCTTCAACGGTCTGCGGCATAACGCCGTCGTCCGCTGCGACCACCAGGATGGCGATGTCGGTGACCTTCGCACCACGGGCACGCATGGCGGTGAACGCCTCGTGGCCCGGAGTATCGATGAAGGTGATCTTCCGATCAATGCCTTCGTGGGCGTGGGTGACCTGGTAGGCACCGATGTGCTGCGTGATGCCGCCGTGCTCGCCCGCCATAACGTCGGACTTGCGGATGGCGTCGAGCAGCCGGGTCTTACCGTGGTCAACGTGACCCATGACGGTGACAACCGGAGGACGTGCCTCGAGGTCTTCATCGCCTTCGGCTTCCAGTTCGGCGTCGAAGTCGATGTCGAAGGTGGAGAGCAGCTCGCGCTCCTCGTCCTCCGGGGACACAACCTGAAGCTTGTAGCCAAGCTCCTCGCCGAGCAGCGCGAAGGTCTCTTCATCCAGCGACTGCGTGGCCGTGGCCATTTCGCCGAGGTGGAAGAGGACCGTCACCAGTGCGGCGGGGTTCGCCTCGATCTTGTCGGCAAAGTCCGTGATGGACGAGCCACGGCGAAGCCGGACTACGGTGTTGCCGTCGCCGCGGGGTACGCTCACGCCACCCAGCGAAGGAGCACTCATCTGCTCGAGTTCCTGACGCTTGGCACGCTTCGACTTGCGCTGCTTGCCACGGCCTGCGCCGCCCTTACCGAAGGCACCCTGGGTGCCGCCGCGACCGCGACCGCCCTTACCAAAGCCACCACCGGCCGGAGCGCCGCCACCGGCACCGGGAGCACCGGTACCTGGAGCGCCACCCGGACGGCCCGGACCACGGCCTCCGCCGCCGGGACGGCCGGCACCAGCGGGTGCGGGACGTTCGGTGCGGTTAGGCATCATGCCCGGAGTCGGGCGGTTGCCGCCGGCTCCTGCCGGACGACCGGCGCCGGGAGCGCCGGCCGGACGCGGGGCGCCGGGGCGGGGGCCGCCTG
>NZ_JBFUJJ010000014.1:0-101830 GCF_056401435.1 Arthrobacter sp. P4_F10
ATAACAATAACAACACCACAGATGTTGTAACCACCAGATTTCCCACCCCCGGCACGGCCGGCAGGGTGCGGACACAGGGTTACGGCGGTCATAGCGTGGGGGAAACGCCCGGTCCCATCCCGAACCCGGAAGCTAAGACCCACAGCGCCGATGGTACTGCACCCGGGAGGGTGTGGGAGAGTAGGTCACCGCCGGAACACCATTCACGGTCGAGGACCCCCAACCACAGGTCGGGGGTCCTCCCGCATTTAACCCCCACAACACAAAACCAGCTGCCGGACCACCGGGCCAGGCCGCCTGTGAGGCCGCCCCGGCCCTCTGTTCAGACGGCGGAAAGTCCGCCGGCGAGGACCGCAGTGGATCTGCCTGAATCGGCCCCGGCGAAGGGGCGTCCGCTCTCGGCGCAATTTGGCCGCGATCGGCGTCGATTCCAGTGATTTTCCCCAAAAAACGCCGAAAACACGCGGAATTTGCCACCTCTGAGGCGCCAAGCTGGTAAGTTTTCGAACAGTGGTTTGTACGCATGCCGTGTGCAGGCTCCAAAAATCATGACCGTCCAGGAGGACATAAATGGCTAAGAACCGTAGTGAACTTGTTGCAGAGGTCGCAGGCAAGGCCGGCACCAGCCAGGCAGCAGTCAACTCCGTGCTCGACGCACTGTTCGAGGTCTTCGAGACCTCTGTCGCCGCGGGCGAAAAGATCACCATCCCGGGCTGGCTCGCAGTCGAGCGCACCGACCGTGCAGCTCGCACCGGCCGCAACCCGCAGACTGGCGAGACCATCCAGATTGCCGCTGGCCACAGCGTCAAGCTGACCGCCGGCTCCAAGCTGAAGGCTGCAGTCGCCAAGAAGAAGTAGTCTTCTTCGCAGGCTTGAAAGGAGCGGCAACCCTCGGGTTGCCGCTCCTTTTTGGTTCCCGGCCGTCTCCCGCCCCATCCGCGCCCGGTCGCCTGGACCGACCCCCAAAGCCGAACCGTTGGGGGCCGATTCGCTGAGCAGGACGGCGTAGCGGACAATGGAGGTGTGCCTTCCGCAGCAAATCCCACGCCCACAACCGCAGCGCCCGTTCCCCCCGGGGACACACGCGGCCCTGGCCAAGGTCCTGGCGGCATTGCCCGGCCGTGGCTGATAGCCGGCCTCAGCGCGTTGTTCGTGGGCCTGGCCGTGGCACTCATCTTTTCCGGCGCGGCAGCCGCCCGCGAGGTCTCGGATCCGGGTGCGCTGGTGCGCTGGGGGCTGCCGGTGAGCAAAGCGGTCCACAACGTCGCCGTGGCCACCGTGATCGGCGGCCTGATCTTCGCCGTCGCGATCCTCCCGCGGAACCGGAGCGGCTCCCGGACCAAGGAGCAGGACGGCCCGGAACATCCGGCCTTCACCCGGGCGCTGGCCGTGGCCGCCGCGGCCGGCGCCGTCTGGACGCTCTCCGCGATCTCCGTGCTGGTCCTGGGCTATGCGGACATTGCAGGGCAGGGCATCTCCGGGGATCCGGAATTCACCCGCTCCCTCGTGTACTTCATGACGGACATCGAAACGGGACGTGCCTGGCTGGCTGTCGTGATCATCGCGGCCGTCGTCACCACAGCCCTTTTCGGCGTGCGATCCCGAGGCGGCCTGGCACTGACCCTGCTCCTTTCGCTGATCGGGCTGGTCCCCGCCGCCCTGATCGGGCACTCCTCAAGCTCCAGCGACCACGAGGGCGCCATCAACTCGCTCGGCCTGCACCTGGTGGGCGTATCGGCCTGGGTGGGCGGCATCATCATGCTGGCGATCCTTTCCGGCGTCCTGACCGGCACCGGCGCCGGCGGGCGCACCTCAGGTGCGTCCGCGCGCACCGCAGACATCACCGAGCCGACCCTGCGCCGGTTCTCGTCCCTTGCGGGTTTTGCCTTCGTTCTGGTCTTCGCCTCAGGGGTGATCAACGCCAGCATCCGCCTCACCACCTGGGCAGACCTCTTCGGGTCGGCCTACGGGCAACTGATTCTCGCCAAGACGGCGGCAGTCCTTGTGCTGGGCGGCATCGGGCTCATGCACCGCCGCTGGGTTATCCCGCAGCTGGGCAACCGAGGCATGGGCAGGTCCGCGCGCCAAGTGCTGTGGCAGCTGGTTATCGTCGAACTGATCATCATGGGAGCGACGTCCGGGATCGCCGTGGCGCTGGGACGCTCTGCCCCGCCGCAGCCCACCACCTTCGCCCCCGACGCGTCGCCGGCCTTCATCCTCTCCGGCTACGAGCTCCCGCCGCAACTGACCCCGGAACGATGGCTCACCGAGTGGCGGCTCGACTGGCTCTGGGTCGCCGTCGCGGCCTTTGCCCTGGTGTCCTACGCCCTCGGAGTCCGGAAGGTGCTGCAACGGGGCGACTCGTGGCCCTGGTTCCGGACGGTCAACTGGGTGATCGGACTCGTGGTCCTCACCTACGTGACCTCGGGGCCGCCGTCGGTCTACGGCAGGGTGCTGTTTTCCGCGCACATGGTGGACCACATGGCCCTGACCATGGTGGCCCCCATCTTCCTGGTCCTAGGCGCCCCGGTGACGCTGGCGCTCCGGGCGCTCACCCCGCGGCGCGACAGTTCGCGCGGACCGCGCGAGTGGCTGATGATCTTCATCCACTCCAAGTTCTCGCAACTGGTGACCCATCCGCTGTTCGCGGCCGCCAACTTCGCCGGCTCCATCGTGCTCTTTTACTACTCGGACGCGTTCGGCTACGCGATGCGGGACCACGTGGGCCACGAGCTCATGAACCTGCACTTCGCCCTCACCGGCTACATCTTCGTGCTCACCATGATCGGCACCGATCCGCTGCCGCGCCGCGCACCGTACCCCATGCGGCTGCTGCTCCTGCTGGCCACCATGGGCTTCCACGCGTTCTTCGGCGTCGCCATCATGGGAGGCACGGGGCTGCTGGCCGCGGACTACTTCGGCAACCTGGGGCGGACGTGGGGCCCCTCGGCCCTGCTGGACCAGCAGATGGGTGGCGCTGTGGCCTGGGGCATCGGCGAAGTGCCCACCCTGCTGGTGGCGATTGGCGTCGCCGTCATGTGGTCCCGTTCCGACGCGCGCGAGTCCAAACGCACCGACCGGGCGGCGGACAGGAATAACGACGCCGATCTCACTGCTTACAACGATATGTTTGCCAAGCTGGCCGAGCGCGACGCCAGGCTTGCCGAACGCAATTCAAAGCTGGAAGGACGCTCATGACCGAAACCGTACGCACCCATCTCCGGGTCCGGGCCTCCGAACTGGTCGGCCGCAACTGGCTGAACACCGGTGGCAAGTCCCTGGACCTCGAATCCCTGCGCGGCAAGATCGTGCTGCTGGACTTCTGGACGTTCTGCTGCATCAACTGCCTGCACGTCCTGGACGAACTCCGTCCGCTCGAGCAGCAGTACTCGGATGTCCTGGTGACCGTCGGCGTGCATTCGCCCAAGTTCGAGCACGAGGCCGATCCCGTGGCACTGGCGGCCGCCGTGGAGCGCTACGAGATCCGCCACCCGGTCCTCGACGACCCCGAATTGGACACGTGGAAGGCCTACACGGCCCGGGCGTGGCCCACCCTGGTGGTCATCGATCCTGAGGGCTACATCGTGGCGCACCTCTCCGGTGAAGGCCACGCGGACGGCCTCGCCGTGCTGATCCCCGAACTGATCGCCGAGCATGAGGCAAGGGGCACCCTGCACCGCGGCGACGGCCCCTATGTGGCGCCGGAACCGTCGTCGGGCACGCTGCGCTTCCCGGGCAAGGCCCTGTTCCTGCCCGACGGCCGTGGCGTCGGAAGCGCCGGGGACGGCTCGTGGCTCGTGACCGACACCGGCCATCACCGGCTCGTGGAACTCTCCACCGACTTTGAGACGCTGCTGGCCACGTACGGCTCCGGTGTAAAGGGCCACGCCGACGGCAACGCCGCGACCGCCCGGTTCAATGAACCGCAGGGCCTGGTGCTGCTGCCCGAGGACGTCGCCGCGGACGCCGGCTACGACGTCGTAATTGCCGACTCCGTGAACCACCGGCTCCGCGGACTGTCCCTCTCGGACGGAACCGTCCGGACGCTGGCCGGCAACGGCGTGCAGCGGCTGCTGGAAACCGGCCCGGCCCGCGTGAACGAGGAAGGCGCCGCCTACGGTACCCGGCTCGAGGCGGATCCGCTTGGGGTGTCCCTGAGTTCGCCGTGGGACGTCGTCTGGTCCAGCAAACTCAACGCCGTGGTGGTGGCGATGGCTGGGGTGCACCAGATCTTCAGTTTCGAGCCGACCTCCGGCGCCGTAAAGATCATCGCCGGCAACGGCCTCGAAGGTCTCCTGGACGGCCCGGCCGCTGAAGCCTGGTTCGCCCAGTCCTCCGGTCTCGCCGAAGACGCCGACGGCAACATCTGGGTGGCTGACTCCGAGACCTCCGCCCTGCGCAAACTCGTGATTAGCGACGCCGGCAGCATCACCGTCGAGTCGGCCGTGGGCAAGGGCCTGTTCGACTTCGGCTTCCGCGACGGCCCCGCCGCAGAGGCGCGGCTGCAGCACCCGCTCGGCGTGACGGTGCTCCCTGACGGCTCGGTGGCCATCGCGGACACGTACAACGGCGCAGTGCGCCGCTACGACCCGGCAACGGGCACGGTTTCCACGCTGGCACGCGGACTGTCCGAGCCCTCGGACGTGATTGTGGACCACACCCAGGTCGCCGGATCCGAGCCGTTGCTGGTGGTGGTCGAGGCCAACAAGCACCAGCTGGTGTACGTGCCCATCCCGAAGGAAGCGCAGCAGGTGGACGAGGGCGCTGCGCAGACCCACCGGCCCAAGAGCCCCGTGGCGCCCGGGCCGCTCGAACTGGCGGTGCGCTTCACGGCGCCCACCGGGCAGAAGCTGGACGACCGGTGGGGCGATCCCACCCAATTGAAGATATCGTCCACACCGCCCGAACTGCTGGTTTCCGGCGGCGGGACGTCCGTGGGGCTCCTCCGCACACTGGAGCTTTCCTCCGACGTTGCCGAAGGCGTCCTGCACATCACCGCCCGCGCGGCGGCGTGTGACGGACCCGAAGACGCCGACGGCGAGATCCCGGACCACGCCGCCTGCCACCTGTACCAGCAGGACTGGGGAATCCCCGTGCTCCTGCAGGCCGACGGCGACACCGAGCTGGTCCTGGACCTGCGCGGAATGGACTGACCCGCTGCACCGCTGCTGATCCAAAGGCTGCTGTCCGTGACCTCACGTCACGGACAGCAGCCTTTTGGCTTTCAATGGTGGCGGAGGTCCTGGCGGTTCTCTCGGATGGGCCAAAGTCTGCCCTGCGTGACGGGAAGAGACACTGCGGCGGGGAATCCCCCGGTTCTAGTAGTTAACCGGGTGTAGTTGTTAACCGGGTCTAGTAGTTGAGCTGCGGCGTGAGCTTGACGGTGTCGCCGTCGATGTCCAGGCGGGTCGTGAAGCTGAAATCGTGTACCGAGTTGATGTCGGACACGGCGCCGGTGAACAGGTCCACCTGGCGGGCCTTGATCCGGGCCTTGCCGTCCAGGGGCGCCACCACCCAGCGGCCGCCGAACGGCTCGATGCTGACGGTCGGGTAGTCCGTAATGCTCCAGTCGATGGTTCCGTCCATCACGCGGTTGTTGGTGGCGTGGTAGAACGGGCAGTCGGGCTGCAGCATCTGCTGCTTGTCGGCCTCGTCGGCGCAGGAGTCCAGGAACTCCTTGACCTTGCCGCTCACGGCCTCCTTCAGGGCACCTGTGGCCTCGGTCAGCAGGTTCAGCGAGCCCGGGCGCGCGTCCCCGCCCGCCACGGTGGCCCGGCTGGCCGGGGCGGAGAAGTACTGGCCGTTCAGCGCGGCCTCGTACTCGCCGGGGTAGAAGACAGCGAAGGAGTTGCGGCCGTTGGGCATGTTCACCGGTACCCCGTTGAGGGTGGCCTCGCTGGAGTTGACCACAGTGACGTCCAGGACGGGCAGCGCGGAGGGGACGAAAGACCATTTGTGGAAGAACAGCCACTCGGTGCCGGAGCGCTCCAGCAGGAACTCGGCGTGCAACTGGCTGCCGTCGATCGTGTAGTCCATGGGCACCATGACCTGATTCGCGCCGCGTTCCTCAGCGCCACCAAGCTTGACGTCGGAGATGCGGGCGGCCGCGGTTTGCAGTGCGGTTCCGTCGAGCATCGCCGGGTTGCTTTGCGGCACGGAGGCGCGCAACAGGCCCAGCGCCTTTTCGCCATCGCCCTTTTGCAGGGCGCTGAGATATTCGCGGACCGGCTGCTGGGGCCCGGCAACGGAGTCGTTCACCAGGTTGATGGACACGATGGCCCCGGCCACGGCAAGCATCAGTCCGAGCAGCCACACTGCCGCGATTTTGACCAACGCCTGACTCATCTGCACGATTCTTACGTTACCTGCACCCCACAGGAATCCCTGTGTCAAGGTGCGCATCTGTGACGCGGAGCATGGCTGACCGCCGTCGGGCTAGCGGGCCAAGACCATTTGGCGGGATGCCCCCGTGGTCATCCCTAGCGCCGGCGGCGCTTCGAGGAAGTGCCGAAGACGCCGCGGAGCAGCTCCCTGCCGAGTTGGGTTCCCAGCGAGCGGGCCATGCTCTTGAGTCCTCCGCCGAGGGCCCCCGCGAGATCACCGCCGATCCCACCGCCGGCGATGCCGCCGCCGTCCGTCGGCTGCGCCGGCCGTGGGGCCCGCCGTTCAGGCGCGTTCCCGTGTTCGGGCGTCCCCGGCGCCGGCGGACGGCTGCTGGGACGGCCAAGGATTTCTTCCTCGATCCGTCGGGCTTCGGCCTCGATGGCGTTGGCGTCCAAGCTGCCGCCCTGGTCCGCGCCGCCTTGGTCCGCGCCGACCTGGTGCGCGGTCCCGGCGGCCGGTCCGGTGGGGGCAGCGCCCTTCCCGGCGATCTTCTCGTAGGCCGAGATGTTGTCGACGGCGGTGCCGTACTTGGGCAGGAGCGCGGAGGTGGCGACGGTGCTGGAGATCAGGGCGTCGGTGCTGGGCCCCATCACGGATTCCGGGGCGCGGAGCCGGGTCAGTGCCACGGGAGTTGGCGCGCCCTTCTCATTCAGGACGGTGATAACGGCCTCGCCGATGCCGGCAGTGGTGAGGGTCTCCTCGAGGTCGTAGTCGCTGGTCGGGAAGGTGGAGACGGTGGCCCGGAGGGCCTTGGCATCCTCCGGGGTATAGGCGCGGAGGGCGTGCTGTACCCGGTTTGCCAGCTGGCCGAGGACGTCGGCGGGGACATCCTTGGGGGTCTGCGTCACGAAGAAGATGCCGACGCCCTTGGACCGGATGAGCCGGACGGTGGTGGTGATGGCGTCGAGGAAGGCCTTGGAGGCGCCGTTGAACAGCAGATGCGCCTCATCCAGGAAGAACACCAGCTTGGGCTTGTCGAGGTCCCCGGCCTCCGGCAGGTCCTCGAAGAGGTCGGCGAGCAGCCACATCAGGAACGTCGAGAAGAGCATGGGCTTGGTCTGCAGCGTCGGCAGCTCGAGGCAGCTGACCACGCCGCGGCCGTCCGGCGCGGTACGCAGCAGTTCGGCGGTGTCGAACTCGGGTTCGCCGAAGAACTTCTCCATGCCCTGCGCCTCAAGCGTGATCAGTTCGCGCAGGATCACACCGGCGGTTGCCTTGGAGAGGCCGCCGAGTTCCTCAAGCTCGTCTTTGCCCTCGGCGGAGGTCAGGAACTGGATGACGGCCCGCAGGTCCTTGAGGTCGATCAGTTCCAGGTTGTTCTTGTCCGCGAAATGGAAGACGAGCTGCAGGCTGGATTCCTGGGTTTCGTTCAGGTCCATGACCCGGGAGAGCAGGATGGGGCCGAAGGAGGTAATGGTGGCGCGGACCGGGATGCCCTGGCCGTCGCCGCCGAGGGCCAGGAACTCCACCGGGAAGGTCTTGCCGGCCCACGCCTGGCCGATGCTCTCCGTGCGGGCCCGGAGTTTGTCGCTGCCCGTGGCCGCCGTGGCCAGCCCGGAGAGGTCTCCTTTGATGTCGGCAAGGAACACGGGCACGCCCGCCGTGGAGAGCTGTTCGGCCATCATGTGCAGCGTGACGGTCTTGCCGGTGCCTGTCGCCCCGGCCACGAGGCCGTGCCGGTTCATCATCGCGAGCGGCAGCCGGACGGGGGCGTCCTTGTGGAGTTCGCCATCGACGATCGCCGCACCGAGTTCGATCGTGGGGCCGTCCAGGGTGTAGCCCTTCTGGATCGTGGCGACTTTATCTGCAGTGGATTTGATGGCCATGCGGTTAGCTTAGCCGGGTCCGGGGTTCCCGGACCCGGCTAAGACTGGCCTATTCCGCGGGACGCGCACACCGACTGTGCCGCCCCATCGATGCCGTGCCGGCGGCCCATCGACGCCGTGACGGAATTACGCCACCGATTAGCGTTTCTGCGATTCTGCCTTAGACTGTGGCATGCCCAACTCGTTCCCGCGCATCGTACTGGCCTTTGTTGTGACCCTCGGCCTTGTCCTCTTGGGCGGAAGCCCCGCCTCGGCCGCCACGGCCAGCACCTCGGGACCCGGAATCGATGTGTCCTGGCCGCAGTGCGGCAGGACCCTGCCAAAGCAGCCCGCCTTCGCGATCGTCGGCGTCAACTACGGCCTGGCCAACAACACGAACCCGTGCCTGGCTAGCCAGCTGGCCTGGGCGATGACCGCAAAGTCCCCCGCAGCGACAGCGCAGCCCAGAGTGGCCCTGTACGTGAACACCGCCAACCCCGGCCGGCAGGGGTCCTGGTGGCCCACGTCGAACACCTACAACGGGGTGAAGGTCACCAACCCCTACGGCAACTGCGCCCTGGGGTCGTTCAAAGCCTGCTCCTACATGTACGGGTGGGCCAAGGCGTCCGACGACGCCAGGCGCCGCGGGGTCAGCAACCCGCAGTCCTACCTCTGGTGGCTGGATGTGGAAACGGAAAACACCTGGCAGACAGACAAGGCCGCCAACGTCGCCGTCCTGGAAGGCATGACCGCCTACTTCAAGAGGATCGGCGCCCGCGTGGGCCTCTACTCCACCGGCTACCAGTGGGGGAAGATCGCCGGATCCGTGAAGTTCACCAGCCCGCTGGCAGGACTGCCGAGCTGGCTCGCTGGAGCGGGATCGGCGGCCGGCGCCAAGCAGAACTGCGCCCTGCCCGGACTCACCCCGCGCAGCCGCGTCTCGATGACGCAGTACATCTCCGGCGGCCTCGACTACAACTACTCCTGCAGCTGATCCCGCTGAAGCAGACGCTGAAGTAGAAGCAGAAGCTGGCAAGAAGCAGCCGGCCCAGCTGGGGGTGGGCTGTCCGCGCGGTCCAGAATCATGCGCAGATATATGTGCAGAAATATCCCGAGGGCCGCCGTCGTTGATGCCAGTGTGCCCGCGCCGGAAACCCGGCGCCGCCCAGGACCGCAGTTCCAAACTCCGGCCCGCACACTGCTCCGCTACGAAAGGCCGGCTTTTCCGTGACTGTTCCGCTTTCCATTCTTGACCTCGCAACCATCGGCCCGGGCCAGACGGCGGCGGAGAGCTTCGCCGGAAGCGTGGCCATGGCGCAGCTCGCCGAGGACCGGGGCTACCGGCGGATCTGGTACGCCGAGCACCACAACATGTCCGCGATCGCCTCCTCCGCCACGAGCGTGCTGATCGCCCACGTCGCGGCCCACACCTCCAGCATTCGGCTCGGCGCGGGGGGCGTGATGCTGCCCAACCACTCGCCGCTGACCATCGCGGAACAGTTCGGCACGCTCGAAACCCTGCACCCGGGAAGGATCGACCTCGGGCTGGGCCGGGCGCCGGGCAGCGACCAGAACACCATGCGCGCCCTGCGCCGCGATCCGATGTCGGCAGACAGCTTCCCGCAGGACGTCCTGGAGCTCCAGGGCTACCTGACCGGCCCCACCCGCATCCAGGGCGTGGAGGCCACCCCGGGCAAAGGCACCAACGTGCCGCTGTACATTCTGGGCTCGTCCCTGTTCGGCGCCAGGCTGGCCGCCCAGCTGGGCCTGCCCTACGCCTTCGCCTCGCACTTCGCGCCCAACGCGCTGCAGGACGCGGTGGCCGTCTACCGCCGCGAATTCCGGCCCTCTGCGCAGCTCGACGCCCCGCATGTGATCGCCGGCGTCAATGTCGTTGCCGCGGATACGGCCGCGGAGGCGCAGGCGATGTTCCAGGCCACCAAGCGGGCCAGGGTCTCCCTGTTCTTCGGCAATGGCCGTGTGTTCAGCGACGACGAGGCGGACATGATCCTGGACTCGCCCCAGGGCCAGCACGTGGCGCAGATGATGAAGTACTCCGCTGTGGGCACTCCCGATGCCGTCCTGGCGTACCTCGAGGAGTTCACGGGGCACGCCGACGCGGACGAGCTGATCGTGGCGCACCAGAGCACCGGCACCGAGGCCCGGCTCCGTTCCGTGGAACTTCTGGCCGACGCCGCCCAGCTCGTGCGGGCCTAAGAGCCTGCGGGCCTAACTGCCTGCGGGTCTCACGGCGGCCCGGGCTACAGTTCCCGGCGGGCGCCCTCGGACGCGGTGACGGGGAAGATGTGCGGGGCCGTGAACCCGGCACGGGCGAAGTCGCGTGCAATGCCCCCGGCCACGTCGCCGGCGTCGTCGTTCCGGACCAGGGCGAGGGCGGCCCCGCCGAAGCCGCCACCGGTCATGCGCGCTCCGATGGCGCCCAATTCCTGCGCGCCGGCCACGGCGAGGTCGAGCTCGGGCGTGGAGATCTCGAAGTCGTCGCGCATGGACAGGTGCGATTCGTTGAGGAACGGCCCGATGGCGGCCGCGCCGGAGGTCCGCAGCGCCGCGACGGTGTCCAGCACCCGCTGGTTTTCCGTGATGATGTGGCGGACCCGGCGGTAGGTCTGTCCGTCGAGCTGTGCTGCGGCGCGGGGGAGATCATCCGGGCCCAGTGCCCGCAGGCTGCCGACGCCCAGGCGGCGGGCACCGTCCTCGCAGGACCGGCGGCGGCTGGCATAGCCGCCGTCGGCATGGGAATGGCTGGTGCGGGTGTCGATCACCAGGAGCCCTACGCCGGCACCGGCGAAGCCCAGGGCAACGGTCTCGGTCACCAGGCTCTGGCAGTCGAGCAGGATGCCATGATCCGGTTCGCCCAGGAGCGAGGCCGACTGGTCCATGATGCCGGTGGGTGCGCCGACCACCCTGTTCTCGGCCAGCTGGCCGATCCGGGCCAGTTCCTGCCTGTCCAACCCCAACTCCCAGAGATCGTTCAGGGCCAGGGCCACGGCGCATTCGACGGCGGCGGAGGAGGACAGCCCGGCGCCGGCCGGAACATCCGAGGTCAGCGCCAGGTCCAGGCCGGACATCCGCGAGGCACCCCCGGAACCGGCGCCGTCGGGCGCGCCGGCAGCCGCCGCGCGGGACATCGCCCAGGCCACACCCAGGGGGTAGGCGGCCCAGCCGGTCAGGGCATCTGGGTCCAAGTCCTCGAGGCTCACCTCCATCATGCCGGGGAAAGAGCTGCTTGTGACCCTGAGCAAGCGGTCTGCACGGGCGCGGGCCGCTACCGTGGTGCGCTTGTCGATCGCGATCGGCAACGCGAAGCCGTCGTTGTAATCCGTGTGCTCGCCGATCAGGTTGACCCGCCCGGGCGCCGACCACAAGCCGTCCGGCACGCCGCCGAACTGGCTGGAAAAGTACTCGCCTCCCAGTTGAAGGACCTCGTTCATGGCTGGGCGGCTTCCTGTTCTGTTGCTGGCAGTTCTGTGCGGAGTGGCTCGAGCCCTGCCGTAGGCGGTGGTGGCGATGCCTTTTCCATGGCCTCGCGGAGCCGGGCGGCTGCCGTTTCCGGCGGGATGTCCGCGATGAATGCGCCCATCGCGGCCTCCGAGCCTGCCAGGTACTTGAGCTTGTCCTCCTCCCGGCGGGGCGAGGTCAGCTGCAGCATGAGCCGGATGTCGTCCCGGTGGGCGTGGACGGGAGCCTGGTGCCACGCCGAAATGTACGGAGTGGGCGTGTCGTAGAGGGCATCGACGCCGCGCAGGAGCCGGCCGTACAGCCGGGAGAACTCATCGCGTTCCTCGTCTGTGGTGGCGGCGAGGTCCGGGACGTGCCGGTGCGGGAGGATATGGACTTCCAGCGGCCAGCGCGCGGCAAACGGGACAAACGCCGTCCAGTGCTCGCCCTGGAGCAGCACCCGCTCGGATTTCTGCTCGAAGCTGAGGATGTCCTGGAACAGCGAGCCGCCGTAGCTCTCGATCGTGCGGACCAGTTGGGCCGTACGGGGCGTGATGTACGGGTAGGCGTAAATCTGTCCGTGCGGGTGGTGCAGCGTCACGCCGATCGCTTCGCCGCGGTTCTCGAACGGAAAAACCTGTTCGACGCCGGGCAGCGCGGACAGCGCGGCCGTCCGGTCCGCCCAGGCTTCCACCACGGTGCGCATCCGGGACAGGGGCAGCCCCGCCAGGGACCCGGTGTGTTCGGGGGAGAAGCACACCACTTCGCACCGGCCCACAGACTGCCGGCTGCGCCCCAGCCCCACCAGGGCGAGGTCGTCCAGGCCCTCCGGCGCGCCGGCCCCCGCCAGGTCCGGTCCGAAGGACGGGGACTTGTTTTCGAAGACGGCGACGTCATAGAGGCTCGGAATCTCCGAGGGATTCTCCGGCGACGCCGGGGCCAGCGGGTCCAGGTGCGAGGGCGGCAGGACCACCCGGTTCTGCCGGGCGGCCGCGATCGAAATCCACTCCCCGGTCAGGACGTCCTGGCGCATGGTGGCGGTAGGCGGACGGAGCGCCGGCTCGCGGAGATCGTCCCCCCGGTCCGGGGGCAGGACGGTATCGGCATCATCGAAGTAGATGATGTCCCGGCCGTCGGAGAGCTTATAGGAGCGCTTCGTAATCTGGCCCATGGTCAGGAGTTCCTTACGGGGTGGCCGTCGGTTGCGGCTGGAACGGCGGCTGGAACGGCGGCGGTGACGCGGCGGATAGCCAGCAGCAGCCCGTGCTCCGGATTCAGGACAGGCATGGGGAGGCCGGACTCCGCCAGGAACCGTCCGGTCGCCTCGACGCCGCCCGCAAGCCACGCCGGAGACACCGTCTGCAGGAACGCCCGCCTGTCATCGGCCGCCGGGTAGACCGCTTCCACCCGGTACGCGGCGTCCGGCAGCAGCCCTGGCAGGCAGACCCGCCCCGGGACTTCGGCGAACGACGTCGCCACGGACACCAGGGCGAAGAGGGCCTCCCCGCCGTCATGGGACACGACGCCGTGGAGCCGGAGGGCCGGATCAGGCTCGTCCGCCCGTACCATCCGCCCGCTGTGCAGCAGGGGCCGGTACTGCTTGAACAGCGCGATCGCCCCGGCAAGCTCGGTGCGCTCGGAATCGGCGAGGTGCCGGACATCCCATTCGAGGCCGAAGTGGCCAAACATCGCGGTGATCGCCCGGAAGGAGAGGTCGTGCGTTCGCGCGGTGGTGTGGCTCGTGGTGGGTCCGATGTGCGATCCGACGAGCTCCGGCGGCACCACCACACCGGTCCAGCGCTGGATGGTCTGCCGTTCCAGGGCATCGTTGCAGTCCGAGGCCCAGATCCGGTCGGTGCGTTCCAGGATTCCGAGGTCCACGCGGGCGCCCCCGGAGGAGCAACTTTCAATCTCGACGGCCGGGTGGGCCAGGCGCAGCTCGTCGAGGAGCCGGTAAACGGCCCGCGTCTGGGCGTGCACGCAGGGGCGCCCGGCGTGGCCCATTTCGGTCAGGTCCCGGTTCTGGTCCCATTTCAGGTAGCTGATCCGGTATTCGCTCAACAGGGCATCGAGCCTGTCGAAAATGTACTGCCAGGCCTCCGGATTGACGAGGTCGAGGACCTGCTGGTGCCGCCACCGTTCCGGCAGCCGGCCGGTCGGGCTGCCCCCGCCGCTAGCGCTGCCCCCGGCGGCCGGGCCGCCGCCGGCGCTCCGCGGTACCGGAGCGGCGATCCAGTCCGGGTGGGCGCGGGCCAGATCGGAGTCTTCGTTGACCATTTCGGGTTCCACCCAGAGACCGAATTCCATGCCGTGGCCGGTCACCGCGTCGATCAGCGGGGCCAGGCCACCGGGCCAGAGGTCCTCGTCGACGTACCAGTCGCCGAGGCCGGCCTGGTCGTTGCGCCGGCCGCGGAACCAGCCGTCGTCGAGGACGTAGCGTTCCACGCCCAGCCGGGCGGCGGATTCGGCGAGATCAAGCAGCACCGGCATCCGGTGGTCGAAATACACCGCTTCCCAGACGTTAAGAACCACGGGACGGGCTTTGCCCGACCGCACGCCGGGGTGGTGCGGGCGGCTCCGGAACCAGGTGTAGAAAGCATCGCTGATGCCGTCCAGCCCCGCGGCGGAGTACGCCGCGAACAACCACGGGGTCTCGTAGCTGGCGCCCGCGGCCAGGCTGATCTCGCCGGCGCCGAGCAGTTCCGAGGCGCCCAGGACGGTCCGGCCGTCCGCTGCGGCGTCAACGAAGCTCTCGTGGTTGCCGCTCCAGCCCAGATGCACGGCCCAGACCTGCCCGTGGCGGTTACCGAATCCGGGCGTGCCGGCTGCCAGCAGGAGGGAAGCGTCATGGCCGGTCCGGCCGTGTCGGCCCGAGCGGACCCACGTGCCTTGGTGCAGCGGCAGGCGCTGGGGGTGGGACTCCCGGCACCAGCGGCCGGTGAGGTCCAGGATCTCTGTGGCGGCGCGGCCCACCGGCAGCACGGCCGCGAGTTCGTCAAGGCTGTACGGGCCGGCGCCGTCGTTATCGAGCCGGTGCCGCAGCTGGAGCAGGCCGCCGTCGTTGATCCTGATCTCCGTGCGGACGCTGACGCCGGCCTCGGGGTCCGCCTGGGTGATGACGGCCGAGCACTCGTGCGCGCCGGTCAGCTCCCCGCCGGAACGCCCCCCGCCGGAACGCTCAACACTGACAACGCGCAGCCGGGTCGAGAACGCCTGGCCATTCCGGTGGCCGCGGAGGCCGGGCCGTCCGCGCCAGCCGGAGGACGCCTGCGGGATCAGCCCCAGTGTGACCGGAACGTCGAGGGCCGAGCGCGGCACGGCGTCGCCCAGCAGCGAAAGCTCCGGCAAGGCCGGGCCGAGGTCGGCGCCGAAGTGCAACATCGCGGCCTCGCCCGTGCTGAAGTCGATGAGCAGGGACGTGCCGGAGCGACGCAGGTACAACGGCTCCAGATCCGACGGCAACAGGCCCGGGACGCCCAGGGGGGAGCGGGTCTCGGCGGCAAGGGTGAGGTCCGGGTTGTTCACGGCAGCTCCAGGCGTAGTGGTTTGGGGGTGGGCGGGCCTTGCCGTCAGCCTGCGGCTGCTGTGGGGCTCGTGGCTGTGCTGATGCGCCGGGCGTCGCCGGTACTGGCCAGGCGGAGCCTGCCGACGCGCTCGCCGAGGATGCGCCGGGCCTCGCTGCCGAGGAGGTCGTCGCTGATCAGTTCGTCAGCGTCCTCCAGGCCGGCGATGGTGCTGATGCCAAGGGTGCCCCACTTCGTGTGGTCGGCCAGCACCACCACCCGCCGGGCCGCGGTGACGAAGGCCCGGTCGGTTTCGGCTTCCAATACGTTGGGGGTGGTGAACCCGGCGTCGGCGTCGACGCCGTGGACGCCGAGGAACAGCACGTCCAGGTGCAGCTGCTTGAGCGAGGACGTGGCCAGCGGCCCGACGAGGGCATCGGAGGGTGTGCGCTCGCCGCCGGTCAGGATCACGGTGGACGGCGAGGAGCTCTGGTGGAAGACATCCGCGATCCGCACCGAGTTGGTGACCACCGTGATCCGYGGCCCGGCGGACAGCAGCTGGGCCAGCGCCCAGGTGGTGGTGCCCGCGCTGAGCCCCACCGCCATGCCCTCGCGCACCTGGGCGGCCGCCTCCTGGGCAATCGCCATCTTCTCGTCCTGGAGCTGGGTCACCTTCAGCTCGAAGCCTGGCTCGTGGGTGCCGGCCCCGCCGGGCAGCTTGGCCCCGCCGTGGATTTTCTCCACGGAGCCGGCCGCGTCGAGGGCCTCGATGTCCCGCCGCACGGTCATCAGCGAGACGCCGAGCATCTTGGCGAGGTCCGCGACACGGACGATCCGCTCACGTTGGACCTCCGCGAGGATGGCGGAATGGCGGGCTGCGGCTAGCATGTGGAGTCCTTACAGGCTTGAGTGGCTTGAGTGGCTGGCGGACGTGCCGACCAATTGGGCGGCACGGGAACGGACGACGGCGACACCTCCGGCCGCGAGGCCGAGCCCGCCGTCGAGCTCGGCTCCGGAGAGCAGGTCGACGCCTTCCAGCGGCAGCCTGACGTCGTGGGCCCCGTGGTTAATGCAGAACGTCCAGTCAGTGCCGTCCTTGCTGCGCCGGGCAACTTCCACATTGTCCGGGAGGTCCGGAATGAGCGGCTGCACCCTGGCATCGGCGCAGACGACGGCGAGCAGTTCGCCCAGGCCCTCCGGTGCGAGCGTCGTTGCGACATAGTAGGAGCGGCCGCTTCCGGCGCGGTTGCGGGTCACGGCGGGAGCGCCGGCTGCCGGTCCCTCTTCCACGGTCGCGAGGACCTCGGCGGTGGTCGCCCGCCCCAGTTCGTTCCAGCAGGTGCCCGCCCCGAAACCGCTGAGCCGGACGCTTTCGCCGCCGCGCAGCGGAAAGAATTCTTCCATCCGGACGCCCAGCAGTGCGCTGAACGCGCCGGGGTAGCTGCCGAGCCTGATGTGGTCATTTTCGTCCACGATACCGGAGAAATACGTCACCACGAGGTGGCCGCCGGCGCGCACGTACGCGTCCAGGTTCGCGGCCCCGGCATCGCTCACGAGGTACTGCATTGGTGCGACGACGAGCCGGTAGCCGGAGAGGTCGTCGGTGCTCTGGCGGAAGTCGGTGGGGATGCCGGCACGGTAGAAGGCATCATGCCAGCGGCGGGTTTCCGCGATGTTGGAGGCATCCACGCTCGGGTGCGAGTCCAGTTCCGAGGCCCAGCGGGCGTCGGTGTCGTGGAGGATCGCGACGTCCACCCGGCCGGATGCTCCCGTCACCACCGAGCCGCTGATTTCGGCGAGGCTGCGCAGCGCCTGGCCGAGCTGGACCACTTCACGCCAAACCTTGGTGTCCGTGCCGGCATGCGGCAACAGCCCGGAGTGGAACTTCTCGGCGCCCGCGCGCGAGGCCCTCCACTGGAAGAAGAGCGCGCCGTCGGCGCCGCGGGCAACGTGCTGCAGGGAATTGCGCAGCATCTCACCGGGCGCTTTGGCGATGTTGCGGGGCTGCCAGTTCACGGCAGAGGTGGAATGCTCCATGAGCAGCCACGGCTTGCCCTTGGCCCAGCCGCGGGTGAGGTCCGCGGTTGCCGCCAGTTCCTGGAAGTTTCGCAAGTCCTCGGCGATGAGGTAGTGGTCGTTGGAGACCACGTCCATCTCCTCGGACCAGCGCCAGTAGTCCACGGGCTGGTGCAGGCCCATGTTGAACCCCATGAAGTTGGTGGTCACGGGATGCCCTGAGTGTGAGCGAATGATCGCGGCCTCGGCCTTGTAGCATTCGAGCAGTTCATCGGAGGAGTAGCGGGCGAAGTCCAGCTGCTGGGTCGGGTTAACCCAGGTCCCGGAGGTGCGCGGCGGCAGGATCTGCTCCCAGGCCGAGTAGCGCTGGGACCAGAAGGCGGTGCCCCACGCGGCATTGAGGGCCTCGAGGCTGCCGTACCGGTGTTCGAGCCAGCGCCGGAAGCCGGCGGCGGCGCCGTCGGAGAAATCCGGCTGGTTGTGGCAGCCGTACTCGTTGTGGACGTGCCACATCACGACGGCGGGGTGGTCCTTGTACCGGACGGCGATCTGCTCGGTCAGGGCCGCGGCGGCCCGGCGGTATTCGGCGCTCGAGGCCGCGAACGCCTGCCGGGAACCGTAACTGTGCCGCACGCCGTCGGCCGTTACAGGCAGGGACTCGGGGTACTTGTGGCTGAACCAGGGCGGCGGCGATGCCGTGGCGTTCGCCAGGTCCACCCGGATGCCGTTCGCGTGCAGCAGGTCCAGGACCCGGTCCAGCCAGCCGAACTCGTAGACGCCCTCGGACGGCTCAAGCAGGGACCAGCTGAAGATGCCCACGCTGACGAGGTTGACGCCGGCCTCGCGCATCAGCCGGACGTCCTCGTCCCAGGTTTCCTCGGGCCACTGCTCCGGGTTGTAGTCGCCGCCGAAGGCCAGCATCGGGGAGCCCTCGGAGCCGAGGCGGGCGGTGATGTAGTCCATGTGGTTGTTGTTGTGGTTGAAGCTGTTGTCCACGTTTATCCTTTGCTGGAGCCGAGGGTCAGGCCCGCCACGAAGTGGCGCTGCAGGAGCAGGTAGATGATCAGGGCCGGAATGGCCGTGATCATGGCGCCGGCGGCGATCAGGTTGTAGTTGGAGAGGAACTGGCCCTGGAGGTTGTTGATCGCGGTGGTGACCGGAAGGCGGTCGCCGCTTTGGATGAAGAGCAGGGGCCAGAAGAAGTCGTTGTAAATGAAGATCACCTCGAGCGTGCCCATGGCGGCCAGGGCAGGGCGGCACAGCGGCAGGATGATGTCCCAGTACTGGCGCCAGACGCCGGCCCCGTCGACCAGGGCTGCCTCGGTCAGTTCGGGGGACAGGGCCTTCATGTAGTTCGAGAGGACGAACGTCACAAAGCCGATCTGGAAGGCGGTGTCTACGGCAATCACGCTGATGTACGTGTTGAGCAGGTTCCCGGAATCGCTGACGGCGTACGGCAGCTCGAAGTGCTTGAACATTTCAAAGAGCGGCGCCGCGAGCACCTGCGGGGGCAGCAAGTTTCCGGCGGTGAACATGATGAGCAGGGTGATGTTGAACTTCCAGCTCACCCGGCTGACGGCGAAGGCCATCATGGAGGCGAAGAAGAGGATCAGGAACACGGTCGGGACCGTGATGAGCACGGAGTTCCAGAACAGCTTCGCAAAGCCGCCCTGCGTCCAGGCCTGGATGAAGTTGTCGAAGTTGAAGGCCCCGCCGGTGCTGAAATACCCGTACTTGTCCGTGTCCGCCTTTGGCCGAAGGGCAGTGAAAATGGCCCAGCCCAGCGGTACCAGCCAGATAGCCGCCATGACGATGAGGAAGACGTGGGTGCCGTAGTGCCGCTTGCCCTGCTTGTTGTTGGCCGGCCGGCCCGGCCGGGGGCGGGCCCTGCCCGGACCGGAGCTGCTCTGCCGGGCGTCTGCCGGCGTGCCGGCCGCGGCGGCATCGGTTGGATGGGCGATGCTCATGCCTCTTTGTCCTTTCCGAACGCGCGGGACAGGTAGAACGTGATGGGGATCAGCGAGATGACGAGCAGGATGACCGCCAGGGCCGACCCGATGCCGATCACCTGCCCCTCGCCCACCAGGTTCTGGATGACCAGGGCGCTGATGAGTTCCAGGCCGTTTGTGCCGCGGTTGATCACGTAGACGATGTCGAAGGCCCGGAGGGACTCGATAACGGTGATGACGATGATGATGACGTTGACCGGACGCATGGCCGGGAAGATCACCCGGAAGAAGGTCTGGACCGCGTTGGCGCCGTCAATCTGGGCCGCCTCCCGCAGTGTCGGATCCACTCCCTTGAGCCCGGCCAAGTACAGGATCATGACGTAGCCGGCGTGCCGCCAGGTGGCGGCGAAGAGGGCAGCCCAGATGTTGACGCTGGAATCCCCGAACCAGTCGACGGCCTGGGGCGTGCCCGCCGTGCCGAGGACGAAGTTCAAGAGGCCGCTGTCACGGTTGTAGAACAGCTGCCAGATGATCCCGATCAGGGCCAGGGACAGCATCACCGGTGCGAAGAAGATGCTCTGGTAGATCCGCGTGCCGCGGATGTTCTGGTCCAGGAGGACAGCCAGCAGCAGCCCCAGCGGGGTGGCGACAAGTGCCAGGAACGCCAGCCACAGCACGTTGTGCTGCATGGCCGGCCAAAACGGCGGGTAATCCTGGGCGATGAACTGGTAGTTCTCGACGCCGGCGGGCTTGATGTCGGTCAGCTCCAGCCCGTTCCAGCGGGTGAAGGACAGCCCGACCGACATGAGCGTGGGGATCCAGACCAATACGAGCTGGATCAGCGTGGGGACGCCCACCATCAAGCCGAGCACCAGTTTGTCGCGGCCGGACAGCCGCCGAACCCGCCGCGCTGGGGCGGCGGCTGCCTTGCGCCCCCGCGCCGACGGATTGGTAGAGACACTCATGGAGATTCCTTGCCTTGGGAAATGCAGAGGGGAATGCTGTGGAAATTGCGCGTGCGAAACGCGCGGCCAGGCACGCCGCTACTGGGCGGCGTACAGGGACTTGGCCTGGGCTTCCAGGTTCTTCACATCGACGGTGCCGTCCTTGATGAAGGACTGCAGGGCCGGGATCATCACGTTGTTGGCCATGGCGGGCAGGGCATCACGGTCGAAGAACTGGCTGATGTTCTTGGCACCGCTGATGGCCTCGGCCAGTTTCTTGTTGAGCGGAGTGAACTTGGACGTATCAGCGCCCTTGGCGGTGGCGATGTTGGACGAGTCAACCGAGGCGTACACGTCCTGTCCCTCCGGGGTGCCGACGTAGGCCAGGAAGTCCCGCGCGGCCTGGTTCTGGCCGCCCTTCTTGGAGAGCAGGAGGCCGTCGATGGGTGCCTCGATGGCGTCCTGGCCTTCCATCGCGACCTCGGGGAAGGGGAAGAAGTCGATGTCGTCGGCGATTGCCTTGTCCGTGTACTGCTGGGTGAGGAAGGAGCCGAGCAGGTACATGCCGGATTTCTTGTCCGCGAGGGACTTCGCCGAGTCCTGCCAGGTCATGCCGAGGGCGTTCGGGTTCTGGTACGGCAGCAGGGCCTTCCAGGTGTCGAAGACATCGCTGACCTTCTTCTGGTCCCAGCTTTCCCGGTGCGCGGTGAGGTCCATGTGGAACTGGTAGCCGTTCAGGCGCATGTTCAGGTAGTCGAAGGTGCCCATGGCGGGCCAGCCGTCCTTGTCCGCAAATTCAATCGGGATCAGGCCGTCCGCCTTCATTTTGGCGGCGAGGGTCTTCAGCTCATCGAACGTCGTGGGGACGGTGTAGCCCTTTTCCGTCCAGAGGCTCTTCCGGTAGAAGAAGCCCCAGGGGTAGTTGTAGTTCGGGATCAGGTACATCTTGCCGTCGGCGCCCGTCGAGGCCTTTTTCAGGGCGTCGGAGTAGTTTCCGCCGACCTTTTCCCAGACGTCGTCGATCGGGGCGAGCAGTCCCTTGCCGGCGTAGTACTGCATGCGGTAGCCGGCGAACCACGTGAAGGAATCGTCCGGGCTGCCCTGGAGGTAGGTGTTGATTTTGTTCTGGAAGTCGTTGTGCGCCACCACGTTGGTGGTGATCGTGATGCCGGACTTCTTCTGGAAAGCGTCCGTCACCGCCTTGTAAGCGGCCTTGGGGACCTCGTCCGAGGAGCCGGATCCGAAGGTGGCCGTCGTGGCACCGCTGCTGGCAGGTGCGCTGCCGCCCGTGCAGGCTGTAAGCAGGGGAATGCCGGCCATCGCGACTGCTCCGGCGCCGAATGTCTTCAGCAGCGTCCTCCGGTCCCACCCGCCTTGGCTGGAGGCCCGGAGCAGTGCGTCTTCGTGCATGGTCATAATTTCTCCTTTGAAATAATGCGGGGTCGCGTGAAGCAGCTCACATAATTAGCTATCATATTCGCACAATAAAGAACGTCAAGTAGCAAAAAAGAACATTACGATGCCCGCGGCCGGCGCTGTGGGCGGCGCCGCTGCGGCATTCTCGCTGTATTTCTGCCAGGGGCAGCTTTGTCCGTTGACTTAGCACCGACCCGCTCTTAGCGTTAAGCCCCTCAGGGTGCCGACGTGGTCCGCCGGTTGGCGGTGGTGCCCGGATCCGCGGATACATGGCGAAAACCCAGGTGCACCCATGAAGATCAAGTCCACAGCCGCCGCCACGCTGCTCATCCTGCTGTTCCTGGGTGGATTGCTCGGCGGCGCATCCGCGCCGGCCGCGGCGGTCGGTGCCACGTATTACGTGGGCGCGGACGGCAATGACGCCAACGATGGGACATCGCCACAATCGGCCTGGGCGACCTTCGATATGGTCAACGCCACCATTCTGCGGCCCGGGGACTCAGTCAGCTTTCGCCGCGGAGATGTCTTTTCCGGGGGCCTTGTGGTCGGCAACAGCGGCACCAGCCGGCTCAGGATCACCCTGAATGCCTACGGAAGCGGCGACCTGCCTGTCGTTACCGGGGGGCTGGCGGGTACTTGCGTCAGGCTCGACGGCGACTACATCACCGTGGACGGCTTGCGGACGGAATCGTGCGGCTATGCGGGCTTCAGCATCTACGGCGACCACGGTTCCATACGGAATTCCGCCGCGGACAAGAACGCCGCGGGTATCAAGGTGAGCGAGGGCTCCGACTTTGGCAGCTACGCCAACAACACACTCGCTGACAACAGCATCATGAACGTCAACACCCAGGGGGAGCGGTGCGGCACCGCGACAGCCGTGAAGTGCACCGATGATTCGGGTGCCTTCGGCTTCCTGGTCAACGGGAGCGACAATGAGTTCTCCGGCAACACCATCACCGGTTCCACCGCGTTGTCCTACGACTTTGGCCACGACGGCAGCGCGTTCGAAATCTTCAACGGCAACCGGAACAGGATCCACCACAACGTGGCCGTGGATAACAACGTCTTCTCCGAACTGGGGCGCGGAAGGGGCGGAACTGCCGACGGCAACACCTTTAGCTACAACCTCGTCCGATCCACCTGCGGCCCCAATTGTTCCCAGGCCATGGGGCTGATTGCGCGCGGCAGGACGTCGTCCTTCGGCCCGACCAACGGCACCACGTTCGAATACAACACCGTATGGCTGGACGGCCCGGACTCCCAGGCCTTTGTCTGCCACGCGTCATGCCCGGCTTCCACCGTCATCCGGGGAAACATCCTGGTAGCCGCCCGCAACGCGCTGTGGATGGACAGCTCTGGCTGGACGGAGCAAGGGAACGTCCTCAACGGCCCCATCAACATCGTTCCCAGCGCCACCTCCACCACCGAACCGGCCGACTTTGTGAATGCACCCGCCGATCTCCACCTTTCGGGCGTGAGCCCGGCCATTGACCGGGCCGGGATCAGCCCGTTCCCCATGGATCTGGACGGGCGGTCGGCCAACCAAAAGACCGACTGCCAGGGCGGTGGCGCGGCCGATGCGGGAACCTACGAATACAGGCCAGCCAACTGCTGAAACGCGTGGCGGGGCGGCTGCTCCGATGCCGGCCGGGCCGGGGCTGCGCAGTGCCCATCCTTGACAAGCAGCAACTGAACCGGACGTCGCCCACGCGGCCGGCGTCAGCAAGGGTGCCGTGCCTACGCCCTCAACGGCCAGCCCGGGGTGAGCCCGGACACCCGGGAGCGCATCCTCAGGGTGGCCAAGGACCTCGGCTGGAAGCCGAGCCTCCGGGTGAAAGGACTGTCCTCAGCAAAGGCCTATGCGCTGGGCCTGGTGGTGGCCCGGGACCCTTCCCTGCTGGGAACCGACCCGTTCTTCCCGGCCTTCATCGCCGGGATCGAGACCGCGCTCGCCGAGCACGACTACACCCTGGTCCTGAGCGTCGCCACGGCTCCGGGCGCCGAGCACAGCTAGCTCCCAACGCACTGTTTTGTTCCCGGCGGCCAGCAGACGTTACATACCTGCAACCGCCGGGACACCCGGGCGAAACTGGGTCAGGAGGATACTGGAACTACGCCCTCCCGAGGACGATTCTCATGCAGCATTGGGGACTATTCGAAGGACTCCGCGCATGCCCACTCCGCTCAACCAGTCCTTGGCTGACTCTGCCCTCCTGACCAAGTCCCTCCCGCTGGGCGTGCTCCGGGCCTTCGTGCAGACTGACGCCGCCGACGACGGGCTGACGCCGCAACTGCTGGCTGAGCYCAAGATCCTGGCCCGCACCCCGGGGCTACTGGTGGCGTGCAACTATGGCGGAACCCTCTGCGCGGCGGAAGGGATCTCGACCGAGACCCTGCCGCTGGCCAGCGCCGCGATCGCCCTCCGCGCGCTCGCCGCCCTGCCCAATACGCACGCCGCCGTCATTTCCGGCCGGTCCCTCCGCGACCTCGCAGCAGTCTCACGCCTGCCCGCCGAGGTACATCTGGTGGGCTCGCACGGTGCCGAGTTCGACATGGGCTACGCCCACAGCCTCTCGCTGGCCACGGAGTCCGTGCTCCAGCAGGCCCACCAGGCACTCGCCGAAACGGTCGGCGCGTACCGGGGCATCAGCATCGAACGCAAACCCGTCGCGGTGTCCGTCCACACGCGGTCCGCGGCGCCGGACATCGTTGCCCTGGCCACCGGGAAGGCCTCGCACATCGCCCAGGACCTTGGGCTCCACTTCATCGTGGACGGCTCAGTGCTGGACCTTTCGGTCGTCGAACCGTCCAAGGCTGCGGCCATGGAGCACCTGCGCTCCGTGCTCGGCGTCAGTGCCGCCCTCTACGCCGGCGACGCGTCCAGCGATGAGCTGGCCATGGCAACGCTGCGCGGACCGGACATGGCGCTGCGCGTGGGGGAGGGGCCCAGCGTGGCGAACCACAGGCTCCGGGACACGGAGTCGTTTGCCCGGGTCCTGGCGATCCTGTTCGAACTGCGGCGGGCGTGGCTTTTCGGCGAGGACGCCGTGGGCCTGGAACGGCACTCCATGATCGGCAACGGCTCCTCCACCGCCCTGATCACGCCGGACGCGAAGATCTGCTGGATGAGCCACCCGCTGCCGGACTCGGGGTCGCTGTTTGCCCATCTCCTCGGCGGCGATGCGGCCGGCCACTTCTCCGTGGAACCGGTGAAGTCCTCCCAGGTCCTGGGCCAGCGCTACGTGGACAGCACCATGATCGTCGAAACCCGCTGGGCCGACGTCACCGTGACGGACTACCTGGAGCCGGCCCCGGAAGGCATCACCAGCCTGGTCCGGGTCCTCTCCGGCACCGGCACGGCGAGAATCGTCTTCGCGCCACGGCCGGACTACGCGAATGCGCCGTTCAGCATGGAGGCGCGCGGGCCGGAACTGCACGTCGTCGGCACCGCGGACCCCATCGCCCTTCGGGCGCCCGGGGTGGCCTTTTCCATCACCTCGGACGGCCGGCACGCCACCGCCACGGCCGACGTCGACCTGCGGGACGGGCCCGTGGTCCTCAACCTGCGCTGCGGCGACACGGAACTCCAGCCGGCGGTGCCCGAGGATGAGACCGGGCGTCGCGCCGCCGTCGCCCTTCATTCCCGGCGCTGGGTCCACGAGCTGCAACTGCCGGGCGTTAAGCCGTCGCTGGTCCGCCGGTCCGCGCTGGTGCTGCGGGCCCTGGTCCACGAACCCACCGGCGCCGTGCTGGCCGCGCCCACCACCTCACTGCCGGAGGGTATCGGCGGCACGCGGAACTGGGACTACCGGTACTGCTGGCTACGGGACGGGTCCATGACCGTCAACGCCCTCGTGGACCTGGGCTCCACCGCCGAGGCCGAGGGCTTCCTGGCCTGGCTGGGCCGGATCCTGGCCCACGCCCCGGGCCCGGAGTGGCTGCATCCGCTCTACTCGGTGACCGGGGCGCCGCTGTCCACCGAGGCCATCATCGAGAGCCTGCCCGGCTACGCGGGGTCCCGCCCGGTCCGGATCGGGAATGCTGCCGACCACCAGGTGCAGCTGGATGTGTTTGGCCCGATTGCCGAGCTGATTCATGCCCTCAGCGCCCGCCAGGGCGTGCTCTCAGATGACCACTGGGAACTGCTGGTCCAGATGGCCTCGGCCGTGCTGGCCCGCTGGCATGAGGCGGACCACGGCATCTGGGAGGCCAGACGGGCGCCGCGGCACCATGTCTACACGAAGGTGATGTGCTGGGTGGCGCTCGACCGGGCGCTGCGCACGGCCGCCCGGCATGGCCGGGAACCGCTGCCGGACTGGGAGCCCACAGCGGCGAGAATCCGGCAGGAAGTCCTGCGCGAAGGCTGGGACGAGTCGGCGTCCTCCTACACCGTGGCCTACGACAGCCCGGACCTGGACGCGGCCGTGCTGCACATCGGCCTCTCCGGCCTGCTGGACGTCAACGACCCCCGCTTCCTGGCCACCGTCACGGCGGTGGAACGGGAACTGCGGGTGGGGCCCACCGTTTTCCGCTACCGGTACGACGACGGCCTGCCCGGCCTGGAGGGCGGCTTCCACATCTGCACCACGTGGCTGATCGAGGCCTACATCGCCGTCGGCCGGATCGAGGAGGCATGGGACCTCTTCGACCAGTTGGTGAACCTGTTCGGTCCCACGGGGCTGCTGCCGGAAGAATACGATCCCGGCACGGAAACCCACCTGGGCAACCATCCCCAGGCCTATTCGCACCTGGGCTTCATCCGCTGCGCCCGGCTCCTGCACGAGCACCAGAAGAACTGACCGCCACCGGAAATGACCGGACGCAGGGCCGGCCGCCACTACTCGCAGCCGACGCCGTCCCCGTCGCCGTCCAGCTTGCCGCTGTACCCCGGCTGGCCGACGTGGATGGGCGCCGCGCCGGCGGCGCGGACCGCGGCGCAGTTCGCGTAGGTCACCGCCGCAGGTGCTGCGGGGGCGGGGGCCATCTGGACCTGCGCCGGGGCGGGCTGCTGTGCGGGCGGTGCCTGCGCGGCCTGGCCTGGAGCGGAGGTCTGCTGGTTAGTGGGGGCCAGGGCGTCCGGGCAGTCGGAGAGGACCCGGGCCATGGCATCGTGCTCGGCTTGGGTCACCCAGAGCCCGTAGACGGATTTCACTGAAATCTGGCGGGCGACGTAGTTGCAGCGGTAGGACTTGTTCGGCGGCAGCCAGGTGGCGGCGTCGCCGTCGCTCTTGCTTTGGTTGGCCGGGCCGTCCACCGCCAGCAGGTTCAGGGGGTCGTTGGCGAAGGTTAGCCGCTGTGCCGGACTGAGCTGCTGCGCGCCCTTCTGCCAGGCGTCGCTGAGGGCCACGACATGGTCGATCTGGACCGCGGTGCTGGTGGCGTTGCCGCGCAGGAAGTTGATGGCGGCGGCCGTGTAGGGGTCGGCCAGAACGCCGGAGAGCACCACGCAGTCCCGCGTCCCGGGCCTGAGCGCGAGGGCGGTGAGGTCGCGGCGGAGCACGTCATTGCGGGTGTCGCAGCCGTTGTGGTCGACGTCGGACCAGGCCGGGCCGAACTGCTCGCGCGAATAGCCCGTCTTGGGTGCGCGGCCCTTGACGGGCAGCGTCGCCAGCACCTCGAGGGCTTTGCTCGCAAAGGCTGGCAGCTGGTGCGGGGCGCCGACGCCGGGAACACCGACACCGGGTGTGGTGTCCGGATCCAGCGGGGCGCTGTCCGTGCCCGCTGACGCAGTGGCTGGGGCAGCCGTCACGCCGGGGCGAACGCCGGCACCAGCGGCCGTGGGGACTGCCCCGGGACCGGCGCACGCTGAGGTCGCCACCAGCAGCAGGCCGGCCAGGCCCCGGGCCATCCAGTCGACGGGGCCCATCGTCCGGCTGCGGGCACTTGTTGATGGCGTGCTGTTGGACTGGGCGCTGCCTGATTTGGTGCTGAGCAATTCTTCCCCACTTCATGCTGGTGCCCCTGGTGCCTGTGGGGCGGCTTAAGACCGGTCCCAGCCTACCGGCGTTGCTCCGGGCGGGACGTCAGGGGCGGGGGCGGGAGGCCGAGAAGATGGCCGGCGCACCGCCGTCGCCGGTGGCGAGGTCGGCCAGGATCCTGCCCACGGCCGGCGTGAACTTGAACCCGTGGCCGGAGAAGCCGGCGCCGATGACAACCGGGCCGATCCGGTCCAGGACAAAGTTCTCATCCACTGTGGTTGTGTAGGTGCAGCTGATGTCGGTGAGGGAGTCGGGGTCGACGCCGGGCAGCCAGTCCCGGGCGTAGCGCTGCAGGGCTGCCCGCTGTTCGGGCTCCGGAGCGAACGTCCGCCGGTCCGGGTCCACCACCGGGCCCACACCGTGCCATCCGGCCTTGATGCCCTCGCCCGGCGTTGACATGCCATAGACGGGGGACCGCCAGTACGCGTACGCATCCCCGCGGCCGGGCATGTGGTTGAACCCCGGCCACACGGCGCCGTCGTCTGCGATGGCGAAGTGCGCGGGCTGTTCCTGGGTGACCGTCAGCCGGGGGAGGGGCAAAACGCCGGCCAGCAGCTTCGTGGTCCAGCCGCCGGCGGTGACAACGGCCTGCCTGGCGGAGAGCACCTCCGTGCGGCCGCCGGACTCCACGGTGAGCCGGACGCCGTCGTCGAGCACTTCCAGCTCCAGGACCTTCACATGATGGCGGATCTCGGCCCCGAGGCCGGCGGCGAGGCGCTGCAGCGCCGGCAACGCGGCGTCCGGGTTCAGCTGGCCGCCGTCCGCCATGTGCAGCACGCGCGTCTCGAACCGGATGCCCCGCCAGCGCTCGGCGGCTTCCTCGGCGGAGAGGAACTCCGCCCGGAGCCCGGCGGCAAGCAGCGCATTCCGGACCTCGGGCAGCCGCGGATCGGCGCCGTGGTTCACGACGCCGGTGCGCGCCAGCAGCCGCGCGCCGGAGTCCGTTTCCAGCTCGCGCCACAGCCGTGCCGCCTCGGCCAGCATGGCCACGTAGTCGCGATCCGCGTAGCCGGGGTTGAAGTTCCGGGTTGTGCCGTGGGAAGCCCCGTTGCGGTGGCCGGGCCCGAACTGCTCCAGCAGGGTCACGTCCCGGCCGCGCCGGGCCAGCGCCCACGCGGCGGCGGAGCCCATCGCTCCGCCGCCGATGACCACGGTGTCCAAAGTTGTCTTCAAGGGTTCCTCCTCCGGGGTGTGGTCCCGGCCCGCCCAGATAGGTCAGGCCAGACGGGTCAGGCCAGCAGCAGGGCCACGCCGATCATGGCCGGGACAGCTACCACCGTAGTGATCAACACGGTGTCCTTGGCTACTGTGACGCCGGTGCGGTAGCGGCTGGCCGCAACAAACACGTTTTGGGCAGTGGGCAGGGCTGCCGTGACGACGGCGGCGAACAGCGCCTGCTCCTGCATGCCGAGGACAAAGCGGGCAAACAGGTAGGCCACCAGCGGGTGGACAATGAGCTTGAAGCAGCTCGCCAGCAGCGTGTCCAGCCGGCGGCCGGCCGCCGCCTGCAGCGGCTTGGAGCCGTTCAGGCTCATGCCGAAGGCGATCAGCATGGCCGGGATGGCGGCCCCGCCGATCAGGTGGATGGGCTCCATGATCAGCGGCGGTACCTGCCAGCCGGTTCCGGCCACGACCAGACCCAGCCCGGACCCCACGATCATCGGGTTCCGCAGGATCATGAGCACGAACCCCAGCGGCGTGGTGCGGTGCGAGCTGGTGGTGGCATCCAATGCCATGAGGAACAGGGGCGTGAAGAAGGCCAGCTGGAAGATGAGCAGGGGTGCCACATAGCTGGCATCGCCGAGCACGAAGACGGCGATGGGAATGCCGAGGTTGGCCGAGTTGGCCAGGGACGCGCTCATGGAGGCGATGAGGGCTTCCGGCACGGGCCGCTTGAGGGCGAAGCGCACAATGCCGAAGAACAGGACCGCCGTCGTCACCGCACCGACTGCCGTCACGAGCAGCGGTGCGGCAAAGACGTCGTGGAGTTTCGCCTTGCTGAGGGTCTCGAAGAGCAGGGCGGGGCTGGCGACGAAGAACGTCAGGGCGCTGAGGACGGAGCGCGCGTTCTCGCCCAGGATGTTGCGCCGGCCTACGAACATGCCGACCAGGATGATGACCCAGACCACAAAGAACCCTGCCAATACCCCTAGCACGCGGTTCTCCGCAGCGGGGCGGGAGGGCAGCGGGTAAGGGTCACCGTTCCAGAGTAATCAGCTTTATTCCGCAGACCGTCCTATTACGCACGACGGCGTGCTGCCGCGCCTTGCGCACGCCTGCTGCGGCGCTCGGGAGGCGGGGGTGGGGCGGCTGCCGCTAGTTGAGCGCGGCGTTATTGAGCGAGTGCGGCGGTCGCAGGAGGCCCGGGGTCATGCCCTCCGCAGGGTCGTTGCCGATCTGGACAATCTTGTTGTCCTGATCAACGTGGACCACCTTGGGGTTGTACGCCTTCGCCTCTTCCGTGGTCATCTGGGCGTAGGTAATGAGGATGACGATGTCGTTCTCGTGCATCAGGTGGGCGGCGGCGCCGTTGATGCCGATCACGCCGGAACCGCGCTCGCCGGCAATCGTGTAAGTCTCAAGCCGGGCGCCGTTCGTGACGTCGACAATCGCCACGAGCTCCCCGGGAAGGATGTCGGCCGCTTCCAGCAGATCCAGGTCCACGGTGACGGAACCGACATAGTGAAGGTCCGCGTGCGTGACCGTCGCGCGGTGGATCTTGGATTTGAATATTGTGCGATTCATAACGTCACCAGTCTAACGCGGGGCCACCGCACGCGCTGTGGCCCACCGCACACGCGCGGGCCTGTCCGCGCGTGCAACCATGCTGGCAGTCACGCGGGCCGGTCCTCGTGGGCCGGATCGAGGGCGCCGGCAGCGGCCGCCGGCACGATTGATGCCGCCGTTACCGCCAGGATTTCGCGTGCTGCCAGCAGGGCGGGCCGCCTGGCACTCGATCGCCGCACCGAGGTGAACACTGTCCGGTGCGGATTCCCGGGCAGGTCCAGGAGCTGCGCGCTGGTGCCACGGCCGGTCCACACGAGGTCGGGCATCAGGGCCACCGCATTTCCCGATTCGATCAGCCGGATCTGGGCCTGCAGGTCGGCGGTTTCAAAGCGGACGTCGGGCTCGAAGCCGGCGCTCCGGCAGGCTTGCTCGGCCCAGTGCCGGGAGGCCGCTCCGCGCGGTTCCATCACCCAGGGCAGCCCGGCGGTATCGGCCAGCGTCCTGATGGCGTCGCGCCCGGTCGAAGCGGGCGGAACGGCGAGCCGGATGGCGTCGCGGGTCAGGGCCACGCGGTCCAGTTCGGCGTAGTGCGGGGCGGCATGGCCCGGGTACTGCTCCGCGATCACAAGGTCGAAGTCGCGGGCCCATGTCTCGTGAAGGGCGGTCTCCGGTTCCCGCTGGGTCATTTCCACCCGGACTTCCGGGTAGCTGGAGGACATCCTGGTCAGGGTGTCCGGCATCAGTGCCAGCGCGGCGGACTGGAAGACCGCAATCCGCACTGTACCTGTGACCGTGGTCAGCGACGCGGCCAGGTCCGCCTCCGCCTGCTCCAGGGTCTCCAGGAGCTGGGAGGTGTGGGCCACCAGGACTTCGGCCTGGGGCGTCAGCTGCACCCGGCGCCCGGTCTTGCGCAGGAGCTCCACTCCGGCCTCCTTCTCAAGGAGGGCCAGCTGCTGTGAGACTGACGACGGGCTGTACTGGAGCGCTTCGGCCACTTCGGCCAACGTGCCCCGGATCTTCAGTTCGCGCAACAGTCGCAAACGCCGGACGTCAAGCATCGCTATTCCTTTGTGAATTCTGATGGTTATTCGTTAAGAGAATTCACTTTATCTAATGCAATCAGCCTTGCATACTGTTGTCACTCGGTAACGCCCATCACAGGGTGGATTGATGGGCATCACACCTAAGCAGGAGGCCCTGATGGCTACACAGGATTCGGCACAGTCGATCATGCGGCGCAAGCCCATCGACGACATTGAAGAAGAAAACAAGCACAGCGGATTGCACAAGAGCCTGGGGCTCTGGCAGTTAACGGCCATCGGCGTCGGCGGCATTATCGGTGTCGGCATCTTCTCTTTGGCGGGCTTGGTGGCCCACGGCAGCGAGACCGAGCCCGGAGTCGGCCCGGCCGTGCTCATCTCATTCCTGATTGCCGGCCTGGCATCCGCCGCCGCGGCGCTGTCCTACGCCGAGTTCGCCGGCATGATCCCGCGGGCAGGCTCGGCCTACACGTACGGCTACGTTGCCCTCGGCGAGATAATCGGCTGGTTTATCGGCTGGGACCTGCTGCTGGAGTACATCGCCATCGTGGCCGTGGTGGCCATCGGCATCTCGGGCTACTTCGACGCGTTCCTCTCCGGCGTCGGTATCCATATGCCCGCCTGGATGACCTCGACGCCGGATGAGGGCACGGGCGGCATCATCAACCTTCCCGCGATCCTCGTCTGCCTGCTGGTGACTTGGATCCTCTCCCGCGGCACCAAGACCTTTGGACGCTTCGAGCTGATCGCCGTCGGCATCAAGGTGTTGCTGATCCTGTTCATCATCGGCCTGGGCGTCTTCTACGTAAACACCAACAACTACAACCCGTTCTTCCCCAGCGGCTTCGGTCCCGTGGTCGCCGGTTCCGCCACGGTGTTCTTCGCGGTGTTCGGCTACGACGCCATGAGTACCGCCGCGGAGGAGGCCACCGACGGCAAGAAGCACATGCCGAAGGCGATCATCCTCTCGCTGATCATCGCCATGCTGCTCTATGTCGCAGCCACCCTGGTGCTCACCGGCATGCAGAACTTCACGGAGATCGACCCCAAGGCCGGCTTCGCCTCCGCGTTCAACAGCGTCGGGCTGCCGGTGATCGCGACGATCATCTCCGTCTTCGCCGTCCTGTCCATCCTCACGGTGATGCTGACCTTCCTCCTCGGCGTCACCCGCGTCTGGTTCTCGATGAGCCGCGACGGCCTGCTGCCCGGCTGGTTCTCAAAGACGGACCAGCACGGCACACCGCAGCGCGTGACCTGGATTGCCGGTCTCGGGGCCGCAGTCCTGGCAGGCATCCTCCCGATCAAGGCCGTGGCAGACCTGACCAATATCGGCATCCTGGCCGCGTTCGTCGTCGTCTGCGTGTCGGTGATCGTGTTCCGCTACAAGAAACCCGACGCCCCGCGGACCTTCCGCCTGCCGCTGATGCCGCTGGTTCCGGCGTTCGGTGTGTTTGCCTCGCTGTTCCTGATGTTCCAGCTGCACTGGGAGACCTGGCTGCGGTTCGGCGTCTGGCTCGTGATCGGCCTGATCATCTACTTCAGCTACGGCCGCAAGAACTCGCTAATGAACCCGGACAGCCCGCGGCACGAGGAGATCGTGGAGATGCACCGCCCCCTGCCGTAACCACCCCACCTCCCCGTTGCGCTATCACTTATGGCTCCCATTCCCGGTGCTTCACACGTCTTAAGGCCCTGAAGTGATAGCGCAACGGGTTTTTAAGGTTTCGGGGTGGTTTCCGAACGTTCGGGCGGGAAAACAAAGCTTCGGTTTTTCTAACCGGTATTGCTCAGAAAACTTCGCTTTATCTTATGAAAATCCGGTCGCATACTGATTCATAAGAGGTCCACATTTTGAGAAAGAACGAGTTCCAGCCATGACCAACATCTCCACGGAGCCCGGCGCAATCACCGGAAACGCAGCAGGCAGCGCCGCAGGCAACGAAGCCACGCACGCCGCCGTTTCGGAAGGCTCTTCGGTCCTTGAGGCCGCAGCCCTCGCCGAGGACACCATCGCGCTGGTGCGCCACTGGCTCACCGAAGCCGCAAAGGTGCCCGTCGACGCCTCGGCCGAGCAGCTCGCCGGGGTCCTGAAGGACCCCAACGGCCTGGACTTCACGGTCGGCTTCGTCGACGGCGTCGTCCGTCCCGAAGACCTGCAGGTCGCCGCCCGCAACCTCGCCGCACTGGCCCCCAAGGTCCCGGCGTTCCTGCCCTGGCACATGCGCAGCGCGGTCCGCCTCGGCGGCACGATGGCCCCGGTCCTGCCCCAGGTCGTCATCCCGGTCGCCCGCCGGGTGCTGCGTGAAATGGTCGGCCACCTCATTGTCGACGCCACCGACGCCAAGCTGGGTCCGGCCATCGCCAAGATTCGCAAGGACGGCATCAAGCTCAACGTCAACCTCCTTGGCGAGGCAGTCCTCGGCGAGCACGAGGCCTCCCGCCGGCTCGAGGGCACGCACACCCTGCTGTCCCGGCCCGACGTCGACTACGTCTCGATCAAGGTCTCCTCCACAGTGGCGCCGCATTCCGCGTGGGCCTTCGACGAGGCCGTGGAGCACGTCGTGGAGAAGCTCACCCCGCTCTTCACCCGCGCCGCCTCCTACGCCGCCGCCGGGCAGAAGGCGAAGTTCATCAATCTGGACATGGAGGAATACAAGGACCTGGACATGACCATCGCGGTCTTCACCCGGATCCTGGACAAGCCCGAGTTCAAGAACCTTGAGGCCGGCATCGTGCTCCAGGCCTACCTCCCGGATGCCCTGTCCGCCATGATCCGCCTGCAGGACTGGGCCGCCGCCCGCCGCGCCGACGGCGGCGCCGCCATCAAGGTCCGCGTCGTCAAGGGCGCCAACCTGCCGATGGAGCAGGTCGAAGCCTCCCTGCATGACTGGCCGCTCGCCACCTGGAACACCAAGCAGGACTCGGACACCAACTACAAGCGGGTCATCAACTACTCGCTGCACCCGGACCGGATCCGCAACATCCGGATCGGCGTCGCCGGCCACAACCTCTTCGACATCGCCTTCGCCTGGCTCCTGGCCAAGCAGCGCGGCGTGGAGTCCGGCATCGAATTCGAGATGCTGCTCGGCATGGCCCAGGGCCAGGCCGAAGCCGTCAAGAAGGACGTCGGCTCCCTCCTGCTCTACACGCCCGTGGTCCATCCCGCCGAGTTCGACGTCGCGATCGCCTACCTGATCCGCCGCCTCGAAGAGGGCGCCAGCCAGGACAACTTCATGTCCGCCGTCTTCGAACTCAGCGAAAACGAGTCCCTCTTCGAGCGTGAGAAGCGGCGCTTCCTCGCCTCGCTCGTCAAGCTCGACGACGTGGTCCCGGCCCCGAACCGCCTGCAGAACCGCGCCCTCCCGGCCGCGCCGCTGCCGCACGACTCCTTCGAGAACACCGCGGACACTGATCCGTCGCTGCCCGTGAACCGCGACTGGGGCCGCGCCATCCTGGGCCGCGTGGCTACGTCGGCTCTGGGCAACGCCGCCGTCGAGGCCGCCACGATCAACGATGCCGCAACCCTGAACACGGTCATCGACACCGCCGTCGAGAAGGGCAAGGCCTGGGGCGCACTCTCCGGCGCCGAGCGCGCCGAAATCCTGCACCGCGCCGGCGACGTTCTCGAGGCCCGCCGCGCGGACCTCCTCGAGGTCATGGCATCCGAGACCGGCAAGACGATCGACCAGGGCGACCCCGAGGTCAGCGAGGCAGTGGACTTCGCGCACTACTACGCCGAGTCCGCCCGCAAACTCGACGACGTCGACGGCGCCACCTTCGTTCCGGCCAAGCTCACCGTCGTGRCGCCGCCCTGGAATTTCCCGGTCGCCATCCCGGCCGGCTCCACCCTGGCCGCCCTCGCCGCCGGCTCCGCCGTCGTGATCAAGCCCGCCAAGCAGGCCCGCCGCAGCGGCGCGGTCATGATCGAGGCCCTCTGGGAGGCCGGCGTTCCCCGCGACGTCCTCACCATGGTCCAGCTGGGCGAGCGGGAACTGGGCCAGCAGCTGATTTCCCACCCGGCCGTGGACCGCGTCATCCTGACTGGCGGCTACGAGACCGCCGAGCTGTTCCGCTCCTTCCGCAAGGACCTGCCCCTGCTGGCCGAGACCAGCGGCAAGAACGCCATCATCGTCACCCCGAGCGCGGACCTGGACCTCGCGGCCAAGGACGTCGCGTACTCCGCGTTCGGCCACGCCGGCCAGAAGTGCTCCGCCGCCTCGCTGGTGATCCTCGTCGGCTCCGTGGCGAAATCGAAGCGTTTCCACAACCAGCTGATCGACGCCGTCACCTCCTTGAAGGTCGGCTACCCGGAGGATCCGGCGAGCCAGATGGGCCCGATCATCGAGCCCGCCAAGGGCAAGCTCCTGAACGCCCTCACCACCCTCGGCGAGGGCGAGACCTGGGCCGTTGAGCCGCGGAAGCTCGATGATACGGGCAAGCTCTGGAGCCCCGGCGTGCGCTCAGGCGTCCGCCGCGGATCCTACTTCCACCTCACCGAGTTCTTCGGCCCGGTCCTGGGCGTCATGACGGCAGAGACCCTCGAGGAGGCCATCGCGATCCAGAACCAGATCGAATACGGTCTCACCGCGGGCCTGCACTCGCTGAACACCGATGAGCTGGGGATCTGGCTGGACACCATCCAGGCCGGCAACCTCTACGTCAACCGCGGCATCACCGGCGCGATCGTCCAGCGCCAGCCCTTCGGCGGCTGGAAGAAATCCGCCGTCGGCGCCGGCACCAAGGCCGGCGGGCCGAACTACCTCGTCGGCCTCGGCGAATGGGTCAGCAAGCCCAGCACCGCCGCCGGCACGCCGGGCACTGCTCCCGCCCACTCCGGCGTCCGCCGGATCGAGGACGCGGCCAAGGGCTTCCTGACAGCCGACGAACTCGCACCGCTGCAGCGCGCGCTCGCCTCCGACGCCCGTGCCTGGGCCGAAGAGTTCGGCACCGCGAAGGACGTCTCGGGCCTGAGCGCGGAGCGCAACGTGTTCCGCTACCGTGCCCTGCCCGTCACCGTCCGCCTCTCGGAAGGCGAGCCGCTGGCAGGCCTGGTCCGGACCGTCGCCGCGGGCGTCCTGGCCGGGTCCGACCTGACGATCTCCACCGCCGTCGAACTGCCCGCCCAGCTGCGCGCGGTCCTGTCCGGGCTTGGCATCGCCGCCACTGTTGAGAACGACGCCGAATGGCTCGCTTCCGCCGGCACGCTCGCCGCGGCGGGCAAGCTTTCCGGCGCCCGGATCCGGCTGATCGGCGGGGACGCCAAGGCACTGTCCGAGGCCACGGGCGGCCGTCCGGACCTGGCGGTGTATGTCCACCCCGTCACGGAAGCCGGACGCGTGGAGCTGCTGCCGTTCCTGCACGAGCAGGCCATCAGCATCACGGCGCACCGATTCGGGACGCCCAACCACATCTCGGACGCCCTTATCTAGGCAGTTAGTCGTCTAGCCCGGGCGTGCTAAAACGCCATCGCCGCCGTGCAGGCACCGTCAGGTGCGGCACGGCGGCGACGGCGTTAAAGGGGGCCGCGCTGCGCAGTGTCAGTGGCGGCGGCAGCGGTGGTGGCAGTGTAAGTGGCAGTGACGGCGCCGAGCGCCGGGGCGTTAGACGCCGTGCCGCTTAGCCGAAGTACCAGCCCGGCGGCGCCCACGAAGCCGGGACCGCGTGGGCGGAAAAGTCATCGCAGCCCGAGCAGAAGTAGGTGACTTCGCCGAGCTTGCTGACGGAGCCGTCCCTTCGGTGCGTGGCCGGGACGAAGGTCTCCAGGTAAATGAACTCGTCCGTGCCGCAGTGTTCGCAGAACGGACTGGCAACATAGTCGGAATCCGCCAGGGTGGCCGGGTGAATGTCCCGGTGGCCAAGGCTGGAGTGCAATGCTGTGCCCGGGTGGTGCATGGCCGCTGCGGGGTGCGCCGGCGCGGTTCCCGGACGGGCGGCCTTGGGCGCGTGGGGAGTGGACAATCGGGGGTGGTTAATGGCTGGCATCATTGGCGGCCTATCCCGAACGCTCCGGCGCCAGCCACACGGCATCAGCGACGGACAGCGTTCGTTTTTCGAATCGTTGTCGCGGGCCACTTCTTGACCTCGAACGGTTGATCGTAAGTAGTGACAGGATAGATGAAGTACCTGCACCGTTCAATGGTCAAGTAAGTACTGCTCCCGTCCGGGTAGTCCGTCCCGTAAGTACCGTGGAAGGATCCGCGCCGGGACGCGGCCCGCCAGGGCAGCAGGCCGGGCGCTTCAGGCCGGGCGCTTCAGGCCGGGCGCTTCAGGGTCCGGCCAACGATCGCCTGCGTGAGGGCATCGATCACCTCGGTATTGGCCAGCGGGTTGCGGATGAGCGTGAAATCGACGTCGCCCACGGGCGGCAGATCGAAGCGGCGGGTGATGATTTTCAAGTCCTCCGGCACCAGGGAGGAAGGCATGACCGCCACCCCAATGCCGGCCCGGACGGCGGCCAGCACGCCGCTGATCTGCCGCGTGGTGCAGGTGATCCGCCAGGTGCGGCCCGTGGCCTCAAGGGCGTCGATCGCCAGCTTCCGGCTCAGGCTGGGGGAGGGATAGGCGATCAGCGGAACAGGATCGGCCGGATCCAGCGCGGTCTGCTCCAGGCCGACCCAGGCGAAGGCGTCCTGCTGGACCACGGTCCCGTCTTTGGCCCCCGCCACCCATTTCACGAAGACGAGGTCCAGCTGACCGGCGTTGAGGCGCTTGTAGAGCTGGTCGCTCTGGCCCACCGTCAGCTCGAGGTTGATCTGCGGGTAGATCTGCCGGAACTCCCGGAGGATGCGGGGCAGCCCGGTGATGGCGAGATCGTCGGCCGTGCCGAAGCGCAGGCGCCCGCGCATGGCGGATCCGGAGAAATAGCGGGCGGCGGAGTCGTGCGCGGAGAGGATGCTTCGGGCGAACCCGGCCATGGCATCGCCGTTGTCGGTCAAACGCACATCCCGGGTGTCCCGGGCAATCAGCACCCGCTTGGCGGCGGCCTCCAGCTTGCGGACGTGCTGGCTGACGGTGGGTTGGGCCAGGCCAAGGCGTTCCGCGGCCTTGGTAAAACTCAAGGTTTCGGCCACGGCCAGGAACGAGCGGAGCTGGGCGGGTTCGAACATCGGGGTCTCCCGGATCGGGTTCAGCAAACACCGCATTGCGTTTTGTAATGCGAGTTATGCCTGGAATAGGCTTCCATAATCTCTTGGGGCCAGCCTAGCGTTAAGTCCATCCCGCTCACCCGCTCATTTGAGGACTTTTCCGTGGCACCCCCTCCGCCGCTAGAGGCGAACGCAGCTTCCCTGCCGGACACCATCACCCAACCACTCGCCGTCGTCAACGAGCGCCTGCCCTGGCGCCACACATTCATTTCGCTGAAGGTCCGCAACTTCCGCATCTTCGCGATCGGGCACTTCGTCGCCGTGATTGCGCTCTGGATGCAGCGGATCGCCCAGGACTGGCTGGTGCTCCAGCTCTCCGGTTCCGTCACCGCCGTCGGCATCACCGTGGCCTTGCAGTTCCTGCCGTCCCTGTTCCTCGGCCCGTGGGCCGGCATGATGGCGGACCGCTTCGCGAAGCGGAAGATCCTCATGCTGTGCCAGTCGGTGGCAGCCGCGTTGGCCGCGGCCCTTGCCGTCCTGGCGCTCAGCCAGAGGATCGAGGTGGGGCACGTCTACGCGATCGCACTGGTGCTGGGCCTCGTGACAGTGCTGGACCAGCCGGCCCGTCAGGTGTTCGTCAACGAACTCGTAGGCCCCGGCTACCTGCGAAACGCGATCAGCGTGAACTCCACGATCTTCCAGCTCGGCGGCCTGATCGGTCCAGCGATCGCCGGGATCCTGCTGACCGCCGTGGGTGCGGGCTGGGCCTTTGCCGCCAACGCGGTGGCCTGCTGCTTCACGGTGGCCATGCTCCTGAGCCTGCGCAAGGACCAGCTGCATGTCAGCACGCCGGTCGCCAAGCGCCGGGGCATGCTGAGGGAAGGGCTGGACTATGCGCTCAGCAAGCCCACCATCTACTGGCCCTGGCTGATGGCCGGGTTCATCGCCGTGTTCGCGATGAGCCTGCCGGTGCTGCTGGCCGCGTTTGCCGACCACGTGTACGACGCCGGTGCCGGCGGCTACGGGCTGCTCAACACCCTCGTGGCGCTCGGTGCGCTGGCCGGTGCCATCACCTCGGCCCGGCGGCGAGCATTGCGGCTGCGCTCGGTGGTCCTGGGCGCCGGGATGTACGGGCTCATGCTGTGCCTGGCTTCCCTGGCGCCGTCGATGGTGTGGTTCGGCGCGGCCATGGTGCTGGCCGGGTTCTGGTGCCTGATGTTCCTGACCGCCGCCAACCAGCTGGTCCAGGTCAGCTCCAACCTGGCCATCCGCGGGCGGGTCATGAGCCTGTACATCATGGTGCTGATCGGCGGCCAGGCAATCGGCGGGCCAATGATGGGCTGGCTGGCCGAGCACGCTAACCCGCACACCGCTGTCCTGGTTTCCGGGGGCGTGCCGATGCTGGCCGCCGCGACTGTCGGCGTCGTGCTCGCCCGGCGCGGGCAGCTCATGCTCAAGGTGGACCTGAAGGACCGGCGCCGGCTGCTGCGGATCGTCCGGAACGATGGCGGGCGGCCGGCAGCCGCCACGCCCTAGCTTTTCCGCACCGGTTTCCACGCCGGTTTCCGCACCGAAAAAGGACAGCCGCTGCGTGGATCCACGCAGCGGCTGTCCTTTTTCGTCGCGGAAAACCGGGAGAGGTGCGGCAGTACTAAGGCGCCAGGGGGCGGTGGGGGAACTCCGGCTCCCGCTGCTGGAACTGCAGCACGTCCGGGTTGAGGACCACGCCGTCGCGGATTTCTATCGCGCGGCGGATGGTCTCGTTCTCCGCCCAGGCCCCGGGGCCGGCGACCACGGTCTCGAGGAACGGCAGCAACGCCTCGCTGATTTCCCAGCTGGAGGAATTCCACAGATAGGACGGGCTGTGGTCCACGGCGTAGTAGTCGATGTGGTGGCCCACCTGGAACATCGGCTCGGCGAAGGTGGTGGTTTTCGCCCAGCTGAAGCCCATGCCCTCGTCGCAGGACACGTCCACGATCAGGCTGCCGGGCCGGAAGGCGGCCAGGTCCTCGGTGCGCAGGTAGGTCAGCGGCGCGTTGGGGTCCTGCAGCGTGCAGTTGACCACGATGTCGCTGCCGGCGAGGAACGGCGCCAACGGCACGCGCCCGCGCTCGGTAATGACCTCGCTCAGGAAGGGTGCCTGGTCGTCGTGGTCGAACTGCGCGATCCGGACCGAGTGTATGGGCGAGCCAACCGCGGCGACCCCGCGGTTGGTCAGCACCTGAACATCGTGGACGCCGTGGGCATTCAGCGCCGTGACGGCGCCGCGGGCGGTGGCCCCGAAGCCGATCACGACGGCGCTCAGCCGGCGGCCGTAGTCTCCGGTGGAACCGGTCAGTGCCAGGGCGTGCAGCACGGAGCAGTAGCCGGCGAGTTCGTTGTTCTTGTGGAAGACATGCAGGCCGAAGCCGCCGTCGCTGGCCCAGTGGTTCATGGCCTCGAAGGCGATGAGCGTGAGCTTCTTGTCGATCGCCAGCTGGGTGATGGCCCGGTCCTGGACGCAGTGCGGCCAGCCCCAGAGGACCTGCCCGTCCCGGAGTTCGGCCAGGTCCTCGGGCTGCGGCTTGGGCAGCAGGACGACGTCGGCGTCCGCCAGCAGCTGCTGTCGCGGCGCGATGCGCCCCACGAGGGGCGCGAGCTCGGCGTCGGAAAGGCCGAAGCGCTCGCCGTAGCCTTCCTCGAGGATCAGCTGTTCCCGGATTTCCGGCGCGATGCGGTCCAGGTGCGAGGGGTGGATGGGGAGGCGTCGTTCATCCGGTTTGCGTGTGCTGGCGAGGATGCCGAGGGTGAGGTGGTTCGAGGAACCGGTCACTTCTTTTTGGGGCTCGCCGTCTTTGTGGCGGTCACCTTGTCCAGGGAGCTGGCCGGCGCAGAAGCGGCCCTCTTGTCAGCGCGCTTTTCCTTGATGGATTTGCCGGATTTCTTGGATGCTGCTTGACGGGGGGACTTGTCAGCCATGATTGCTCCTGTAGCGGAACCGAAGAGGTTCCTGACTTCTGACGATACAGGTAGCTACCTAATAGGAGCCCTGGGAGCGGCGCGGAGCGCGGGAGTGGATTGGAGCGGCTGACGGGAATCGAACCCGCGTATCAAGCTTGGGAAGCTAGCGCTCTACCATTGAGCTACAGCCGCAGTGGGGCCAGCCAGCGTGCTGGACTTTGCCCCAGTGAAACAACGAGATTTACCTTACCCCAGCCGCGGGCGTTCTCCGAACAGGTCACGCGGTCGAAATCGTGGGCAGCGCACTCCTCCGTTTGCCGGAGATGGTCGCTAACCGCTCCGCAGAGCGGCCATCTCCGTCAAACGGGCGGGGCCGGCCGGTCCCCAGCCCCGGACCAAGCGGGCAGCGGCTTCGCCGGACGCGGCACGGCACCGGTTCGCGGAGCGTCATGGCCGTCGGGGCGCGCAGACCTCTATAGCCTAGATCCATGACTGTTCTCCCGAGGGAAGGCCGACGGTGGTAGAAGACCCAGCGCCGCCGCTGGACGCCGACCCGGACGCCGAGCCTGCCGCCGGAAGCGCCGTTCCCCGGCTGACCCCGCGGCACCAGCAGCTAATCGTCACGATTTACGGCCTGTATGGGCGCTCAAACGGCGGCGCCCTGCCCGTCTCGGTGCTGATTTCCATGCTGGACGACCTTGGCGTCGAGTCGTCCGGGGTGCGCTCTTCCGTGTCCCGGCTCAAGCGCCGCGGTGTGCTGGAGAGTGTCAAACAGGGCGGCGTGGCCGCCTACCGGCTGGCCCCCAACCTGGAGGATGTCTTCCAGGAGGGCGACCGCCGCATCTTTTCGCCCCGGCGGGCGACGGCGGCCGACCGCTGGCTCCTCATCGCCTTCTCCGTCCCGGAATCGCAGCGCCACCTTCGCCACCAGCTGCGCAGCATGCTGACCCGGATGGGCTTCGGTTCCGTGACGCCCGGGCTCTGGATTGCCCCGGGCAACACCTATGAGGACATCAGGCACCAGCTCGAGCGGACAGGGCTGATGGAATACGTGGAGTTCTTCAAGGCGGAGCACCTGACCGCCGAGGACGTCAAGGACAAAGTCTCCCGATGGTGGGACCTTCCGGCACTTGAATCGCTCTACGCGGAGTTCATCGAACGCTTCGCTCCGGTGCTGGAACGCTGGGAATCGGCGGGCGCGCCGGCGTCCGGGCCCGACGCCGACCGGGCGGCCTTCGCGGACTACGTCCAGCTCCTCACCCAGTGGCGTCGGCTGCCCTATCTGGATCCGGGCCTGCCCGAGGAGTTCCTGCCGCCGGGCTGGCACGGGCTGACCGCGGAGCGGATCTTCGCGGAACTGCACCGCCTCCTGAACGGCCCGGCCCGCCAGCATGCCGAGCGGCTGCTGGGGGCCACGGGCAGTTCCGCTACCGCGTAGTAGTCCTAGCCCTGGCCTGACACGACGGCGATGGCCTGGATCTCGATCAGCGCCTCGGCCTGCCAGAGCCGGGTGACGCCGACGCCGGCCATCGCGGGATAGTCGGTGCCCGCCATCTCGCGCCAGATCCGCCCGATTTCGCGACCGTTCTTCTGGTAGTCCTCGACGTCGGTCAGGTAGATGGTGACGTTGACCAGGTCCGAGGGCATGCCCCCGGCCTCAGCCAGCGTGGTGAGGACGTTGGAGAAGCACTGACGGAACTGCTCCACGATGCCGCCGGGAACAATGGTGCCGTTGTTGTCCATGGCCGTCTGGCCGCCCAGGAACACGGTGTTGCCGGCCAGGATGCCGTGGGCGAAGCCGGAGGGCTTGGCCAGGGCTGCGGGGTTGATGACCTTGTGGTTCATGGTGGCTCCTCATTGAGTCGGCGGTATTGAGTCGGCGGTGATTTTGGTAAATGCGAGCGTACCTACGGGCTAGTCGGCGCCGGTCGGCGCCGGCCGTTGACCGGATCCGGAACCGAAGCGGGTCTACCCAAACCGGTGAATTCGTGTTAACTTGAGCATATGTGACGACCGTAAAAATGTCGACATACCCTCGTTGGGGATGGCGCAGTGGACACGTCACCGGAATCGGCAAAGGGGCCGGTTCCGCCGTCGAACCGGAAGTGAAGAAACATGCGCCTTGCGACCGTTATTACGGCAGCCCGCGACGCCAGGGGCGGCCCTGCCACCCGCGCCGCCGTGCAGTCCGGGGACCGGTTTGTGCTGCTGGCCGCACAGGACCTCAGCGAACTGCTGGGAAGCGCCGGCTGGCGGGAGCATGCAGCTGCAGCCGTTGCCGCCGCGGAAACCGCTGGCGGCCTCCCGGGTGAGTCCATCCCCGTTAGCGCCGCCCGGTTCGCCACCGTGCTGCCGCGCCCCGCCAAGGTCATCTGTTGTGGCCTGAACTACGCGGACCACATCGCGGAAATGGGCCGGGAGCTGCCGGAGTACCCCACCCTGTTCGCCAAGTACGCGGACACCCTGATCGGCGACAGCGAGGTCATTGACGCCGCCGGGCACGGCGCCCGGCTGGACTGGGAGGCGGAGCTGGCGGTCGTCGTCGGCGCCCCGCTCAAGAATGCCTCGCCGGAGGAAGCCTCGGCCGCGATCGCCGGCTACACCGTGGCGAACGATATCTCCATGCGCGACTGGCAGAGCCGCACCCTGCAGTGGTTCCAGGGCAAGGCCTTTGACCGCACCACCCCGCTGGGTCCCGTACTTGTGACCCCGGACGAATGCGACCCCGAGGCCGGCGTCCGGGTCCGTTGCCTGGTCAACGGCGAAGAGGTCCAGAACGGCAACACCAGGACACTCGTCTTCACCGCGGCCGCCCTGCTGTCCTATATCTCCACCTTCACCCGGCTGAGCCCCGGCGACGTCGTCCTCACCGGCACCCCCGGCGGTGTCGGCATGGGCGCCGTCCCGCCCCGCTTCCTGCACGACGGCGACGTCGTCACCACCGAGGTCGAGGGCATCGGCACGCTCACCAACACGGTCCGTCTCTGACGCCACCGGCTCACACGCACCCCACACCACCCAGTGGCGGCAACCCAGGCTGCCGCCGACAGAGAGGAAACACCATGACCGAACAGATCGCAGATCAGCTGACCGCGCAGGTTGTCCCCGTCGTGACCCGCAGGGGTGCTGAGCACCGCGACACCGGCCAGTCCGGCGGGGCCGTCCGGATCTCCGGTGTCAGCCCGCAGCACACCCCTGCTACAAAGATTTGGTACGGCCAGGTCAGCAACGAACCCGGCTACCGCTCCTTCCCGCACCACCACGGCGAAGCCGAGACCGGCGGCTACGTGCTGCGCGGCCACGGCCGGATCTACTTCGGCGAGGACTACAAGGAGTTCATCGACATGACCGAGGGCGACTGGGTTTTCGTCCCGCCGTACATGCCGCACGTGGAAGCCAACATGAGCATCACCGAGGAGCTCGTCTGGCTCACGGCCCGCACCCCGGAAAACATTGTGGTGAACCTCGAGGACGTCGATGACTCCGTGCTCGCCGGGTACCGCCGGGCATGACTCCGACGTCGGAGATCCTGCTGTCCGCCCTCGAGCTGACGCCGATCGAACCGGAGTTCCTCGACGAGGCCTACACCGCCACGACGCAGTACGTGCCGTGGCCCAAGGCCTACGGCGGAGACATGGTGGCCCAGGCCGCGGCTGCAGCGATGCGCTCGGTGGGGGATGACCGCTCGCTGCACTCGATGCACAGCTACTTCATGCGGCCGGCGGACATCGGCGCCGAAGTCCGCTACGAGGTGGAGCGGCTCCGCGACGGGCGGGGCTACTCCACCCGGCAGGTCCGCGCCTACCAGGGCGGCAAGACCGTCTACGTGGCCATGGCCTCCTTCCACGCGGAGGAATCCGGCGAGGAATTCGCCCGTGCCATGCCGGCCGGGATCCCGGATCCGGAGTCGCTGCCGTCCTCCGCCGACGTGCTTGACGGCGTCGAAGGCGACGCCGCAGCCTACTGGTCCGGCGGCCGCAGTTTCGACATGCGGCATGTGCCGGGCGCCGTCTACCTCAGCGTTGAGGGGGAGCAGGTGCCGCACCAGGCAGTCTGGGTCAAGGCCTTCGACCGGCTCCCGGATGACCCGGATCTGCAGCGCGCGGCGCTGGCCTACGTCTGCGACTACACCATCCTGGAACCGGTGCTCCGGGTGCACGGCTACGCATGGGGCGATCCGGGCCTGGTCACGGCCAGCCTGGACCACGCCATGTGGTTCCACCGCGAAGGCCGGGTGGACGACTGGCTGCTGTACGTCCAGGAAGCAGTCTCCGCCCAGGCCAGCCGCGGCCTGGCGCAGGGCCACTTCTACGACCGGCAGGGCCGGCTCCTGGCCACYGTGGTCCAGGAAGGCATGATCCGGATGTCGACTGCTCCGTAACTGCCCTTTTGGGCCGCCATGACGGCCGTTACGGAGCAATCGATGAGCCGTTCCACCTCTTAGCTGTGACCTCTTAGCTGTGACCTCTTATCAGTGACCTCTTATCAATGACGATACGAAAGGTTTGCCATGGAACTGACGCCCTCGGCGCACCAGGACACCTTCGCGCGTGACAATCTGCCGCCGGCAGAGCAGTGGCCCGCGCTGGAGTTCACCCTCCCGGAACTGCAGTACCCGCAACAGCTCAACGCCGCCGCCGCGCTGATTGACGACGCCGTCCGCAGCTTCGGTGCCGAGCGCCCGGCCCTGCTCACCCCGGACGGCAACGCCTGGAGTTACGGTGAGCTGCAGCGCCACGCCAACCAGGTGGCCCAGGTCCTGGTTGAGGATTTGGGGGTGGTCCCCGGGAACCGGGTGATGCTCCGCTCGCCGAACAACCCGTGGCTCGTCGCGGCCTGGCTTGGCGTGCTCAAGGCCGGCGCCGTGGTGGTCACGATCATGCCGGCACTGCGCGCCAACGAGATCCGGACCCTGCTGGAGCTGACCGCACCGGCCGCCGCCCTGTGCGACAGCCGGTTCCTGGACGACCTCGCCGAGGCAGCCGGAAACGACGTGCCGGTGCTGGCCATGGGGGGCAGCACCGGCACGGACCTCACCGCCCGCTGTGCTGCCAAGAGCGGCGAGTTCAGCGCCGTCCCGACCGCCGCGGACGACGTCGCCCTGCTCGGCCCGACGTCGGGCACCACCGGAACGCCGAAGATCACCATGCATTTCCACCGCGACATCCTCGCCAACGCTGACACTTTCGCCCGGCACATCCTTGCGCCGACGCCGGAGGACGTCTTCGCGGGGTCCCCGCCGCTGGCCTTCACCTTCGGGCTGGGCGGCCTGGTGGTCTTCCCGCTGCGCTTCGGGGCCGCCTCGCTGCTGACCGAACGAGCCACCCCGCTCGAACTGGCGCAGGCCGTGCACGCGGCCAAGGCCACCATCCTGTTCACCGCACCGACGGCCTACAAGGCGATCCTCAAGGAAGGCGCCGAGGGGCTGCTCGCCAGCCTCCGCACGGCAGTCTCAGCCGGTGAGCACCTGCCGGCCGAGACCTGGCGCGCGGTCCATGAACGCACCGGCCTGAAGCTGGTCAATGGCATCGGTGCCACCGAAATGCTGCACGTCTTCATCTCCGCGGCAGGGGAGGACATCCGCGCCGGCGCCACCGGCACGGCCGTCCCCGGCTACCGCGCCACGATTCTGGACGACGACGGTGGGGAACTCGGCCCGGACGCCGTCGGACGCCTCGCCGTGATCGGGCCCACCGGCTGCCGCTACCTCAACGATTCCCGCCAGCTGGACTACGTCGTCAATGGCTGGAACGTCACCGGCGACACCTTCCGCCGGGACGAGGACGGCTACTTCTACTACCAGGCCCGCTCCGACAACATGATCGTGTCCTCCGGCTACAACATCGGCGCCCCGGAGGTGGAAGCCGCGATTGACCAGCACCCGGACGTGATGGAAAACGCCGTCGTCGGCAGGCCCGACCCGGACCGGGGCAGCGTGGTCTGCGCCTTCATCGTGCTGCGCGAGGGCGTCGAGGCCGATGACGCGAAGCGCAAGGAAATCCAGGACTTCGTCAAGCAGGGCATCGCCCCGTACAAGTACCCGCGGCAGGTGAACTTCGTTGACGGACTGCCCCGCAACCCCAGCGGCAAACTCCAGCACTTCCGGCTGCGCGAGCAGCTGGCCGCTGACACCGCCACCCCCGAACACCAGAACGCCTGAGAGGCACCACATGAAAATCGCAATCATCGGCGGCGGTCCGGGCGGACTGTACTTCGCCGCCCTCATGAAGCAGCTGGACCCGAACCACGAGGTCACCGTCTGGGAACGCAACGCCGCAAGCGACACGTTCGGCTTCGGCGTCGTCTTCAGCGACGAGACCCTCGGCGGAATCGGCAACGCGGACACCGTGATCGCCGAGCACATGTCCGAGCGCTTTGCCCGCTGGACCGACATCGACATCCACTTCAAGGGCGGTCAGCACACCGTCGGCGGGCAGGGCTTCGCCGCCATGAGCCGGAAAGAGCTGCTCGAGCTGCTGCAGCGCCGCTGCGCCGAACTCGACGTCGACCTGCGCTTCAGCACGCTGGCGCCCGACGTTGAGGAACTCAGCCGGGACTACGACCTGGTCCTCGCCGCGGACGGCCTGAACTCCGCCGTCCGTTCCCGCTTTGCAGAGGTGTTCCGGCCCAGCCTGGACGTCCGCAAGTCCAAGTACATGTGGCTGGGCACCGACCTCGTCTTTGAGGCGTTCAAGTTCTTCGTCAAGGACACCGAGCACGGCGTCATGCAGATCCACGGCTACCCGTACTCGGACGAGGGCAGCACCTTCATCGTCGAAATGCACGAGGACGTGTGGCGCAACGCCGGATTCGACGCCACCGAGCACCAGGTCTTCCGGCCCGGCGAAAGCGACGAGGCGGCCGTCGACGCGATCCTTGCCATCTTCGCCGAAGAGCTTGAGGGCCACGAAGTCCTGGTCAACAACTCCAAGTGGATCAACTTCACCACGGTCCGCAACGAGTCCTGGCGGCACGGCAACATCGTGCTCCTCGGCGATGCCGCCCACACCGCGCACTTCTCCATCGGCTCCGGCACCAAACTGGCCATGGAGGACTCCCTCGCCCTGGCGGCCTGCCTGCACGAGCACGCCGAGCTTGAGGCCGCCCTGGCAGCCTACGAAACCGAGCGACGGCCGGTGGTCGAATCCACCCAGCGCGCAGCCCAGGCCTCGCTGGAATGGTTCGAGAACATCGGAATGTACAAGGACCAGAACCCGGTGCAGTTCTGCTTCAACCTGCTCACCCGCAGCCGCCGGATCACCTACGACAACCTCAAGCTGCGCGATCCCGAGTTCGCGGCCCGCGTGGATGAGGAATTCGCCCGCACGCAGGGCATCGCGTCCAGTGCCCCTGCCATGTTCCAGCCGTACCGGATCGGCGGGCTGGAGCTGAAGAACCGGATCGTCGTCTCCCCGATGGACATGTACTCCGCCACCGACGGCGTCCCGGGCAACTTCCACCTGGTCCACCTCGGGGGCAAGGCCCTCGGCGGCGCCGGCCTGGTCATGACCGAGATGGTCTGCGTCTCCGAGACCGGCCGCATCACGCCGGGCTGCAGCGGCCTCTACAACGAGGCCCAGCAGGAGAGCTGGCGCACGATCGTCGAGTTCGTACACGAGCGCTCGACGGCGGCCATCGGCGTCCAGCTTGGCCATTCCGGCCGCAAAGGCTCCACCAAACTCATGTGGGAAGGCATCGACGAACCGCTTCCCGAGGGCGGCTGGGAGCCGGTGGGCCCCTCGGCTATCCCGTACGGCCCCGGCAGTCCGGCGCCGCGGGAAATCAGCCGCGCTGAAATGGACCGGGTCCGGGACGAGTTTGTCGCCGCCGCCGTCCGTGCGGCCGCCTCGGGCTTCGACCTGCTGGAGCTGCACTGCGCGCACGGCTACCTGCTCTCCTCGTTCCTCTCGCCGCTGGCCAACCGGCGCAGCGACGAATACGGCGGACCGCTGGAGAACCGGCTGCGCTACCCGCTGGAGGTATTCGACGCCGTCCGCGCCGCCTGGCCGGCGGACAAGCCGCTGACCGTGCGGCTTTCGGCGACGGACTGGGCCCCCGGCGGCAACGACGAGCACGACGCCGTCGCGATTGCCCGGGCGTTCGTGGAGCACGGCGCCGACGGCGTGGACGTCTCCTCCGGCCAGGTGGTCAAGGAGGAGAAACCAGCCTACGGCCGCAGCTACCAGACGCCGTTCGCGGACCGGATCCGGCAGGAAGTGGCGCACAAGGCAGGCGTCGCGGTGATCGCGGTGGGGGCGGTGTCCTCCTACGACGACGTCAACTCAATCCTGCTGGCAGGCCGCGCGGACCTCTGCGCCCTCGGCCGTACGCACCTGTTCGATCCGCAGTGGACCCTGCATGCGGCGATCGAGCAGGACTACCGGGGGCCCGGCGCCGCCTGGCCGCAGCAGTTCCGGGCCGGCAGCCGGAAGCCACCGGAGGCGCGCACCGACGCGGTCCGGCCCCGGCTGGCGCTCGTGCGGGAGCCGGAGGCCGCCGAACTGCCGACGCACCTGCGCTGGACGCCGGCCAAGGTGCCGGCGTCGGTCTAGCGCCGGTTGGAGGGCCGCTGCCCGGGCCCAATGCCCGGTGCCGCAAAGGCGCGGTGCCGGGCAGCGTCCGGACGGGTTAGTCCCGGCCGGAGGCCTCGCGGGCGGTGACCTTGGCCGTCAGCTCCGCCGGCCACGGGGTGGCGGCCGTGCCGCCCTGGGCCACATGGGCGGTGACGAAGGACCCGTGGGCGGCAAGGGCGCGGGGTTCGCCGCGGAACGGCTCGCCCCACACTTCAAAGCTGAACGTCATGGACGTGCGGCCGATTTTCTCCACCACTACGGTGGTGGTGACCTGCTGGCCGAAGTACAACTTCGCCCGGTAGTTGAGCTCGTGGCGAACCCGCGGGGCCGTCGGGAAATACTCCGGCAGATCCAGGTCCCGGAACAACTTGGCCTCGCAGGCCTCAACAAAGCGGAGCACCGCCGAATTGTGCTGGTGCCCCGCGGCATCCGTATCCACCCATTCGATGGTCCGTTCCAGAGTCGCCGTCGTGGCCGTGCACGGAAGGGACTGGGTGGGGTTCATGGATGCCGCCTGGAAGTTCGAAGAGCAGTCAGCAGCAGTGCGGCACTCAACCAGTGCAGTACTCAACCGGTGCATTACTCAATGGAAGGTAAGTCCATGGTAGTAGCTTCACACATTTCCCCCGGCACCTTTGAAGCCTCCCGCGAGCCCGTCGAAGCGGCACGGGACACGGCCCGGGACACAGACGGGGCTCCGGCGCAGCAGGCAGCCGGGACGGTCGCCCAGCTGGTGGGCCGGACCCTGGCGGAGCTCGGCGTCGGGCATGTCTTCGGCGTCGTCGGCAGCGGCAACTTCGAGGTGACCAACGCCCTGCGCCTGGCCGGGGTGCCCTTCACCGCCGCCCGGCACGAGGGCGGCGCCGCCACAATGGCCGACGCCTACGCCCGGATGTCCGGCCGGGTGGGCGTCGTGAGCACACATCAGGGCTGCGGGCTGAGCAACGCCGTCACCGGGATCGGGGAAGCCGCCAAGAGCCGCACGCCGCTGATCGTGCTGACGGCCGACACCCAGGCCTCCGCTGTCCGCTCCAACTTCAAGATCGACCAGGACGCCCTCGCCCGCAGCGTCGGAGCCGTGAGCGAGCGGATCCATTCCCCGGCCACCGCCGTCGCGGACACCCTCCGGGCCTTCCGCACCGCCCGGAACGAACGCCGCACCGTGGTGCTCAACCTGCCCCTCGACGTCCAGTCCGCCCCGGCGCCGGCAAGCGCACGGGCGGCAGCGCACCCGGCCGCCGTCGCCGAAGCCCAGCCGGTCCGCCCCGCCGCCCCCAGCGTCCGGCGCCTGGCACACCTGATCAACGCCGCGGAGCGCCCGGTCTTTGTGGCAGGCCGCGGGGCAAGGAATGCGCGGGAGGAACTGCTCAGCCTTGCCGCCCACGCCGGTGCCATCGTGGCCACGTCCGCGGTGGCGAACGGGTTGTTCCACAACGAGGAGTTCGCCCTCGGGATCTCGGGCGGATTCTCCTCACCACTGAGCGCCGAGCTGATCCAGGGCGCCGACCTGATCGTCGGCTGGGGCTGCGCCCTGAACATGTGGACCATGCGGCACGGCCACCTGATCTCGGACGGGACCGCCGTGGCCCAGGTCGACGTCGAGGACTCCGCGCTTGGTGCCAACCGGCCCATCGGCCTGGGCGTGGTGGGGGATGCCGCGCTGACAGCGGCGGATGTCCTCACGGAGCTGCGGACGCTCCAGCCGGCCCCGGCGCAGCGGTACCGCACCGCGCGGAACGCGGCGGCCATCGCAGAACGCTCGCGCTGGAACGACGTCGAAACGCCGGATCTCTCCGGCGGCGGACGGATCGATCCGCGGGAGCTGAGCCGCGAACTGGACGCCATCCTGCCGGCGGAGCGGATCGTCTCGATCGACTCCGGCAACTTCATGGGCTATCCCAGCACCTATCTGAAGGTCCCGGACGAGTTCGGGTTCTGCTTCACGCAGGCCTTCCAGTCGATCGGTCTCGGGCTCTCCACCGCGATCGGGGCTGCGCTGGCCCGGCCGGACCGGCTGCCCGTGCTCGGTGCCGGGGACGGCGGCTTCCTGATGGGCATCAGCGAACTGGAGACCGCCGTCCGGCTGGAGCTGCCGCTCGTCTGCATCATCTACAACGATGCAGGCTACGGGGCGGAAGTCCACCACTTTGGCGCGGGAGCTGCGGACGGTAACGGTCCCGCCGTCGGCCCCGCCGTCGATCTGAGTACCGTGACCTTCCCGGACACGGACATCGCCGCGATCGCCCGGGGCTTCGGCGCGGACGCAGTGACGGTCCGCAGCGTGGCGGATCTCGAGGAGGTCCGCGCCTGGGTGCGCGAGAGGCCCGCCCGCCCGCTGGTCATCGATGCCAAGATCTCGTCCGACGGCGGCGCCTGGTGGCTCGCCGAGGCGTTCAAGGGCCACTGACGCCGGCCGGATAATACCTGACGATCGTTACGTAAACGATATATGCTGACTTGTTTACTGTCGGAATCAAAGCGTGACACAGTGGGCACAGCATGTGAGCCACCGCACAAATCCCCATGAAATCTCAACGAGAGGTAGATCCATGACGCAGTCAATGTCGACTGAGTTGCGCAACGAGGCCACGACCCGCTGGAAGGGCCACGCCGTCCTCATCCTGTGTTTCCTGGCCATCGTCTTTGATGGCTACGACCTGGTGGTCTACGGATCCACCGTCCCCACGATCCTGAAATTCCAGGAATGGGGCGTCACCCCCGCGCAGGCCGGCCTGATCGGCAGCCTCGCCCTGGTGGGCATGCTGGTCGGCACGCTCTCGGTCGGCATCCTGACAGACAAGCTGGGCCGCCGCCGCATCATGCTCGCCTGCATCGCGTGGTTCTCCATCTGCATGCTGCTCACGGCCTTCGCGCCGTCCGCCGAGGTGTTCGGCTTCCTGCGGTTCCTGACAGGCCTGGGCCTGGGGGGCATTGTGCCGACCTGCATTGCGCTGACGGTCGAATACGCCCGCAAGGAGCGCCGCCAGATCGCCAACGCGGTGATGTTCAGCGGGTACTCCGTGGGCGGCGTCGGCGCCTCGCTGCTTGCCATCAACCTCCTGCCGCACATCGACTTCCGCTGGATGTACGCCATCGGCGCCCTGCCTCTTCTCACCCTGCTCCCCGTCGCCTGGAAGGTCCTGCCCGAATCGGTGGCGTACCTGGCCCGCAAACAGCGCATCGAAGAAGCCAGGGCCACCGCGGACCGCTACGGCCTGGTCTACTCGGACATCGTCACCGCAGAGGACGTCAAGACCGGTGCCGAGGCGCCGAAGTCAGCCATGAAGACCCTGTTCACCCGCAAGTGGCTCCGCTCCACCGTCCTGTTTGCGCTCGCGAACTTCTGCGGGCTGCTGCTGGTCTACGGGCTGAACACCTGGCTTCCGCAGATCATGCGCCAGGCCGGCTTCCAGCTCGGGGATGCCCTGACGTTCCTGCTGGTCCTCAACGCCGGCGCGATAGTCGGCTCCATCAGCGCCTCCGTGCTGGCGGACAAGATCGGCATCCGCAAGGTGGTCACCGGCTCCTTCATCCTGGCCTTCGTGGCGATCCTCATGCTGAGCCTCCAGCTGCCGCTGGCGATGCTGCTCGTCATTGTCGCCTTCGCCGGCCTCGGCTCGGTGGGAACTCAGATCCTGGTGGGCGGCTACTGCGCCACCCACTACCCGCAGTCCCTGAGTGCCACCGCCCTGAGCTGGTCCCTGGGCATCGGACGCATCGGCGCCATCTGCGGGCCGCTGATCGGCGGGCTGATTGCCGGGATGGCCTTCGGCTGGCAGCTCAACTTCTACATGTTCGCAGCGTTCGCCGTGATCGGGGCCATTGTGGTGTTCTCGGTGCCGAAGCTAACCGAAAAGTAGTCCCTGTAGCAGCCCCTGCGAAGCAGTCACTGAGCGACACGCAGCCTGGATGCAGTCCGGGGGCGATAACTCTTCGATAAAGGCCCGTCCCGCAGCCGCGCGGGGCGGGCCTTGCTGTCTATCCTGAAATGGTTAGCTGCAGTTCGGGGGAAGCGGGCTACGCCCATTTGCCGTCCGCCGAGCAAGGATTTTCGTGGCATTCGCAGAGTACGACGTCATCATCCACCGTGACGCCCTGAGCGTGTACAACTTCCTCCTGGACCCGGTCCATCTGCCGCTGTGGCGGGAAGGGGTCAGGAGCGTGGAACTGCTCTCCGGCGCCGCCGGTGCCAAAGGTGCTGTGTACCGGCAGACGGTCGCAGGGCCCGGCGGACGTCCCGTGGCCGCGGACTTCGAAATCATCGCGGCCCGGACGGGCGCGGAGATCCAGTACCAGGTCCTCGTCGGCCCTGCCCGGCCGCACGGCGGCTACTACCTGAGCACGGAGGGTCCCAGTACCCGCGTCCGTTTCGCCCTGAACTACGAGCCCAAGGGATTCATGGTCCGGATGACCAGCCCGTTCCGCCGGCGGATGAAGGCCGAGGTGGGCCAGCTCGAACGGCTCAAGTCCCTCCTCGAAGATATGCCTGCCGCGGAATAGACGTCTGGGTGCAGACGCCCCGGGGATGTCACACTGGGCGGCTGCGTCCGTCCGTGCGGCCCGGCAGGGCGCCGTGCGGTATTTTTGAACCTGTGCTGATCTCTGACCGCGACATTCGAACCGAAATTGACTCCGAGCGGATTGTCCTCGAACCGTTCGACCCCGCCATGGTCCAGCCGTCCTCCGTGGACGTCAGGATCGACAAGTTCTTCCGGCTGTTCGATAACCACAAATACGCCCACATCGACCCGGCCGAAGAGCAGCCCGAGCTGACCCGCCTGGTGGAAGTGGAGTCCGGCGAGCCGTTTATCCTGCACCCGGGGGAGTTTGTCCTTGGCTCCACCTACGAGACCGTGACGCTGCCGGATGACATCGCGGCCCGCCTCGAGGGCAAGTCCTCCCTTGGCCGGCTCGGCCTGCTGACGCACTCGACGGCAGGCTTCATCGATCCCGGATTCTCCGGCCACGTCACGCTGGAACTGTCCAACATGGCCACGCTGCCCATCAAGCTGTGGCCGGGCATGAAGATCGGCCAGCTGTGCTTCTTCCGGCTATCCTCCGCCGCGGAGCACCCCTACGGTTCGGGGGAATACGGCAACCGCTACCAGGGCCAGCGCGGTCCCACTGCCAGCCGCAGCCACCTGAATTTCCACCTCACCGACATCTAGCCCATTTCAGGCGCTGTAATCTGACGCCGACATCCAGCGCCGCGGCTCGTACCGGCGGCAGCCTCACGCCGGGCCGGAGGTCCTGAACGCGGGTCCCCTCACCGGACGGCGCAGGACCCGGACCAGCGGCTCCACGAAGCGGGCGGCCAGCGGCCCCACGATCGCCATGATCAGGACGTAGGCGGTGGCGAGGGCTGCCAGATCCGAGGGCACCACGCCGGAGGCGACAGCCAGGCCGGCGATGACAATCGAGAACTCGCCTCGCGCGATCAGGGCGGCCCCCGCACGGTAACGGCCGGGAACGCCGATTCCGGCCCGTTTGGCGGCCCAGAACCCGGTGATCATCTTGGTGGCTGCCGTCACCACGGCCAGCAACAGGGCCCAGCCAAGGACCGGCGGGATGGACCGGGGGTCTGTGTTGAGGCCAAAGACAACGAAGAAGATCGCCGCGAAGAGGTCACGGAGCGGTTCCAGGACACGGGTGGCGCTGTGGGCCGTGGCGCCGGAAATCGCGATACCGAGCATAAACGCTCCGACGGCCGCGGAAACCTGCATGGCGGCGGCGAGCCCCGCCACAAGAAGCGCCGCGCCCAGCAGGTTGAGCAGGAACACCTCGGAGTTCTCGCTGTGCACGGCCTTGGACACGTGGTGCCCGTGCCGCAGGGCCACCACCAGGACCAGGGTGACGACGGCCAGGGAGATGCCCACGGTCTGCAGGCCCATCAGCAAGCTGACGCCGGCCAGGGTGGCGGTCAGGACCGGCAGGTACACGGCCATGGCCAGGTCCTCGAAGACCAGGATGGACAGGACCACCGGGGTTTCCCGGTTGCCGATCCGGCCGAGATCGGTAATCACCTTGGCCGCGATCCCGGAGGAAGAAATGTAGGTGACGCCGCCCATCACCATCGCCCCCACGACGCCCCATCCCAGCATCACCGCGAGCCCTGCGCCGGGCAGGAAATTGAGCAGCAGATCGAGGATGCCGGCTTGCCAGGACCGCCGCAGCCCGGTGACGAGTTCGGTTGCCGTATATTCCAGTCCAAGCATAAGCAGGAGCAGGATCACGCCGATCTCGGCGGAAAGATGGGCGAACTCGTGCATGCCTTCGAGTTTGACGAGGCCGCCGGCCCCAAAGAACAGCCCGCCCACCAGATAGAGCGGGATGGGCGACATGCCGATCCGCCCGGCCAGTCTGGCCAGCAGGCCGAGACAGAAGACGACGGCCCCCAGCTCGATCAGGGTCAGGGCGAGCGGATCCATGCCGCTTATCCGTTGCGCAGGATGCCGGCCGCCGTGTCCAGGCCTTCTTGCGTTCCCACCGCAACGAGGAGGTCACCGGGGTGAAGGACGACGTCGGGTCCCGGGGAGGGCAGGACCTCGCCTTCGCGCATGATGGCCACGATTGAGACCCCGCTGCGGGTCCGGATGCACGCTTTGCCCATCGGCTGGTTCTGGAAGGGGGACTCGGCGCTGATCGAGAACTGGCGCGTGACGATGCCGGGAATTTCCCGGTGGGCTTCGGAGAGTTTCATTGCAAGGCGCTGGCCGCCCAGGAGGTTGCCCAGGGTGGCGGACTCGTCCGCGGTCAGCGGGACGGAGGCCTGGCAGGTGTCAGGATCGTCCCAGGTCGAGACGATGAGTTCTGTCTGGCCCTCCCGGTATTCGACCACGCCGATCCGGCGTCCGGAGGCAGTCATGAAGTCCTTGCGCCGGCCGAGGCCGGGGAGGTCCGTCTCATCCACGTTCATATGATCAGCCTAGTGCGCGAACCGGCTTTTCGGCCGCCTCACGCCTCGGGGACCACCGCGATTTCGGTCTGGTCGGGGGCCTTGACCGGCAGGAGCACGAGCAGGCCCGCGAGCAGCACCACCATGATGCCGAGGATGCCCCAGCGCTGGGCCTCGCCGGCTTCCACGAAGGGAGCGGCGACTGTGATGCACAGGGTGAAAAGGGCGGGGGCGAGGAAACTCACGGCCCGGCCCGTGGTGGCGTAGAGGCCGAAGAGCTCGCCGGATTCGCCGTGCGGGGCGAGCCGGGCGAGGTAGGCGCGGGAGGACGACTGGGCCGGTCCCACGAAGAGGCACAGCAGCAGGCCGAAAATCCAGAATGTGGTGGTCCCGGCCCAGGCCATGCCAAAGAACTCGTAGCTCCCGTTGCCGAGGACCAGGATTGCCGTGCCCGCCACCAGCAGGCCGGCGAGGGACGCGATGATCACGGACTTCGGCCCGATCTTGTCATCCAGGAAGCCGCCGAGGATGGCGCCGACGGCCGCCACGACGTTTCCGAAGATCGCGAAGAAGATGACGTCCTTGAGTTCGAAGCCAAAGGTGCCGGCCGCGATGATCCCGCCAAAGGTGAAAACCGCGGCCAGCCCGTCCCGGAAGATGGCGCTCGCGAGAAGGAAGTAGATGGTGTGCGGGCTGGTCCGGTAGATCGCCTTGATACGCCGGACCAGCAGGCCGTAGGAGGCGAGGAACCCAATGCCTGCGCCCCGCTCGGAGCGTGGCAGCTCCGGCACCGCAAACAGCACCGGCAGGGCAAAGATGAAGAACCACAGGGCCGAGAACACTGCCACCAGCCGGATGTTCAGGCTGTCCGCGGTGGAGGCGCCAAACCAGTCGAAGCTGGGCTGGACAAAGAGCTGGAGCACAATCAGCAGCGCCACGATGCCGCCGAGATACCCCATTCCCCAGCCGAAGCCACTGACCTTGCCGATGTTGTGCGGGGTGGAGATCTGGGTGAGCATGGCGTTGTAGTTGACCCCCGCAAATTCGAAGAAGACGTTGCCCAGTGCTATCAGCGTGACGCCGAGGATCAGGAAGTCGGGCCGGGGAAAGACGAAGAAGCACAGCCCGGTCAGGAGCGCGACGGCGGCCGTGTTGACTCCCAGCCACAGCTTCCGCCGGCCCCCGGTGTCCGAGCGCTGCCCGGTGACCGGGGCCAGGAGGGCGACGGCCACACCGGCGGCCGCCAGCGCGGCGCCCAGGACCGCCGAGGCCTGGTCCTCCCCGCCGAATGCCTTGGAGGTCAGGTAGACGGTGAAAACAAACGTTGTCATGACGGCGTTGAAGGCAGCCGAACCCCAGTCCCACGCGGCCCACGCGAGGACCCGGCCCCTGTGCGAGACGGGGCTTCCCGATTCCAGTTCCGAGGGGCGCATTGCCTCTGGGGCGGCGGCAGTATTCATAGCCTGAATGGTAACTGCCCAGGGTCTCCTCCGCGGGGCAGCGTGCAGGGTCTCCGGCGGGTTTTGCCGGGCATTGTTTGGCTCCGGCGCCGCTTTGGCTTCGAATTGTCCAGCGGCCGGTGTCCCTGCCAAAAGAATTTGTACACGCTTGGTAAACTGTCGGCACCGAACCTAACAAATGACCCGCCTGCTCCAACTTGCTGACAATCGACTTTTCTGACGTTGCGGAGATACCAGTGATCACAGTCCTTGCCGTGCACTTTGCGGTGGCTGCTGTGGCCCCGCTGCTGTTCCGAAAGTTTGGCAGGAATTCGTTCTTCGCCCTGGCCGCGGTCCCCGCGGCCTCCTTTATCTGGCTGCTCCTGCAGCATGAGGCAGTGTATTCAGGTCCAGACGGGGCGATCACGGAAGTGGTGCCCTGGATTCCCGGGCTGCAACTCGATCTCGCGTTCCGGATGGACGCCCTGGCCTGGGTCATGTCCCTGCTGGTGCTGGGGGTGGGTGCGCTGGTGCTGGTCTATTGCGCCCGCTACTTCGAGAACAAGGACGAGTACCTCGGCGGTTTCGGGGCCCAGCTCCTGGCCTTCGCCGGTGCGATGTTCGGCCTCGTTACCGCCGATGACCTCCTGCTGATGTTCATCTTCTGGGAACTGACCACGGTACTGTCCTACCTGCTGATCGGCTACGCCCGCACCCGGCTCTCCGCTCGGCGCTCGGCGCTGCAGGCGCTGGTGGTGACCACGGCCGGCGGGCTGGCCATGCTTGTGGGGCTCATCATCCTCGGTTCGACGGCCGGAACCTACCGGATCCAGGCCATCGTGGACGAGGCACCCGCCCTTGTCGCCGGCCCCGCGGGCGGGGCCGTGAGCGCCGCCGTCGTCCTCATCCTGATCGGTGCGATCACCAAATCCGCCCTGGTGCCGTTCCACTTCTGGCTCCCCGGCGCGATGGCTGCCCCCACACCCGTCAGCGCGTACCTGCACGCCGCGGCCATGGTGAAGGCCGGGATCTACCTGGTTGCCCGGATGGCCCCCGGATTCGCGGAAACCGCGCCCTGGCTGCCGATCGTGCTCGGCCTGGGCCTGGCCACCATGCTGGTGGGCGGCTACCGGGCCCTGCGGCAGACCGACATCAAGCTCATCCTCGCCTACGGCACCGTGAGCCAGCTGGGCTTCATGATCATGGTGGTGGGCCTGGGCACCCCCGAGGCGGCGCTCGCCGGGCTAGCCTTGCTCCTGGCGCACGGGCTGTTCAAGGCCACGCTCTTCCTGGTGGTGGGAATCATCGACCACCAGGCCGGGACCCGGGACATCCGCGAGCTCTCCGGCGTCTACGGCTCGGCCCGGGCACTGGCGATCGTCGCGGCGATCGGCGCGGCCTCGATGGCGGGCGTACCCCCGCTGGCCGGCTTCGTCGCCAAGGAATCGGTGTACGAGGCCTTCATCCAATACAGCTCGGAGTCCGGGACCGGGCCCTGGCTGCTGGGAGGTGTGGTCCTGGGCTCCGTCCTGACCTTCGCCTACAGCGCCCGGTTCATGTGGGGCGCCTTCGCTGTCAAGCCCGGCGTGGAGCCCACGTCCTTCAAACCGATCAAACCCGCCTTCCTGGCCGCGCCTGCGATCCTGAGCCTCCTCACGGTCCTTTACGGACTATGGCCCGCCCCCGTGGACGGCTGGATCCAGCCCTATGCGGAGCTGTTTGTGGACGGCTCCACGTCCTCGCCCGGGCACCTGGCGCTGTGGCACGGCATCACCCCGGCCCTGGGGCTGACCGCGGTGACGTTCGTCCTGGGCCTGGCCATGTTCTACGGCCGCAACGCCGTGGCCCGGCTGCAGGCACTGGTGCCGGGCTGGATCGACAGCGACCGCGCCTACCAGCACACGATCGGCGCCCTGGACGACGCCGCGGTCTGGATCACCGGCCGCACCCAGCGAGGCTCGCTGTTCTTCTACCTCTCGGTCATCCTGACCGTGGCGTTCGTCCTGCCGCTGACGGCGCTGTTGATGGCCAACAAGCCGCTGCCGGAGGGTCTGTATTTCATCGATCCCGGTGCGCCGCTGCAGTTGGTGGCCGGCGCCGGGATCGTGATCGGGGCGCTGGCCGCGGTGCGCGCCAACAAACGGTTCCTGGCCGTCCTGATGGTGTCCGTCACCGGCTACGGGATTGCCCTGATGTTCGCGCTGCAGGGGGCCCCGGACCTTGCCCTGACCCAGATGCTGGTCGAAACCATCATCCTGGTGGCGTTCGTGCTGGCCATGCGGAGCCTTCCGCCGGGGCTGCGGGACCGCACCGGCGGCAGATACCGGGTCATCCGCGTGGTGATCGGCCTGGCCTTCGGCGTCACCATGATCTTCGTGGCCATCTACGCCCTCGGCGCCCGGGTGGCAGCGCCGGTCTCCCTGCAGTTCCCGCAACTGGCCTATGAAGGCGGCGGCGGCCTCAACGTCGTCAACGTGACCCTGGTGGACATCCGGGCCTGGGACACCTTTGGCGAGATCTCCGTCCTTGCCCTGGCCGCCACCGGCGTGGCCAGCCTTATTTTCGTCCGGGGCCGCGGCGACCGCCTCCAGACGTCCGCGTCGGTCGAGGAAGGGACCGTGGGCCGGCGGACCGGAGCCAGGGGCAGCACCAGGGATGATGCCGCCCTGGCGATGAACCGGCGGTTTGCTGCCGCGACGCGCGACGCCTGGCTGGTGGCCGGCCGGACCCTGGCACCCGAACGCCGCTCGATCATCTTCGAGGTGGTCACCCGCCTCATCTTCCACTCGATCATCGTGTTCTCCCTCTATCTGCTCCTCGCCGGCCACAACCTGCCCGGTGGTGGCTTCGCCGGTGGCCTCACCGCCGGCCTCGCCCTGACCATCCGCTACCTGGCAGGCGGCCGCTTCGAACTCCGCGAAGCCACGCCCGTCGGCGCCGGCACCCTGCTGGGGATCGGCCTGGCCACGGCGGCGGCCGCCGGAATGACTCCGCTGCTGCTGGGCGGCCAGGTGTTCCAGAGCGCCATCGTGGAGCTGTGGCTACCGGTCTTCGGTGACATCAAGTTCGTCACCTCGACCATCTTCGACATCGGTGTGTACATCGTGGTGGTCGGACTGGTCCTGGACGTGCTGCGCAGCCTCGGTGCGGAAATCGACGAGCACTTCGAAGAGCCCGCCGAGCCCTCCGAAGACGAGGACAGCGGCGGAGTCCCCGCCGGGGCCCCCGTCGAGGCCGACGACGCCGAAACCACTTCCAGGGGGAGAACATGAGCGTCAACCTGACCCTGCTGACGGTCATGGGCGCCCTCTACGCCTGCGGCATCTACCTGATCCTCGAACGCAGCCTCACCCGGGTCCTGCTGGGCCTCATGCTGCTGGCCAACGCCACCAACCTGCTGATCCTCGCCACCGGCGGCTACGCCGGGCTGGCGCCGATCTTCGACAAGGACACCCCGGCGGGGGACTACAACGACCCCCTGCCGCAGGCCCTGATCCTGACTTCGATCGTGATCTCCTTCGCCGTCACGGCGTTTATGCTGGGCATCATCTACCGCACCTGGGTCCTGGCCCGCCAGGATGAAATCCAGGACGACGCCGAGGACCGCCGCGTCGCAGAAACGCCCAGCTTCGATGCCGAGGACGACTCCGTGATCCCGGCCGAGACGTCAGAGTTCCCGCTGGCCATGGTCGGCTCCGACGGCGCCGGAACCATAGACAAGGCCACAGCCTCCGCTCCCGCTCCCGGCACAGGGGGCGGCACGGCCGCGGTCATGTCCGGTGACCGCCCCGTGCGGGCCGACAAGGCCGCCTCTGAAGAGCAGCCCGGTTCCCTGAACGTTGACCCCAGCCCGGAAGGAGGCGAAGAGTGAACATCACCAGCTTTGCCCCGCTCGCCGTCGTACTCCCCATCCTGGGCGCCGCCCTGACGTTCCTGCTCATCCATCACACCCGGGCCCAGCGCGCGATCAGCATCGCCGTCCTGACCCTGACCCTGCTGCTGGAGTGCTGGCTGCTGGCCTCCGTCTGGGAAGGCGGGACGGCCGCGGTGGACATCGGCGGCTGGCTGCCGCCCTGGGGCATCGTGCTGGTGGTGGACCAGTTCTCCTCGCTCATGCTCGTGGTGTCCTCGACCGTGAGCCTTGCGGTGCTGATCTACGCAACGGGACAGGGCATGGCCGACGGCGACCGCGACGCGCCGGTCTCGATCTTCCACCCGACCTACCTGATCCTCGTGGCCGGGGTGTCGAACGCCTTCCTCTCCGGAGACCTCTTCAACCTCTACGTCGGCTTTGAGATTCTGCTGACGGCCAGCTACGTGCTCATCACCCTCGGCGGCACGGGCCCGCGCATCCGGGCCGGCGTGACCTACGTGGTGGTTTCCGTCGTGTCCTCGGTACTGTTCCTGATCGCGATCGCCATGGTCTACGGCGCCACCGGAACCATCAATATGGCGGATCTCGCCATCAAGCTCGGGGACCTCGACCAAGGCACCCGGACGCTGCTGCACGTCATGCTGCTGGTGGCCTTCGGCATCAAGGCCGCCGTCTTCCCGCTGTCCTTCTGGCTCCCCGACTCCTACCCCACTGCACCGGCCCCCGTCACCGCGGTGTTTGCCGGGCTGCTGACCAAGGTGGGCGTGTATGCGATGGTCCGCACGGAGACGCTGCTTTTCCCGGGGGATGCGCTCAACGCCCCGCTCATGGTCGCGGCGCTGCTGACCATGGTGGTGGGTATCCTCGGCGCCCTGGCCCAAAGCGACATCAAGAGGCTCTTGTCCTTCACGCTGGTCAGCCACATTGGCTACATGGTGTTCGGCCTGGCCATGTCCACGGTGGCCGGCCTGGGCGCCGCGGTGTTCTACGTGGCCCACCACATCACCATCCAGACCAGCCTGTTCCTGGTGACCGGCCTGATTGAACGCCGCGGCGGCAGCTCATCCATGGACCGCGTGGCCGGGCTGGCCAAGCTCTCCCCGGTCTTGGGGGTCCTGTTCTTCATTCCCGCCATGAACCTGGCCGGAATCCCGCCGTTCTCGGGTTTCCTGGGCAAGCTGGGGCTGCTACAGGCAGGCGTCGAACTGGGCACACCGCTGGCCTACGCCCTGGTGATCGGTGGCGTGCTGACGAGCCTGCTGACCCTGCTGGCTATCGCGAGGGTCTGGAACCGGGCGTTCTGGCGCAAGCCCGAGGACGCTGAGCACCCCGATCCGGTGCTCCTGGCGGCACCGGCCGACTCCGCCACCGGGGACCGGGCCGGGAGGACGAACGTGACCCTGCTGCCCCGCACCATGGTGGGCTCCACCCTGGGCCTGGTGGTCTTTGGCGTGGCCCTGACCGTCTTCGCCGGGCCGCTGTTCAGGGTGGCCGACCAGTCCGCCGAGGAGATGCTGGACAGGTCCTCCTATATCCAGGCCGTGCTTGGCGAGGACGCGCCGGTGCCGCCGGTGCCTCCGGCGGCCCAGCCCGGGCAGGGCGAGTTGCAGGGTGGCGGCAAATGAACCGGAAAAGGATCTCGCTGCGCCAGGAACTGCCGCTGCTGGTGTGGCTCGTTTTTGTCTGGGGCGCGCTGTGGCAGAACTTCAGCCCGGGCAATCTCCTCTTCGGGGCCCTCATCGCCGTGCTTGTGGCGCGCATCTTCTATCTGCCCCCCGTGGAGCTCGGCGGCCGCTTCAACGTGCTCCGCGCCGTGCCCTTCGCCCTCATCTTCCTCGGAAAGGTCGTCGCGGCAAGCTTCCAGGTCCTGTACCTCGCCGTGGTCCGCGGCCCCAACGTGGTCAGCGCCATTGTCGCCGTGCCGCTTCGGAGCCATTCCGACCTCCTGGTCACTGCCACCGGGCATGTGATCTCGCTGATTCCGGGATCCCTCGTGGTGGAGGTGGACAGGTCAACGTCCACGCTCTACATCCACGGCATCAACGTCCGCAATGCCGAGGACGCGGCCAAGCTGCGCAAGGAGGTCCGGGACACCGAGGCCGGGCTGATCAGGATCATGGGGACCAAAGACGAACTGTCCGCCCTCACACAGGAGATCGCCGCATGATGCAGACCGTCCTGACGGTGACCGCCGTCGTACTTTCCCTGGCCGCCGCGGGGGCGATCGTCCGGATCGGGCGGGGCCCCTCGCTGCTGGACCGGGTTCTCGCCGCCGACGTGCTGCTGGCCATTTTCGGGGCGGCCCTGTGCATCGACATGGCCGTCAACCGGCACCTCAACAACCTGATGCTGCTCGTTGCGATTTCCCTCATCGGGTTCGTCGGCTCGGTCACTGTGGCCCGGTTCGTGGCTGAGAGAAGGGAGAGCGTCCGTGAATCCTGAAACAGTGATCGATGCCGTCTCCGCCGTGTTCATGGTGACCGGCGCGCTCATGTCACTCGGCGCCGCGATCGGGCTGTTGCGGTTCCCGGACCTCATGAGCAGGATGCACGCCGCCACCAAGCCGCAGGTCCTCGGCCTGTTCCTGCTGTTGGCGGCGCTTGGCCTGCAGATGCGCAGCTGGTGGGTGTGGCCCGTCCTGGTGGTGGCCTGGCTCTTCCAGCTGCTCACCGTCCCCGTGTCGGCCCACATGGTGGGCCGGGCCGGCTACCGGACCAAGCACCTGCATCCGGAGCTGCTGAGCTCCGACGAGCTCGAGGCCGTAGTTCAACAGGCAGCGGGCCAGCAGGCGGCCAAACACGGAGTGGACGACGACGACGAAGCCGGCCGCTGAGCCCGTTCGGTGACCGGCGCGGCAGCCCGGCACATCGACCGACGCTTCGACCGACGCTTCGACCGGCGCCGCCGCTAGTCGAGTCCGGTCAGACGATGTCCTGGGTCTTGGCGAAGCGGGTGATCGCGCGCTGGGTGCCGCGGTTGGCGAGCACCTGGATGATGGCGCTGACCGATGCGGAGATCAGGGCGAACGTCAGGGCCGAGCGCAGCGTGGTGGGGACGTCGTCGTCGTGGCCCTTGGGCGGCTTGTTGCCCGTGGACTTTTCCCAGATGGTGTCCACCAGCTTGGTGCCGGCAAAGCCGGCCAGGAGGCTGATGCCGGTGCCGAGCAGCTTGATGATGATGTTCATTCTTCGGTCTCCTTGGGACGGGAACTGGGTCTCTCCCTAGCCTAGCGTTCCGGTGTGAGGACCATCCGCAGGGCCTCGACCACGAGTTCGTGGTCCGCCTTCTGGGGCAGGCCGGAGACGGTGACGACGGCGACGGCGCCCGTGCCGCGCACGTAAATGGGGAACGCCCCGCCGTGGGCGGCGAACTCCGTCTGGTCCCACCAGGCGTTGTCCTCGATCATTCCGCCGGCAGCGCGGGCCCGGAGGCCCACCAGCAGGGACGGGACCTCGTACCGCATGGCGGTCCGCTTCTTGGCGTTGATCCAGCGCTCATTGTCCGGCGTGGCACCGTCCAGCGCTGCGTGGAAGAGCACCTGCTCGCCCTTGGTGATGTCGACCGCGATGGGCAGCGAGCGTTGCCTGCCCAGCTCGACAAGGAGGAGCCCGAGGTCCAGGGCGTCGTCCTTGCTGAACGACGCGAACTGGAGCGCGTCCATCTCGGCCAGTACCCGGCCGATGAGCACCGCCAGGGATCCCTGCGGCTGCGGCTCCCTCGAGTCAGGGTCGTATTCCCCGGAGGGATCTTGTGTGGCTGGTGTCTGCGTCAAAATAATCCAGCTTTCCGGTGGGTGACGAGGCCGCCCGCTGGCGGGTCCGGGTGTCCGACACGTCGACTCTACCAAGCGGGGCGTTCCCGGCCGCGGAGACCTGCTTTGCCCCGTCCCGGATTGTGACGGCACACCACTGAAAACCCGGCCCTCCGGGTGTAAACTGAGCCAGCCCACAAGGGCGAAACAATTTACGACAGGGGAGCGCCGCCGTCGGGCATCACCGGAAAAATCCGGGGAAACCTTAGGTGGGCGCTGAGAGTGCGGGCAGCCGCAGACCCTCGAACCTGATCCGGTTAGTACCGGCGCAAGGGAGTCGAGTTCTCAGGGTGCGCGGAGGGCGGCGGAAGCCGAAGCCGGCCGGAGCACCCTCCCCTCCTGTTCCTCAGGAGGACGACATGACAGATATTTCAGCACAGCATGGTTCCGCCAGCCCATCATCGGCCCGGCGCAACTACACCTGGCGTGTGGTGGACATTGTGGTGGCCGCGTTGATCGCCGTTGCCGGCGGCGTCATCTTCTGGGCCTGGTCCCAGGGCGCGAACCTCATTTCGGTCCCGGTCAACGCGCTCTACCCGCCGCTCAGCGGACTCTACGCCGGCGGCTGGATGATCCCGGCGGTGCTGGGCATGCTCATCATCCGCAAGCCGGGCGCAGCGCTCTTCTGCGAAACCGTCGCGGCCACGGGCGAGCTCATCATGGGCTCGCAGTACGGCACCACGGTGCTGATCTCCGGCATCCTGCAGGGCCTCGGCGCGGAACTGGTCTTCGCGGCCTTCCTCTATAAGAAGTTCAACCTGCCGGTGTCCCTGCTCGCCGGAGCCGGCGCGGGCCTGTTCTGCGGCCTCAACGATTCCTTCCTGCCGTGGGGCTGGAACATCGCCTACGCAGCCGGGGACAAGCTCGCCTACATCGCCTTCACCACAATCTCCGGCGCAGTGATTGCCGGCGGACTGTCCTGGCTCGCCACCCGCGGCCTGGCCAAGACCGGAGTGCTGGGCTCCTTTGCCTCCCGCAAGGCCGCCACGGAGCCTGTTTTCTCCTGATCGCTTCTCCAGAACCCTCTTATCCTGAACTCTGCAGAGCACCCATGAGATCTTCAACAGGCGTCCGGCCGGCCGCCGTCACGGCCCGCGGCTGGGGCTGGCGGCACGCCGGAAGGCCCCGGCCCGCCGTCAGCGGCCTTGAGCTGGACATCCGGCCGGGGGAGCGCGTGCTCCTGCTGGGCCCCTCCGGCGCCGGCAAATCGACGCTGCTCCACGCCCTGGCCGGCGTGCTGGGCGACGGCGCGGCCGGCGCCTCGGGGCCGGCCGGCGACTCCGAAGACTCAGACGAGACCGGAAGCCTGCTGATCGACGGTGCCCCGCCACGGGCGCAGCGCGGCCGCGCCGGGCTTGTGCAGCAGGACCCGGAAACCCAGGTGGTGCTTTCCCGCCTCGGCGACGACGTCGCCTTCGGTGCGGAGAACCTCGCCGTCCCGGCGGCGGAGATCTGGCCGCGCGTGCGCGAGGCACTCGACGACGTCGGGCTGGGCCGGCTGCCGCTGGACCACCCGACGTCGGCACTCTCCGGCGGACAAAAGCAACGGCTGGCGCTCGCCGGGATCCTTGCGATGCGGCCGGGGCTGCTGCTGCTCGACGAGCCGACCGCCAACCTCGACCCCGCCGGCGTCCTGGAGGTCCGCGACGCTGTGGGCCGCTGCCTGGACAAGACCGGCGCCACCCTGGTGGTCGTGGAGCACCGGGTGGGGGTCTGGAAAGACCTGGTGGACAGGATCGTGGTGCTGCAGCCCGGGTCCGCCACGGACTCCGCCGTGCTGATTGACGGACCGCCGGACCGGGTCCTGGCCGAGGCGCGGGACATGCTCATCGGTGCGGGCGTCTGGGTGCCGGGCTACGTCCCGGCGACGCGGTTGCGGCTGCCGGCACGGGACGCAGGTCAGCTCCTGCTCGCGGCCGACGGGCTCGCGGTGTCACGCGAGCGGCCGCGGCGGGCCGGGCTGCGCGACGGCTTCCGCACGATCGCGCCGCGTCCGGTCCAGTCCGGAGTTTCCGTCCAGGTCCACGCCGGCGAGGCCCTGACCATCACGGGACCGAACGGCGCGGGGAAGTCCACCCTGGCGCTGACGCTGGCCGGGCTCCTGCGGCCCGTTGCCGGAACGGTCTCGGCCGCGCCGAAGCTCAGCGGTGATGCCGGAACCGATCCGTACCGGTGGAAGGCCCAGCAGCTGATCGCCAGGATAGGCACCGTGTTCCAGGAACCCGAGCACCAGTTCGTCACCGGCAAGGTCCTGGACGAGCTCATGTTCGGCCCCCGCCACCTCGGCTACGGCGCAGACCGCGTGGACGAGCTGCTGGAACGGCTGCGGCTCAGCGAACTCGTGGAGGCCAACCCCTACACGCTTTCCGGCGGCGAGAAGCGCCGCCTTTCGGTAGCCACCGTGCTGGCCGCGCACCCGCAGGTGCTCGTCCTGGACGAGCCCACCTTCGGCCAGGACGCCAATACCTGGGCCGAACTCGCCTCGTTCCTGTCCGAGCTGCTCGACGCCGGCACCGCCGTCGTCTCCGTGACGCATGACGCCGAATTCAGCGCCGTCCTCGGCGGCACCGAACTCCGACTCCGGCCGCGGGAAACTGCCGCCGCGGATGCTCCCGGCCCGGATCTTGAGCTGCCGGAGGGGGCCTCGCCATGAGGGACGCACTGAGCCTGCGCGGCAACCATGCGCTGCTGACCCGCGCCAACCCGCTCGCCAAGTTCACCGCGGTCACCCTGATCACGCTGGTCCTGGCGCTGTCCATTGACTGGGTCTCGGCGTCGGTGGCGCTGGCCTTCGAACTGCTGCTCCTGCCGCTGGCCGGCCTGACCCTGGCCTTGCTGTGGCAGCGCGGCTGGCCGCTGATCCTCGCGGCGGCGCTGGGCGGCTGGAGCACCGCCATCCTGGCGCCCGACGCCGGATCCGTCCTGCTCGACGCCGGGATCTGGTCCATCAGCGCCGGTTCCCTGCAGCTGGGGATCGGCTTCATGCTCCGCGGGCTCGCGATCGCACTGCCTGCGGTGCTGCTGATGAGCTGCACGGACCCCACAGACCTTGCCGACGCCCTGGCCCAGAACGCAAAACTGCCGCACCGGTTCGTCCTGGGCACCTTGGCCGCCATGCGGCTGGTCGGGATCATGGCCGAGCAATGGCAGACGATCGGCATGGCCCGGCGGGCCCRCGGCGTGGGATCGAGCGGCAACCCCTACCAGCGGTTCCGCGCCGCCCTGGGCCAGAGCTTCGGCCTGCTGGTGCAGGCGATCCGGAGCGCTTCACGGCTCGCGGTGACCATGGAGGCCCGCGGGTTTGGCGGCGCGGCGCGGACCTGGGCCAGGCCGTCCACGTACAGCGGACTCGACGTCTGGGTACTGCTGGGCGGACTGGGCATCGCGGCAGCCGCCGTCGCAGCGGCCCTCGGCTCGGGCACCTGGAACCTCGTCTTCCTCGCGCGCCAGTAGCGCGCCGCCCACTGTTTCCGGCACCGCAGCGCGTCGCAAGCCACCGGTTATCGCATGATGCGGGTATCCCTGTGAGATTAACGGCACTCCGGCGGGAATGCCGGGGGTTAATAAATCATCCGTGATATTTTCGGGACATGACTCAACCGACTGCTGAACACGTAGGCCTCCTGCTCCGCGAAGCCCGCGGCGCGAAGGGCTGGACCCAGGGACAACTCGCCGCCGAGCTCGGCACCAGCCAGAGCGCCATCGCCCGGATGGAACAGGGCAAGCAGAACCTGAGCCTGAAGATGATCCAGCGCCTGGAGGCGATCGTCGGACACAGCATCGTCAAGGTGGGCCGGCCCCAGATGACCCACCTCCGTGTCGAGGGCGGCCGCACACTCGCCGGCGCGGTGGACGTCAACAGCAGCAAGAACGCCGGCGTCGCCCTGTTGTGCGCCAGCCTCATCAACCGCGGCACCACCACCCTGCGCCGGCTGGCCCGGATTGAGGAAGTCAACCGGATCGTGGAGGTGCTGACCAGCATCGGCGTCGAGTGCACCTGGCTCAACGCGAACGACCTCCAGATCCGCCGCCCCGCGGTCCTGGACCTGGCATCCATGGATGTGGAGGCGGCCCGCCGGACCCGCAGCGTCATCATGCTCCTGGGCCCGCTGCTGGACGAGGCCGACACCTACCGGCTGCCCTACGCCGGCGGCTGCGACCTCGGCACCCGCACCGTGCAGCCGCACATGCAGGCACTGCGCCAGTTCGGCCTGAGCGTGGAGGCGAAATCCGGGTTCTACGCGGTGCAGGCGCCGCCGTCGGACGGTCATGACCGCTCCTTCGTGCTGAGCGAACGCGGCGACACCGTCACCGAGAACGCCATCATGGCCGCAGCCCACCGCCGCGGCACCACCGTCATCCGCAACGCCAGCCCCAACTACATGGTGCAGGACCTCTGCTTCTACCTGCAGATGCTCGGCGTGGAAATCGCGGGGGTTGGCACCACCACGCTGGAGATCACCGGCCGCCCGTCGATCGACGCCGACATCGAATACTTCCCGTCCGAGGACCCGATCGAGGCGATGAGCCTCATCACCGCCGGCATCGTGACGAACTCGGAGGTCACCATCCGCCGCGTCCCGATCGAGTTCATGGAAATTGAACTCGCCACGCTAGAACAGATGGGCCAGCGACTTGAGGTTTCCGGGGAATACTTTGCCCGCAACGGCCGCACCCGCCTGGTGGACGTCACCACCAAGCCCTCGGAGCTGCGGGCGCCGGAGGACAAGATCCACCCCATGCCCTTCCCCGGCCTGAACATCGACAACCTGCCGTTCTTCGCGGTGATCGCCGCCAACGCCCACGGCCAGACCATGATCCATGACTGGGTCTACGAGAACCGGGCCATCTACCTGACCGAGCTCAACAAACTGGGCGCCCAGGTGCAGCTGCTCGATCCCCACCGGATATTCGTCAACGGGCCCACCAAGTGGCGTGCCGCCGAGGTTGGCTGCCCGCCGGCCCTCCGCCCCGCCGCCTGCCTGCTGCTGGCCATGCTGGCGGCCCGCGGCGTCTCGGAGCTGCGGAACATCTATGTCATTGAGCGCGGCTACGAGGACCTGGCCGAACGGCTCAACACCATCGGCGCGAAGATCGAGTACTTCCAAGACTGATCCCAGACTGATCCCGTGTTGGTGTAGGGGCGTTTCTGCGGATCGTGACGCACAATAGATTCATGCGCACATTCGGCGTGGAGGAAGAACTGCTGATAGTGGACCCCGAATCGGGGATGCTGCTTGCCCTCGCCGACCTGATGCTGCCCAGCCTGGTTCCGCCAAAGAGGCAGGACGCCGCCCAAGTTCTCCCAGGGCAGCAACCGGTCCACGAGGGCGCCGACTTTAGCTACGAGCTCAAACTCGAACAGATTGAGACCCAGACGCGGCCCTGCCTGGACTACGCAGAACTTCTCCGCCAGCTCAGGCAGAGCCGGGCCCGGGCGGACCAGGCCGCCCGCGCGCATGGCGGCCGCGTCGCAGCCTTGGCCACCTCGCCCCAAGGCGCAGCCACGCACCTCACACCGAATCAGCGGTACATGACCATGCAGGAACGCTTCGGGCTCACGGTCCGGAACCAGCTGACCTGCGGCCTCCACGTCCACACCTTTGTGGAGTCCCCGGAGGAGGGCGTGGCCGTGATGGACCGGATCCGCGACAAGCTTGCAGTGCTGCTCGCCCTCAGCGCGAATTCCCCGTACTGGAACGGCGCGGAGACGGGATTCGAAAGCTACCGCACGCAGGCGTGGAACCGCTGGCCGGGGTCAGGCCCCACCATGATCTTCGGCAGCCTGCCCGTCTACCGGCGGCTGGTCACCCGGCTGGTGGAAAGCGGTGTCCTGATGGACGAGGGGATGGTCTATTTCGATGCACGGCTGGCCCGGTTGCATCCCACCGTGGAAGTCCGGGTCGCCGACGTCTGTCTGCGGGCCGAGGACGCGGCGCTGATCGCCGTGCTGGTGCGCGCCCTCGTGGAGTCCGCGGCGCGGGAATGGAACGACGGCGTCGACCCCGCCCCGGTGCCCACGCTGCTGCTGCGGATGGCCGCGTGGCAGGCCAGCAATTGCGGACTCCGCGGACAGCTCCTGGACTTCGGAACGTTCACCCCGGCCCCGGCCGCGGATGTGGTCTGGGCCCTCGTGGACTTTGTGGCCCCCGTGCTGGAGGAGCAGGGCGAGCTGGATCTGGTGCGCGAAGGCGTCGACAGGATCCTGACGGAGGGCACCGGCTCGCAGCTGCAGCGGGGCCCTCACCGGGAAGGCGGGCTGGCCGCCGTCGTCGAACGGGCCGTCGAGGTGACGACCCAAGGGGCTGCCACCGGGGAACCGCTCGGCGGGAACGTGCCCCTGGACCGGCTGCACCGGGGCTGAACCGGATGGCCGCACGGCCTTCCACGGTCTCGACGGCGACGGTGTTCCCCGGCGAGGAGGCCTTCGGACTCTACCGGTGGTCCAGGGCTGGCCAAAGAATCTGAATATCAATGGTCTGAGGCGAAAGGGCGCCGGTCTTGATGTGGGGCTATGGCATGAATATGGGCTGGATGTGGCTGTGGGGCAGCCTCCTGCTCGTTGGAATAGCGGTGCTGGTATTGGTCGCGGTGCGCATGTTTGCCGGAGGCGGGAGTCAGGGCGGGATGCAGGGACCGCCGGGGCCCTACCCGGGCAGGAGCCGGGCCCGGCAGATCCTCGATGAACGCTTTGCCCGGGGTGAGCTGACCGCGGAGCAATACCGTGAGCAGCTAAAGGTTCTCGCCGAGGACCAGTAGTGCGCCCAATGAGCCGCCGGGATGCGCTCCTGCTGGGAGGCCTCGGCACGGCAGGCATCGTCGCCGGCGGGGCCGGGCTCTGGTGGACGGTGAGCTCCCGGTTCTCCCCCGTAGCGGGCGCTGAGTTCACTGAGCCGGAGGCGCTGCGCAGCAGCAGCGGACGGCTGCAGGTCCGGCTCGAGGCTTCCCCGGGTTCGGTGCGGCTCGGCGGCCAACAGGCATCGGCGCTGGGCTACAACGGAGGAGTACCCGGCCCAACCCTGCGCTTGCGGGGTGGAGACGTGCTGGCCGTCGAGCTGGTCAACAGCATGGCCGTCCCGACCAACCTGCATGTCCACGGACTCCACGTCTCTCCCCAGGGCAACGGAGACAACGTGTTTGTTGTGGTTCAGCCGGGCCACTCGTTCAGCTACGAGTACCGCCTCCCCGCGGACCACCCGCCCGGCGTGTACTGGTACCACCCCCACCATCACGGCATGGTGGCGGATCAGATATTCGCTGGCCTGTTTGGCGCGATCATCGTCGAGGACCCTGACCCCGTGGCCACCAGCCGGGAACGTGTCATGGTCATTTCCGACATCACCCTGGACGGGTCCGGGACCGTCGCCGACGCCTCGCCGATGGACAGAATGACCGGCCGGGAAGGTGACCTCGTCCTGGTCAACGGACAAAGCAACCCGAAACTCTCCGCCCGGCCAGGCGAGCGTGAGCGGTGGCTCATCGTGAATACCTGCGTGGCCCGCTACCTGCGGCTGCGCCTGGATGGGCAGCAGATGCAGCTTCGCGGCATGGACTCCGGCCGCTACCCCGCGCCCGGGACTGTGGACGAGTTGCTGCTGGCGCCGGGCAACCGTGCGGATGTCCTGGTCACAGCGGCCGCGGGCGACGCCACTCTCAGGGCTGCCTACTACAACCGTGGCGGCATGGCCGGCATGATGGGACCGGCAGGGCCAGCGCCAAACGGCGGCCAGGGCACAGCGGACATCGTGCTGGCGACGCTGTCGGTGTCCGGCGCCCCGGCCCMGGCTCCACCGGCGGTGCCAACTCAGCCTGCGCCGGCGGACCTGAGGAACGCGGTCGTTGCCGCGCACAGGCAGCTGACCTTCGCCGCCGGCGGCATGGGTATGGGGATGGGCATGATGAGCTTCACCATCAACGGCCGCGAATTCAACGCAAGCCGGACCGACACCACCGCGGCCGCGCAGACAGTGGAAGAGTGGACCCTGATAAATCCCAGCCCGATGGACCATCCTTTTCATCTGCATGTCTGGCCGATGCAGATCATCGAGGCACGAGGCACCACCCAGGACGCACCCCTCTGGCGGGACGTCGTCAACGTGCCCGCCAATGGACAGGTGAAAGTCAGGATCAATTTCAAGGATTTCGCCGGCCGCTCCGTGTACCACTGCCACATCCTGGACCACGAGGACCAAGGAATGATGGGAGTGATCGAGGTCCGCTAGGCACGGCAGCACGTGTCCCGGCAACGGCCCGGCCAACACCCGGCATGTAGCCTTAGCCTGTCCGACATCCGATCACTGCTGTCCGGAGGGAGAATGCCATGGCCGCAGCGTTCATGCACCATGCCGCAGCCGCGCTTCGCCGCGGATTCCTGCTCGTGGGCTTGCTTGCCGTCATGGCCGGATTCCTAGGGATGCACATCATGACCGGTATGCATGGCGCTCATGCCATGACGGCGGTGACTTCCTCCACGGACCCCGCAGGGTTGTCCTCCCAGACGGCACACAGTTTCGCATCCGATCCCGCGGCCCATTCCCCGCGGGCCGGGGCAACTGCCCATGACGCGATGGCTCCGCCGCCTGCGACCAGTCCGGGTCCCGGGCTGACAGGTAGCGGCAGGGCCGCCCTGCCATCGGCGTCGTGTGTGTGCCAGTCGAGCTGCACCGATCCTGCGTCGATGCACCCGGCCTGCGTGCCGTCGGCGGCCGCGGGCTCCCTGGCCGCGCCCCCTCCCGGCATGGCTCCGGCGTCGCTCCACAACCCGGACGCGCGCGCCGGCGGCGCGATCCTGACCTACTCGTATCTGCCCGCAAGTCCTTCGCCGGGCGATCTGTCCATCAGCCGGACGTAAGACGGGGCCTTGCCGTGTGGTGCCCGGCGCCCCTCCTTACCCCACACGTTCCGGCCGGATTTTTCCCCCGGCGCGGGCGTGCCATCCGCAGGCGTGCAACAACGCCATTTTGGCTATTGAAGGACTTGACCCCCATGAAGAAGACCCTGACCATTTCTGCCCTTGGCATCGCCGCCGCCATCGCCCTTGCCGGCTGCGCGGGCAACTCCGGAAGTTCACCCGCCGGCACCATGCCCGGCATGAGCGGCGGCATGGGCATGTCGTCCAGCCCGGCCCCCGCCGCCTCGGACCACAACGCGGCAGACACCATGTTCACCCAGGAGATGATCCCGCACCACGCCCAGGCCGTGGAAATGAGCGACATGATGCTCAAGAAGCAGGGCATGGACGCCCGGATCACCGCACTCGCCACGAAGATCAAGGCTGCACAGGCACCCGAAATCGAAAAGATGACGGTCTGGCTCAAGACCTGGAACGAACCCACCCAGATGGCCGGCGGCCACAGCATGGGCGACGCAATGATGGGCGGTGACGATCTCACCAAGCTCGACGCCGCCCAGGGAACCGATGCGGCCAAGCTGTTCCTGACCCGGATGATCGCCCACCATGAGGGCGCGGTGATGATGGCCAAGACTGAAAGCAGCCAAGGCAAGAACCCGGAAGCCCTCATCCTCAGCAAGGCAATCGTGACCTCCCAGGAAGCTGAAATCCAGGAAATGAAGGCCCTGCTGGCAAACCTCTAGCCTGCGTCCCGGCCCCGGTCCGGTTTTCGGACCGGGGCCTTCCCGGCCACCCCGCCCGCGTTGGCCCAGACCTGCGTTGGCCCAGACCTGCTTGAGCGCTAGACCTGCTTGAGCGCTAGACCTGCTTGAGCGCCTGGCCGAGGTCGCGGATCAGGTCCTCCACGTCCTCCAGGCCCACCGAAAGCCGGACCACGCCGTCGCTGAGCCCGATCGCCGCACGGCCTTCCGGGCCCATCGCGCGGTGCGTCGTAGTCGCAGGATGCGTGATGAGCGTCTTGGCATCACCCAGGTTGTTGGAGATGTCGATGATCCGCAGCGCGTCCAGCAGGGCGAAGGCGGCCTGCTTCGCGGTGCGTCCCGGCGAGGGCGAAAGCTCCAGCGTGAGCACTGTCCCGCCGGCCTTCATCTGCTTCACGGCGAGTGGGTACTGCGGGTGGGACGGCAGCAGCGGGTACTTGACCCAGCTGACCGCAGGCTGTCCCTCGAGCCATTCGGCCAGCCGCAGGGCGGAGGCCGAGGAATGGTTGACGCGCAGGGCCATGGTCTCCAGGCCCTTGGTGAGCACCCAGGCATTGAAGGCCGAGAGTGCCGGACCGGTGTGCCGCATGAGCTGCTTGACGGGCCCGTCGATGAATTCCTTGGTGCCCAGGATCGCCCCGCCGAGCACGCGGCCCTGCCCGTCGATGTGCTTGGTGCCGGAGTAGACCACCACGTCCGCGCCGAGCTCTCCGCAGCGCTGCAGCAGCGGGGTGGCGAAGACGTTGTCGACCACCACCGTGGCGCCGGCCGCATGCGCCAGTTCGCTCACGGCGGCGATGTCCACGATTTCCTGCATGGGGTTCGAGGGCGACTCGAAGAATACCGCCGTGGCCGGCTCGGACAGGGCAGAGCGCCATTGTTCCAGGTCCGGGCCGTCCACGAAGACCGTCTCGACACCCCAGCGCGGCAGGATCTCGTTGAGGATCACAAAGCACGAGCCGAACAGCGAGCGGGCTGCGACTACGCGGTCGCCGGCAGCCAACAGCGCGCCCAGCGCGGTGAAGACGGCGGACATGCCGGACGCCGTCGCAAAACACGCCTCGGTTCCCTCGAGCAGCCGGAGCCGCTCCTGGAAGGTGGCGACGGACGGATTGCCGTAGCGGGAGTAGACGAAGCGCTCGTCTTCCCCGGTGAAGGCACGCTCGGCGGCGGCCGCGGACTCGTAGACGAATCCGGAGTTGAGGAAGATCGGCTCGGTGGTTTCCTGGAAGCCGGTGCGGTCAAGGCCGCCGCGGACAGCCTGGGTGTCGGCGGCCCAGCCGGCGGCGTCGGGATTGAAAGTCATCAGATCTTTCCAAGGTTGGTGGGCAGGCCGCGGTTCTTCCAGCCGTTGACGGTGCGGTCGCCAAAACGGTCGGTCTCGCCTTCGAAGCCCTCAAGAACGTTGTACGAGGTGTAACCGGCGGCCGTCGCGGCCGTCGCGGCGGCGATCGAGCGGACACCGGAGCGGCAAAGGAACACCAGTTCGACGGCGGAGTCCTCCGGTGCCTCTCGCCTTAGCTGTTCCACGAAGTGCGGGTTCGGTACGCCGCCGGCGAGGTTCCACTGGATGAAAAGCGGATCGTTCCGCCTTCCGCCCGCGGACGTCGTGTCCGGGATGCCGATGTGGGCCCATTCGCCCTCGGTCCGGACATCCACCAGGAGGGCTCCCGCCTCCAGCTTGGCCCACGCCTCATGGGGGCTGAGGTCTCCGGCGTAGCTCATGCGTGGCCCTCGAATGCCCCAACAGCGTCAATCTCGTCGGCATCGAGCTCATCGACTGCATTGGCCACGGCGGCGTCCGCGCTCGCAATCGCGGCCGGCAGGACCAGCGCCTGCGCCACGATCACGGTGCTGCCGTTGAAGGTGGCGGCGGGGCTTCCGTGCAGGACATAGCCCTCGGCCAGGGCGGCGGACACGCGCTCACAAAAGGCGCGGTCATCCGTGCCGGTGAACAGCCGGTAGGCCAGTCTTTCCTCGCCGGCAGGTGGTGCACTGCGTGCTGTGGTGCTGAGTATTTCGGGTACGGCGGGTGTTGACGTGGGGGGCACGACGGATCTCCTCTTTCACGCTTGCAGCTCGAATTCTCGATTGCCGAGTATTCACCTGAGGCACCCCGCCGCGAAAAGGAGGGTTGCCGACCGGCCAGTCAGGGCTTGGCACCGGTTCTCATTACTCCCCAAAAACGTAACACCTACGACGCCGGCCCGCACCGCCGTCGTCGTCATGTTCCGTAACCGGGCCACGCCCAGGCGCTGGCGCCGGCCGGGCCCAGCGTGGGGCGGGGCCCGGCCGAGTAGTGGCGGGCTCCAATTTCGGGTACAGCCCACTCGTGTGTGCGCGGACGATTCGCCGTCTACTGGAGGGCATGGCCGACGTGTCGGCCGGATTCTCAGGTTAACCGGGCTGTCCGTGAATCGAGCCGTCTGTCCATCAAAACAAGTTGTCTGTCAAGTTGTCTGTGAATCAGTGCCCGGAACCGTCGGAGCCACAGCCATGGCCCGGCCGGTGACGGCGGAATGGAGCAATTGTGGGCCCGCGCATACTGGTTACCGGGATAGCAAGCGCCGCCGGCCGGACCGTCGCGGCCCAGCTCGAAGCCCGCGGACTCCCGTATCTCGGCTCCGACGCCCGCGCCGACTCCCGCCAGGCGGAGGATGCCGCCGCCGCGGCCGCGGTCAGGCTCCTGCCGGCGACGGACCCGGACATGATCCTGGACCTGCGCCGGCTGGTGGACCGTGAAGCCATCAACGTCATCATTCCGACCCTGACTGTGGAACTTCCGGTCCTGGCCGCGGCCCGTGCCGGATTCGCCCAGGACGTGCGGATCATCGTGGGCGACCCCGCCGCGGTGGCCCTCGCCAACGACCAGCTGTTCACCACCTGGGCGTTGCAGGCAGCCGGGATTCCGGTGCCCCAGTTCGCGGTTCCGGGCGACCTCGCCGCCGCGCCGGCATCCCTCGCCTCCCTCACCGGCCCCGTGGTGGTCAAGCCGCGGGTCTTCAAAGGCTCCCATGGTGTCCACGTGCTGGCCGGAACGGCCTCGGTTAGCTGGAAGAACATGCCGGCGGGGCAACTTGTCCAGGAGTTTATCCCGGGCGCCGACTACGTGTGCCTGGTGTTCGGCACTCCGGCACGCAACGCGATGGCGCCGGTGGCGGTGGTCCTCGAGAAGACCAGGACCCCGTATGGACACGCCGGCAGCGACGAAGTCAGCCGCAGGGTGCCGGCGAGCCAGGCCGGGGACGTGCGGAAGCTGGGCCTGGCCGCCGTCCGCACGCTCGGGCTGACCGGGCCGGTCCAGGTCCGGATCCGCCGCCGCGCGGACGGAACCCCCGTGGTACTGGGCGTCTGCGCGACCCTGGGGGAGAACAGCACCTGGGCCCCGGAAATGCTCGACGCCGTGCTGGCCACCTTCATGCTCCCGGCGTTCAACCCGGTCTCGTTCCGGCGGTGCCCGGCGGTTCCCGCGGACGCCCTGGGGTGAAGCGCGGCCCGGCAGAACGGTGTGCTCACGCAGTCGCTGAGTCTCCCCACCTTTGAGGCCGGAGGACGGCGTGTTCCCACAAACCGCCGTCGTTACCGTGGTCCCTGGCCGCAAAACCGGTGAGTATCAGCGGCGCCTGCCGTGCAGCACCGGCCTGGCCGCACTATTCGATGGTGGCGAACAGTGCGTTGAGTTCGGCCGTGAGCTGGCGTCGCAGTTCCGGGGTGCCGATTTCCTGGCCGTCGATGTGGTTCACCGGGGCCAGGAGCCGGATGCTGGAGATCAGCCAGACCGCGTCGGCATCCAGCAGGTCCTTCGGCTCCAGCGGGCCGTAGCCCAGCTCCCAGCCGGCGGCCTTGGCGGCGGTGAACAGGGCGCCCTGCGAAGTCCCCGGCAGAATGCCGCTGTCCAGCTGCGGGGTGATGAGCCGCCGGGTTGTGCGGACGCCACCGGCGCCGTCGTCCGCGGTTTCCAGGTGGGCCAGCAGAACGGTCGACGTCGGTCCCTCCAGGACCCGGCCGTCCGCGGACGTGAAGATGACGTCGTCGGCGCCGTGCCGGTGGGCGTAGCGCAGCGCCGCCATGTTCACGGCGTAGGAGAGGGTCTTGGCGCCGAGCAGCAGCCAGGGGGCGCGCTCGCCGACTTCGCTGTCGTAGCCACGGTCCAGCAGGATGACGTCGATTCCGGTCTCGCGCTGCCGGCGGCCCGCGGCCGCGGGCGCGGAGGCCTGGACCCAGCACGTGGGGGCGGCGGCGCCCTCCGGCCCGCGGGTCACGAGCAGCTTCACCACAACCTCGTCTTCGTCCGCGCCGCCTGTTGCAGCCGCGGCAGGATCCTTCCCCCGGAACTCGCGGAGGACGGTTTCCACTGCCCGCCGCCACGCGTCCTCGGCAGGGATGTCCAGCTCCAGCAGCCGGGCAGAGCCGGCCAGCCGGGTCAGGTGCGCCTGGATCTTGCGGGGCCGGCCGCCCACAGCCAGGAGGGATTCGAAAACGCCGTCGCCGCGGGTGGCGCCCAGGTCCGTGGCCATCAGTTGCGGCTGCGACGCGTCGGCAACGCGGCCGCCGTCGAACGCCGGGTCGAGGAAGACCAGCACGGTCGCGGGCGCAGGAACAGGGGCTGCAGAGATCATGGCTCCAGCTTAGTCTCGGTGGTCCCGGGATAGGATTTGCTCGTTGCCCGTTCCGGAACTGTTCCGCGGGCTTGTACTTTTAGGGGTTCGCCTGTGCTGTGGCCATTTCCGCTGGCGGAAACTTTACCGTCCTGGGCGGTTTTGATCCTGACGGTAATCGACTTCGCCATCCGCGTCCTGGTCCTGGGCATCATCCCAGGGAACCGGCGGCCCACCACAGCGATGGCGTGGCTGCTGGGCATCTTCATTGTGCCCATCCTTGGGCTGGCCCTGTTCCTGCTGTTTGGCAACTTCCGGCTCTCCCGCCGGCGCCGTGCCCAACAGGACGCTGTCAACACCCGGATCCGGGCCGGGACGTCCGACCTGGAAGAAGTCGAAAGCCGCTACGACGGACCCGAATGGGTGGCCTCCGCCGCTGAACTGAACAAGACGCTGGGCTCGCTGCCAATGGTGGACGGCAACAGCGTGGAGCTGCTGCCCGGCTACCCCGACTCCATCAAGGCGATGGCCGCGGCCGTCCGCGGCGCCAAATCCTTCGTCAACGCCGAGTTCTACATCATGAGCACCGACCACGTCACGGACGATCTGTTCACCGCAATGGAAGAGGCGGCGGAGCGCGGCGTCGAGGTCCGCGTCCTGTTCGACCACCTCGGCAGCCTTCGCATCAAGGGCTACAAGCAGCTCAAGGCCCGGCTCAACGCCAGCAAGATCCGCTGGCGGCCCATGCTGCCGCTGAACCCGTTGCAGGGGCAGTGGCGGCGGCCGGATCTCCGCAACCACCGCAAGATCATGGTGATCGACGGCGAGATCGCCTTCACGGGATCCCAGAACCTGATCGAGCCGTCCTACAACAACCCCAAGCACCGCAAAGTGGGCCGCGAATGGGTGGAGCTCATGGCCTGCATGCGCGGGCCGATTGTCACCACGCTGAACGTAGCCTTCGCGACCGACTGGCTCAGCGAAACCGACGAATCCCTTGAAGGGCAGCTGGAACACCGGCCCGAGCCCCACGCCGGAAACATCACGGCGCAGGTGGTCCCCAGCGGCCCGGGTTTTGTCACCGAGAACAACCTGCGGCTGTTCAACACCCTCATTTATTCGGCGCAGCACAGGATCTCGCTCTGCAGCCCCTATTTCGTCCCGGACGACTCGCTGCTCTACGCGGTGACCACGGCGGCGCAGCGCGGCGTCGAGGTGGAACTGTTCGTCTCGGAAAAGGGCGACCAGTTCCTGGTCCACCACGCGCAGCAGTCGTACTACCAGGCCCTGCTCGAGGCAGGCGTGCGGATCTACCTCTACAAGGCGCCGTTCGTGCTGCACGCCAAGCACTTCACCATCGATGACGAGGTTGCCGTGCTGGGCTCCAGCAACATGGACATGCGCTCCTTCTCGTTGAACCTCGAGGTCTCCGTGATGCTCCTCGGCGAGGACATCGTGCAGAGGATCCGCGCCGTGGAGGACACATACCGGAGCATTTCGCACGAACTCCTGCTGGAGGACTGGATGAAACGGCCCATGAAGGCCAAGTACGTGGACAATGTGGCAAGGCTGAGCGCAACCCTGCAGTAGTCCGGCCGCCGGCGGGGCAGCCTTGGGGAACGTCAGCCTTGGGGGAACTCGGCGCCGAGTTCCCCCAAGGGGAACTCGGCGCCGAGCGCCGAGAGCACGCCGAACGCCTTGGCCCGGACTTCCTCGTACTCCTCCTGCGGGGACGAGTCGGCGGTGACGGCGCCGCCGACGCCGAGACTCACGTCCGCAGTGCCGTCGCCCAGGGCGCTGATCACGAGGGTCCGGATCGCCACGGAGAGGTCGGCGGCCCCGTTCAGGGAGAAGTAGCCGATAGCGCCGGAGTACACGCCCCGCGGCGCGGCCTCCAGCCGGTCCAGGATGGCCATGGTGCTGACCTTCGGGGCTCCGGTCATCGAGCCGGCGGGGAAACAGGCGGCGACCGCCTCGGCCCGCGGCAGTCCGGGCCGCAGCCGGGCATCGATGGTGCTCACCATCTGGTGCACGGTGGCGTAGCTCTCGATCGCACACAGCCGGCTGACGGCCACCGAGCCCGGGACGGCGAAATGGCTGAGGTCATTGCGCAGCAGGTCCACGATCATGATGTTTTCCGCGCGGTCCTTGGCCGAGGACTCCAGTTCCTCCCGCAGGGCAGCGTCCGCGCCCGGTTCCGCGTCCCGGCGGCGCGTGCCCTTGATCGGTTCGGCCCGCATCCTGCCGTCCGCGGCAATCCGCAGGAAGCGCTCCGGCGACGTGCTCGCCACAGCGAGCTCGCCGAACCGCAGATAGCTGGCGAAGGGGGCCGGGTTGCGGCGCCGCAGGTCCAGATAGGTCGGCCACGGATCCATCCCCTGACGGCCCGCAGGCGAGGCAGCGGTGAGCGCCGTGGTCAGGCAGACCTCGTACGTATTGCCTTCCGCAATCTCACGCTGGGCCTCAGTGACCTTTGCCTTGTAGCCGGCTTCCGTGTCCCGTGCAGTGAAACGCGGGGCAGCCAGTTGCCGGGCACTGAACGTGGACGTGGACGCGGACGGCGCGGATGCGGGCGCCGATGCGGCCGCGGCGACGGCCGCGCGGGCCGCCTCGAGCCAGTCTCCGGCGTCGGGCGCGTCCAGGGTCAGCAGCCAGGCTGTGCCCTCGGCGTGGTCAAGGACCACGGCGCGGCCGGCGAAGATCAGGCAGGCGTCCGGGGTGGCGGCGGCCACGTCATTGCCACCGGTTTCGCGTTTGAGCTCATAGCCGAGGTACCCGAGCCAGCCCAGGGTGAACTCGCACGGGTAGGCCTCGGGCGCATGGAGCGCCCGGCGCCCCCAAACGCCGTCGAGCCAGCGGAAGAACGGGCCGTCGGTGGACGCTGTGGCGTGGCCCGTAGTGACACGGGTCCGTCCGGAACTGTGCCGGACGGCCTGGCCGAAGCGGCCGCCGTCGTCGGCCAGGATGCTGAAGCGGCTGCGCTCCGCGGCCTCCGGGGCGAGGCCTGCCGGGTCGAGGGAGGAGTCGAGCCATACGGCGTTGGCCGAATCGCCGAAAAGCGCCGCAAACAGCTGCTCGGCCTCGGGCTGGGCGTCGATCCGTTCGGCCAGCAGCTGCAGGCCGCGCCGGGCGGCGCGTTCAGGCAGCAGGGCGGGGGCGACGGCCGGGATGTACTGGAGGGCCTGGAGGACGTCGTCGGGGGCGGTGCCGTCCGCACGGTTAAGTACGTGCACATCCGCGCGGGCCGGGACGTCGTCGGCCACCAGCCACTCCGCTTCCTGGGCCGCCCACTGGTCCCAAAACGGTTCGTAGGTGTCGCCGTCCCGGGCCAGTGCCCTGGCCCGGCGGTCGTCGTCGGAGGAGTCCGCCCAGATCACGGCGTCCAGCAGGGGGAGTGCCGCCGCTGCGGCGGCGCCGACGCCCTCCACCAGGACGATTTCGGCAGGGCGGGTGGTGCGCGCATCGCCGTCGTAGTGCCGCTCCCAGTCCCAGCTGACCCATTCCGCGCTCTCCCCGCGCCGCAAGGGCGAGAGCACGGTGGTGACATAGCGTTCAATCCCGGCGGCGAGCCCGTTCCAGCCCGGATAGATGTCCTCGAGGTGGAAGAGCGAGACTTTGTGGTGTTCCCTGAGCCGCGCCGCCAGTTCGATGGCCAGAGTGGTCTTGCCGGAGCCGGACCGTCCGTCGATTGCGATGATGACGGGTGCGGGGCTCATGAAATAGAGCGTACCCGCTGACCTTCGCTGCCGTGATGTTGCCCGTTCTGCCGCTGAAGCTCGGTGCGCACGTGCTGCACGATCCCCGGAACTGAGGCCCGGATGAGGTTCCAGGTGGTGTCGAAGTCGGTGTGGCCGCCGTACCACGGGTCCTCGATGCCCTGCTCCAGCGGGTCCTTGTCCGCCACGGCGGGGTCGAAGCTGCGGAGCATGCGGATCTTGGCCAGGGATTCCTGGTCCGGCGCTGCCTGCCGCAGCCAGCCGTAGTGGTCGACGTCGAGGGCCAGGATCAGCTCCCGGCTGGCGAACCATTCGGGCCGCCATTCGCGCGCCACGTGGCGGTCCGATGCGATGTTGTGGACTGTGAGTTTGCGCGCGGCCCGGGGATCGATGGGCCGGCCGGCCTCATACGCGGTGGTGCCGGCGGAATCGACCACGGCCCCGGTGAGGTGCCCGGCCCGGAATGCCTCCGCCAGCATGAGTTCGGCCATCGGAGACCGGCAAATGTTTCCGGTGCAGACCGCGATGATCCGGTACTGGCTCGACATTGAGGTCATAGCTAAGCATGAACGATCCCGGGCCTGTTGGCTAGCTGGCCCCCGCGAAGTATTACAACAAATGTCAACCGATATTCAATTTTTGTCACGCCCTCCCGTCGGCGGGTGCATCGCGGGCTGCCGGGCCGAGCCCAAGGTGCCGGACCAGCGCGTCGAGGACCGGCAGCTGGCCCTTGACCAGCCTGGACCGGGCTTCGGGCTCGGCGGTCCATTCGGCGCGGTCGATTTCGGGGAAACTGCTGATCGTGCCGGATCCTCTCGGCCACTCCAGCGTGAAGGTGTTGCTCACGATTCGTTCCGGCTGAAAGTCCGATTCGGCCGTGAAGACCGTGATGATCTTGCCGGAGGGCTGGCGGAAGTCGCCGAGCCGTTGGTAGTCGGCAGCGGGTGCCGGGGTGCCGATTTCCTCCGCAAATTCGCGGTGCGCAGCCGTCAGCGGGTCCTCGTCGGCCGGGTACTCACCCTTGGGGATGGACCAGCCTTGAGCTTCCTTGCGGGCCCAGAACGGTCCGCCCATGTGCGCTATCCAGACCTCAAGCTGCTGAGCGCTGCCGGAGTGGGGCGGCGCGCCGCTGGGCGGGGATGCACTTCCTAGCCGGTACAGCAGAATGCCGGCGCTCCGAACGGTCATGGCTCCTCCTGCCCCAAGGCTATGCCCCCGGCCCGGAATCAGGCCCGCGATCAGGCCGCTGGCCCCCACAGCGCCTTGCGGAGCAGCCCCTTGAGTGTGGCGATCTCCGTGGCGCTGAGGCCGGCCAGGGCGGCGGATTCCGCGTCCCGCGCCGCCGCCTCGGCCCGCCGGAAGACCGCTGCCCCCTCCGGGGTCGAGGAGACGATCTTGGCGCGCCGGTCCAGCTTCCCGGGCGCCCGGATCACCAGCCCGCGCTGCTCCAGCTCATCGATCAGGGCGACAATCTGGCTCGGGTCCAGGCTGAGGAATTCGGCCATCTCTCGCTGGGTTGGTTCCAGCTCGCTGTTGGCCAGGGCCAGCACCGAATACGAGCGCTCCTTGAGATCGAACGCGGCCAGTGCGTGGTTGTTCAGGACCGACCCGCCGGCATGCAGCTTGGCCAGCAGGAAGCCCGCGTCCTGGCTGATGGTCGCCGCCATGAGCTTCTCCGCCGGCTCGCTGCCCGGCTTGTCGTCAACTTCGGTCGCCATGCCCAACTCCAATAGTCCAAAAAATAAATCGTTGACTTTTTCAACTATCCATATTTTCATGGATACAGAACAGCATCCCATGCCGCGGGGCCGGATGCACAAGGCAGCTAGCAAAGGAGCGGCAATGAGCCTGTCAGGAAAAGTAGCAATCGTCACCGGAGGCGGACGGGGCCTCGGCCTGGCCTACGCCCGGGAACTGGCCCGCCAGGGCGCCGCCGTCGTCGTCAACGATGTGGACGCCGGCGTCGCCGCCGATGCCGTCCGGACGATTCAGTCCGACGGCGGCCGCGCAGCCGCCGTCGTGGCCCCGGTGGGCAGCTCCGACGTCGCCAAGCAGCTGGTGCAGGCGGCCGTCACGGAGTTCGGCCGGCTGGACATCCTGGTCACCAACGCCGGCATCCTGCGCGACAAGAGCCTGCTGAAGATGACCGACGAGGACTTCGACGCCGTGATCAACGTCCACCTGCGCGGCACCTTCACCTGCGCCCGGGAGGCGTTCGGCCACTTCAAGGAGCACGGCATTGCCGGCCGCATCATCACCATCGGCTCCCCGACCGGCCAGCGCGGCAACTTCGGCCAGACCAACTACGCCGCCGCGAAGGCCGGGATCGTGGGCATGGTGCGCACCTGGGCCCTGGAAATGAAGAAGGCAGGCGTCACCGCCAACGCCGTCATTCCCGTGGCCGCCACGGCCATGACCAAGACCGTCCCGTACTTCCAGAAGGCTGTCGAGGCCGATGAGCGCGGCGAGGCGATGCCGGCCTTCTTCCGCCACGACCTCGGCTTTGGTACGGCCGACGACGTTGCCGGGCTGGTGGCCTTCCTCGCCTCCGACGCTGCCGCAGGCGTCACCGGCCAGGCGATCGGCGCCGGCGGCGACCGGCTGCAGCTCTGGACCCACCCCGAGGCCGCCGCCACCGAGTACCGCGAGGGCGGCTGGGGCTACCAGGACCTCGTGGACAACTTCGGCGCGCTCTTCGGGGACAAGCTGCAAAGCGTGGGCGAGGACTTCCTGCCGCTGCCGGCGGACCTGCAGCCGGCGCAGCCCGCACCCTCGCAGGCGGCACCGGCCGCAGTAACGGCACAGGTCCGCTGAGATGGCCGCGCAGCGCTACGAACTCGGCATCGACGCCGCCGCCCTGGATGCGATCGACATGCACGTCCACCTCGAAGTGGACGGCCACGGCCACGAATCCCTTCCTGCGGCCCTGACCGAGGCCTCCGCCAAGTACTTCAAGGCCGAGGACCGCAGCCCCTCGCTGGACCGGATTGCCGAGGTCTACCGCGAACTGAACATGGCCGCCGTCGTCTTCACCGTCGACGCCCGGACCCAGCTCAAGCACGAGCCCAACAGCATCCCCGAACTCATCGCCGGCGCAGCCCGGAACAACGACGTCCTGATCCCCTTCGGCAGCGTCGACCCCCGGACCGGCACCGATGCCATCGAGGGCGCCAAGCACCAGGCCGTGGACCTCGGCGCCCGCGGCTTCAAGTTCCATCCGAGCCTGCAGGGCTTCGACCCTTCCAGCGAGCAGTTCTACCCGCTCTGGGAAACCCTCCAGGAGCTGGGCCTGCCGGCCATCTTCCACACCGGCCAGAACGGCATGGGCGCCGGTCTCCCCGGCGGCTACGGCATCAAGCTGGCCTATTCCAACCCGCTCCTGCTCGACGCCGTGGCCGCGGACTTCCCGGAACTGCAGATCATCATGGCCCACCCCTCGGTGCCGTGGCAGGACGAGGCCAACTCGATCGCCACGCACAAGGCGAACGTTTTCATCGACCTCTCCGGCTGGTCTCCGAAGTACTTCCCCGAGTCCCTGGTCCGCATGGCCAACTCGGTCCTACAGGACAAGGTCCTCTTTGGCACCGACTTCCCGCTCATCACGCCGCAGAAATGGCTGGGCGCCTTCGCGGACCTGCCGCTCAAGGACGAGGTTCGGCCCAAGATCCTCAAGGACAACGCTGTCCGCCTGCTCGGGCTCGGTGGCTGAGGTGTCCGTGGAAACCGCCCCCCAGCAGACAGCGCAGGAGCGCCTCTACAGCGTGTGCGACTACTACGATGCCGAATCCCTCCTCACGGACGGGGAGCGGAAAGTGCTGGGGCGGCTGCGGGAGTTCCTGGACACCCAGGCCCGCCCGCTCCTGGCCGACTACTGGGAGCGCGGCGAGTTCCCGGACCAGCTGGCCCGGCCGCTGACCGATCTGGACCTCATGGAACCGGCGGAACTGACCGGCGCTCCGGGTGCAGAGCCGGTACCCGCCCGGGGAATCTACCAGGGGTTCCGGATCTTCGAACTCGCCCGGACGGACGCCTCGCTGGCCACCTGGTACACGGCCCAGGCCGGGCTGTTCCGGACCGCCATCCGGGTCGGCGCCTCCGCGGAACAACAGGCCGAGTGGATGCCCAGGGTCATCGACTTCTCGCTCAAGGGCGTCTTCTCGCTGACCGAGCCGGAGTCCGGCTCGGACATCGCCGGGGGACTCGCGACCACCGCCCGCAGGGAGCCCGGCCCGGACGGCGACACCTGGGTCCTGGACGGCGCCAAGCGCTGGATCGGCGGCGCGGCAACGGCCGACGTCCTGGCCGTTTTCGCCCGGGACGTCGCCGACGGGCAGGTCAAGGCCTTCCTCGTGGACCGCGAGGCCGCCGGCGTGACCCTGGAGAAGATCCGCGGCAAGACCGCGCTGCGGATGATGCAGAACGCCCACATCACCCTCGACGGCGTCCGCGTTCCCGAGGCCAGGCGGCTCCACAACGTGAACTCGTTCCGGGACGTGGCCGCGATGCTGCGGGCCATGCGCTCGGACGTCGCGTGGATCGCCACCGGCATCCAGGCCGGGGCCTTCGAAGCGGCACTGAAGTATGTCACCCAGCGGCAGCAGTTCGGCCGCCCGCTGGGCTCCTTCCAGCTCGTCCAGGAGAAGCTCGCCCGGATGCTGGGAAACCTGACCTCGTCGCTGTCCCTCGTGGTCCGGCTGACCGAACAGCAGGCCAAGGGCATCTACCGCGACCAGGACTCAGCCCTGGCCAAGATGCAGACCTCCCTGCTGATGCGCGAAACCGTAGCCCTGGCCCGCGAAGTGGTGGGCGGCAACAGCATCACGCTCGCGTCCGACGTCGCGCGGTTCCATGCCGATGCCGAGGCCGTCTATTCCTACGAGGGCACCCACGAGATCAATGCCCTGATCGTCGGCCGCGCCCTCACCGGCGAAAGCGCCTTCACCCGCTGACGCCCTTCACCCGCTGACGACGGCGCGTCCCGCCGCCGTCGTTCGACTCATCCCAACCATCACAGGAGCCAAAGATGCCCAACCTCGTCGTCGACTTCGACAAACTGCTCACCCTCGCCGGCACCGACCTCGGTGTCACCGACTACCGCGAAATCACCCAGGAACAGATCAACAAGTTCGCCGACGCCACGGGCGATGATCAGTGGATCCACGTGGACCCGGAACGCGCCAAGGACGGCCCCTTCGGCGCCCCGATCGCCCACGGCTTCCTCACGCTCTCGCTCATCATCCCGTTCTGGGGCGAGCTTTTCGACGTCGACGGCGTCACCACCAAGGTCAACTACGGCCTCGACAAGGTCCGCTTCACCTCGCCGGTCAAGGTGGGTTCACGCATCCGCATGCGGGCCACCATCGCAGAAGTCACCGAGGTCAAGGGCGGCGCCCAGATCAAGGTGGCCAACACGATCGAGATCGAAGGCCAGGAGCGCCCGGCCGTCGTGGCCGAGTTCCTCGCCCGCTTCTACAAGTAAGCCGCCCCAGCCACTTCACCATCCCTCTGCCTCATCCCTCTGCCCACAAGGAACAACGATGTCCCAAATTTCGCAGTTGCAGGCCATGGACGCGGGTACGCGTCGCCGTGAAGCACGGACCGTCATTGCCTCCAGCTATCTCGGCAGCACCATCGAGTACTACGACTTCCTGCTCTACGCCACGGCCGCCGCCGTGGTCTTTCCCAAGGTGTTCTTCTCCGGCGCGGACGAGTGGGTGGGCGTGGTGGCCGCCTACGGGACCTTCGCCGCCGGCTATGTCGCGCGGCCCCTCGGCGGCATCATTTTCGGCCACTTCGGCGACAGGCTCGGACGCAAGAACATGCTGATCGTCTCGATGCTGGTCATGGGCATCGCCTCCACCCTGATCGGGCTGGTGCCAGGCGCCGCGGTGGCCGGCGCCTGGGGTGCCGTGATGCTCGTGTTCCTCCGCGTGTGCCAGGGCATTGCCGTGGGCGGGGAGTGGGGCGGTGCCGCCCTCATGGCGCTGGAGCATTCGGAATCGGGCAAGCGCGGCTTCGCGGCCTCGTTCGTCAACGCCGGCGCCCCCACCGGTGCGGTGCTGGGCACCCTGGTCATGGGCGCCTTCGCGGCCCTGCCCAACGAGCAGTTCCTGGCCTGGGGCTGGCGCGTGCCGTTCCTGCTCTCCTTCGTCCTCCTGGGCATCGGCATGTTCGTCCGGCTCAAGGTCTCCGAAAGCCCCATCTTCAAGGCGGCACTGGAGCAAGAGAAGGCCGAACAAGAGAAAGCCGAGCGGGAGCAGGCCGATCAGGACCACGCCCAGCCGCAGCGGAGGGCGCAGGGCAGCGCGCCGGTGCGCCGCGAGATTCCCCTCCTGCAGGTCCTGCGCCGGCCCAAGACCCTGATCTTCACCATGCTGGCCGGCGCTGCCGGGTTTGCGCTCCAGGTGGTGCTGGCCACGTTCTCCGTGACCTATGCCGTGTCCAAGGGCGCGGACCGGCAGGGCGTGCTCTACGCCTTCGCGGCAGCTTCGTTCGTATCCATCGCCTTCGTCATCATGGGCGGCCGGCTCTCCGACAAGCTGGGACGGCGGCCCGTGATGATCGGCGGCCTGGTGCTCTTCATCCTTTACCTCACGCCGATGTTCCAGCTCCTGTCCTCCAACAACATCGGGCTGATCTTCGTGGCATTCGCAGTCGGCCTCATGATCCACTCCACCCTGTTCGGCCCGCTCGCGGCCTTCGTGTCCGAGCAGTTCGGCACCACCTCGCGCTACACCGGCGCCTCGCTGGGCTACCAGCTCGCCACGCTCCTCGGCGCGGGATTTACACCGGGCATTGTGGCGCAGATCTTCAAGGATTCCGGACAGGACACCTCCTCCGTGGTCTGGTATCTGGCCATCATGTCCGTCGTGTCAATCGTCTTCATCCTGCTGACGCGCGAGCCCAAGAACAACGATCTGCAGGCTGTCGGGTCCTGACCGGCCCGCAGGCGCTACCGTCTAACTAGAAAGGATTTGCCGTGGAGAATTTTGGCATCGGCTCGTGGCTGCAACGGCGCCGCCCGAAGTCGGGCACCAAGAGCGCCGTCATCGCAGGGGACAGGGAGCTCAGCTACGCCCAGCTCGCGGATCGTTCCACCCGGCTCGCCAACGCCCTCCGGGACCGCGGCGTGGCCAAGGGCGACAGGGTGGCCTACCTGGGCGAAAACGATCCCTCCTTCCTGGAGACCCTCTTCGCCGCCGGCCTGGCCGGGGCGGTCTTCGTCCCGCTGAACACCCGGCTCGCGCCGCCCGAGATCCAGTTCCAGCTCCGGGACAGCGGCGCGGTCCTGCTGGTGCACTCGGCGGCGCTCGCGGTGCTCGCGGAACGCGGCTCGGCGGACACCGCGGTGGGTTCGCGGATCGTCGTAGAGGACCCCGCGGTTCCCGACGGCGGCGGAGCCGTGGTCGGGGGAACGGCCGGCGGAACCGCCGTGGAGGCGTTTGAGGCCGTGATCGCCTCCGGTGCGGTGCTGCCGCCGGACGAGCCCGTGGGCCTGGACGACGCGGCCATGATCCTTTACACCTCCGGAACCACCGGAAACCCCAAAGGCGCGCTCCTGACGCACGGCAACATCACGTGGAACTGCGTCAACGTACTGGTCGATTTCGACTTTTCCTCCACCGACGTCGCCCTCATGATCTCCCCGATGTTCCACGTCGCCTCCCTCGACATGGGCGTCCTGCCCACCCTCCTGAAGGGCGGCACGGTGGTCCTGGAGGCCAAGTTCGATCCGCGCCGGACGCTGGAGCTCATCGAGCGGCACCGGGCAACGACCATCAGCGGGGTGCCCACCACGTACCAGATGCTGTGTGAACATCCCGACTGGGACGCCACGGACCTCAGTTCGTTGAACAAACTGACGTGCGGCGGGTCCGCCGTGCCGATGCGGGTCCTGGAAGCTTACGAGCGGCGCGGGCTGCGCTTCTCCAACGGCTACGGCATGACCGAGACGGCCCCGGGCGCCACCACACTGCCGGCGTCCCGGTCCAGGGACAAGGCCGGGTCCTCGGGCCTGCCGCATTTCTTCACCGATGTCCGGGTGGCCGATCCCCTGGACCCGGAGGCGGGCCCCGCCGCGCCCGGAACCGTAGGGGAGATCCAGATCAAGGGTCCCAACGTCATCCACCAGTACTGGAACCGGCCCGAGGCCTCGGCGGATTCCTACACCGCGGACGGCTGGTTCAAATCCGGTGACATGGGCTACAAGGACCCGGACGGTTTCGTGTTCATCTCGGACCGGCTCAAGGACATGATCATTTCCGGCGGGGAAAACATCTACCCGGCCGAGGTGGAGCAGGCGATCGCCGAGCTCGACGCCGTCGGCAGTGTCGCGGTGATCGGCGTGCCGGACGAGAAATGGGGCGAGGTGCCGCGCGCCGTGGTGCTGCTGCGGGAGGGGGCCCGGCTCACCGAAGAGCAGCTGCGCTCCCACCTGGAGGGCCGGCTGGCGCGGTACAAGATCCCCAAGTCCGTGGTCTTCGTGGACGAGATGCCCCGGACGGCCAGCGGCAAGATCCGGAAGGCAGACCTGAGGAAGTTGACGCCCGGGCACGTCTGACGGGAGCAGGGACGCCCCCGGCGCGAGTGGGCGAAGCACAAGGAAAGGCCGGGGACTGCGGTGACGCAGCCCCCGGCCTTTCCGTGTGTCGGGGAGGCGGGCGGCCGTTAATCGACCGTGAAGATCCTGATGACCACCCGCCCGGGCTGCCGTTCGCCCGTCCCGAGCATGAGGCGTGTATTCAGCCATTCCAGGGCCGGGGACGCGGTGGTGAGCCGCGGCCAGCAGCGGAAGTAGATCTTTGAAGGATCGACGGCGGCGCCGGAGTTCAGCAGTTCGATGTCCCCGGCGCTTCCGTGGCGCAGCGCTGAATTGTGCACGAAGATCCGGTGGCCGTCGTCGGTTTCCAGGACGCACCGGGCGTCCAGCTCCGTCAGCGTGGCGCTCCGGAGGAGCTGGTAGTCCGCGCCGCCCGGGAGGACCCGCCCGTTCAGGGCCGGCCCGCTGACCGTTCCGCCCGTGATCGGGATGACGCGCCGGTGGCCCTCCGGCGTTGGCCCGACGTCGATCGGCTCGCCGACGGTGACCGAGAGTTCCGCGAGGAAGGTCAGCCCCGGGGCTTCTGGGGCTTCAGGCGATGGCGCGCTCACAGGATTCCAGCCGTCAGCCGGCTGGGGTTGTTAGCACCGAACAGTACGCTCTGCGTGGCCACCACCGCGTCGGTGGAGTCATAGGCCAGCTTGCCGGTGTTGAGGTTGCGGTCCCAGCGCGGGTGGCAGCTGGACGTGACCTGGACGCGGAGCCGCTCGCCGGGGGCAAAGGTGTAGGCCGTCTGCCAGAGATTTACGGTGTATTCATACGGCCGGCCGGGTTCGATCAGCGACGGCGCGTGGCCCGGCTGGTACAGCCCTGTCCCGGCGTGGCTTTCCCGCCAGGAGGCGCGGACAATGCCGTCGGCAAAGCCCAGGGATGTGCCGTCCGGAGCGACCCGGCAGAGCCGCACCACGAAGTCCGTGTCCACGGCGGTGGAGGACGCAAAGAACGTGGCGCTGACCTCACCGAACACGGTGACCGGCTCCTCGAACGCCTCTGAGGTAAAGGTGAGGACGTCGGCGCGGGACTCCACGGCGTGCTGCATGGCTGGGCCCGCGGGAAAGACCCCGTGGATCATGGTGGCGCCGCCCGCGGTGGGGACCGGGTCCAGGGGGTCGTAGTCGTATTCGACGGAGCCGCCGGATCCCGGAGTGTCCTGCAGCGACCCGTCCGCGCCGAAGAACCAGGAGCGGTGGCTGCGGGGCGAAGGCAACTCATCAAAGCCGCGCCACTGGTTTTCGCCCATGAAGTAGAGCAGCACAGCCGGGACGTTGTGAAGCCGCTCGGGTTCGTCCTTGAGCACGGCGTCGAACCAGGCCGTCTGGAGCCCGGAAAGATCCCCCAGGCCGTTCATCATCCCCCCGGCCGCGCTCAGTCCGAAGCTCACCTCGGGGTAGCTGCCGGAGAAGTTCGTGTGGGCCCACGGGCCCACGATAAGCCGGGGCGCAGGTGCAGCCCCCGTTCGGCTGTGCTCGAGCTGCATCGCGTACTGGGAGAGGGTGCTGGGGCAGAAGATGTCGAACCAGCCGCCGATGTGCAGTGTGGGCAGTGACACCGGCTTGATGGATGCTTCGTCCCACAGGCGCGTGAAACTGTTGCCCGGCGATTCTCCGGCCGAAGGAAGGACATGGCGGTTCATGAATGTGCCAAGCTGTGCCGAGAGTTCCCGCAGCGGCAGGGTGTCGAAGGCGCTGCCGTCGGAAAATGAGCGGTCCAGATCCAGCCACGCCTGGAATTCCTTGCCCTGCAGTTCCGGGTCGCCCGCATATTCGCGGAGGAGTTCGTTGGCTGAGATAGAGGCGTGGCCCCAGCTGAACCGGCTGCCGAGCTCGTAGGCGCCGCCGCGGTACAGGGAGCCGTTGTTCGCGGTGGCCCCGGCGGAGATTCCGAGCGAGAGGGCGGCGAGGCCGTTTGGAGCCAGGGACGCTGCCCGCCACTGTGTCTCCGCGAAGTAGGACCGGCCCCACATCCCCACGGCACCGTTGGAATACGGCAGCAGTGCGGCCCACTCGACGGTTGCGGCGCCGTCGGACGCTTCATTGGCGGACGGGTCGAAGCCCCCGTCGGAGCCGAAGCGCCCGCGGCAGTCCTGCATGATGACCACGTAGCCCGCGGCCGCGACGGTTGCGGGGTTGAAGTAGGCGGAGTTGACGGAGAGGTCGCGTCCGTAGGGCGTCCTGGTCAGCAGCACCGGGCACGGTTCCCCGTCCGCCGGGCGGTACACCGTGGATCGCAGGATGGTCCCATCCGGCATCCGGGTTTCGACGTCTTGTTCAATTAGCACGGGTTTTAGCGCGGGGCGCGGTGTCACGGAAGGGTTCCTCACTGCTTTGGTCAGGGACTGTGGTGTGTTCGAGGGCTGTGGGTTGTTCGGGAAGTGCGGAGGGGAGCGGCCMGGTGCTGCCCGGCCGCCCCTCCGCACWGTCCGGGAACCAGGATCTAGGCGTTCGCGGATTCCCTGGTACTCAGCGCCTCGGTGGGGACGTTGTAGGTTTCCTTGACCCAGATGGCGGTCACGGCTGCCGAAGCAAGGCAGCAGGCCGCGGTGAAGGCGGCCACGGGAATCCACCCGGTGGGGCCGGGTTGGACAATGGCCGCGGCGATGGCCGGCGCGAAGCCAGTGACAACGAGGCCCAGCTGCGAGGCCGTGGCGGCACCGGAGTAGCGGATCTTCGTCGGGAACATTTCGGCCGTCATGGCCGGGCCCAGCGGGTTGACCATCCCGTAGCCGACGGTCATAAAGAGGATCCCGCTGGCGAAGATCAGCGGTATGGACGCGGTGCTGATGGACCAGAAGTAGGCGAAGGCGGCCACGGCGCAAATGATGTTGCCGGTGATGAAGACCGGCTTGCGGCCGATCCGGTCGGCCAGGATGCCGGCATAGGGCTGGGCGATGATGCCCAGGGCGGCCGTGGCGATGGTGACCCCGAGCATGACAGCGGACGGGATTCCGAATTCTCCGGTCGCGTAGGCCAGCCCGAAGGCCGCGAAGACCGACGACACCACGCTCCAGAGCCCAAAGAAGATGACTTTGACGATGGTGCGCCAGTGATCGCGGAGGACCACCTTGATGGGCAGTTCCTTCTCGGTTTCCGCTTCCTTCGCGGCTTCGAACACCTCGGATTCGGGCAACCGGAGGCGGATCCAGAGGCCGACGGCGACCACCAGGATGCTGGCGAGGAACGGCAGCCGCCATCCCCAGCTGAGCAGGTCCTCCTGCGGGAGCAGGGACACTGCCAGGAAAGCCAAAGAGGCGAGCATGATCCCGGCGACGGCGCCGGTGTTGACCCAGCTGCTGTAGAAGGCCCGCTTGTTGCTGGGGGCATGTTCCATGGTCATGGTGACGGCGCCGACGGATTCGCCGGCGGCGGAGGCACCCTGAAGTGCGCGCAGGACGACCAGGAGGACCGGGGCGGCCGCACCGATGGCGGATGCCGGCGGCAGGCAGCCGATGAGGAAGGTGGCCACGCCCATGACCACGAGCGTCAGGACCAGCATCTGACGGCGTCCGAGGCGGTCGCCATAGTGGCCGATGACGCTGGCCGCGAGAGGGCGGATGACGTAGCCGATGCCGATGGTGGCCATGGACAGGATAGTGCCGAGGGCGGGATCGATGCCGGGGAAAAAGATCTTGTTGAAGATCAGGGCGGACGCCGAACCGTAGATGAAGAAGTCGTAGTACTCCAGGGTGCTGCCGATGAAGCTGGCGGTGGCGGCGCGGCGGGCATGTTTGGTTCCCTCGGGGGAAACGGGGCGGGCCTGGTCCGCGGGCGGCGTCAACGGCGTCGGCGGAACGATGGGACCAGCGGTCATTGCGGATCTCCTAGGTGGGCAGGGATTTAGCGGGGAAAGGTGAGGCTGGGGGAAGATCTTGGGCTCGCATGCTGAGCAGGGCGGGCGGGGTCGGCTGTGGCCTCCGTCACTCTGGTTGCAATAGTATGCACTTGATTCAGCGTCCGTCAATGTAAGTGCAAAATAAAAATGGCGGCGAATGTGACTGGCATGATGGAGTCGTGATGAGCGAGCGGCCGGCCTCCCTACCCGGCATGGACCCGGACCTGGCCATCGACTTTCCGCGGCCTTTGAAGGGGCCGTCCACCCAGCACCAGCTGCTCACCCTGCTGGTTGACTACTGGTTCAAGAGCGAGGAATGGCTGCCGTCCCGGCTCATCGCTGCCCTGGCCGCGGGTCTGGGAATTACGGCCTCGGCGTCGGCGACGGCGCTGAGCCGCCTGGCGTCCCGGGGTGTGCTCGAACAATCCAGTGCCGGGCGTACGTCGCGCTACCGCATCACCCAGGGCGCGCGCAACCGGCTCCGTCACGGCCTCGAGCAGGTCTCCGTCTTCGGCGAACAGTCCCGCCAATGGGACGGCCACTGGACCGTCATCGCGTTTTCGATTCCGGAGACGTCGCGGGATGTCCGCGAGATGTTCCGCTCACGCCTGCGGTGGCGCGGATTCGCGCCGCTGTTCGGGGCGCTGTGGGTCTCTCCGCGCGACCACTCCGAGGAACTCGAAAAAACCTGCAAGGGCTATGGCGTGGACGACTACGTCATCTTCCGAACCGCTGAATCCAGCCTCCGCGGCAAACGGCTCGTGGAGGCCTGGTCACCGCAGGAGTTCAGGGAACAATACCGGCCCTTTACCGAAAAATTCACGCCCTGGGCTGAACGCCTCGACGCCGGAACGGTCAGCCCGGCGGAGGCCTTCAGGGTCAGGACTGAACTGATGGATGCGTGGCGGGCGTTCCCCTGGAGTGACCCGGATCTTCCCGCCGAGCTCCTGCCGGAGGCCTGGCCGCGGACAGAGGCCAGGGAACTCCTTGTCCGCCTCTACGACGGGCTCGCCGACGCTGCCACTGCCTACGTCGAGGAAATCGTGGCCCGGGAAGCCCCCGAGCTGGCGGGTACGGCGCGGGTGCTGTCGGTGACACCCGGGCTCTGACCCGGACTGGTGATCGGGCTGTGATCCGGTCCGGGCGGCGGCCCCCGAACTTAGTGGAACGTGCCTAGTGGATCGCCGCCAGCAGGATGCCGACGCCGACAAAGAGCCCTCCGAATGTCCGGTTCAGCACTTTCTGTCCGCCGGCGTCGCGGGTGAAGCGCTGGAAGGACCGGGCCGCCGCCGCGAAGAAGAACCACATGACGAGGACGTCGATCACGATCACGGTGGCGGCCAGGACCACGTACTGCGGCAGCAGCGGCTGCTCCGGCCGGATGAACTGGGGCATGAAGGCCAGGAAGAAGACCACGGCTTTGGGGTTGAGCAGGTTGACCCACAGGCCGCGGCGGAACATGGAGAGGCCCGGTTCGTTGCGCAGGGCGGCGGCCTTCTCCTGGTCCAGATCCGGCTTGTGCAGGAACTGCCGGATGCCCAGGTAGACCAGGTAGGCGGCGCCGGCGTAGCGGATCACGTTGAAGGCGACCGGTGAGCTCGCCACGAGCACCCCGACGCCGAGGGCCACGATCAGGATGTGCACCACGAGGGCGGCCTGCTGGCCCAGGATGCCCCAGAGGGAACGGCGGAATCCCGAGTTCAGGGAATTGCTCATCGTGTTGATGGCGCCCGCGCCGGGAGTGAAGCTGATCAGGACGCCGGCGCCGGCCAGGGCCAGCCAAAGGGAGGGTTGCACCCGCCAAGTTTACGGTCCAGGCCGCCGCCGGCCTGATTGATGACGGGAGTCAGTCTCGGCGGAGGCCGTAGCTGAGGATCATGTTGCCTTTGCTGGTCTGCTGGGACGACTGCAGCTCCAGCCGGGTGAGGGGATCGCCGTCGTTGAACAAACGCCGCCCGCTGCCCGCGATCACGGGATGGACGATCAGCATCAATGTGTCGAGCAGCCCGGCGAACAGCAGCTGGTGGACCAGAGAGATGCTGCTGAAAACCCCTATTTCGCCGCCGTCGCTGTCCTTCAGGCCCGCAACAAAGTCCTCCAGCGGGCCCTCGATCAGGCGCGAATTCTGCCACTCCAGCTCCCCGGTCAAGGTCCGGGACGCGACAAACTTCGGCAGCGGATTGATGAACCCGGCGAAGTCGGCGTCGCTCTCGGCGTTTGGCCAGTACTCCGCCCACTGCTGGTACCCGACGCGGCCCAGGAGCGCGGTGTCGATCCGGCCCATCATCTCGCCCATTCCGGCACCCAGCTCTTCGTCGAAGCTGTCGAATTGCCACAGGAACGGGTCTTCAACCACGCCGTCCACTGAGCAGAAAAGGCCGGCCGTCAACTTGCGCATGGGGTTCTCCTTGCCGTGGGTCTCTAGCGGGTCTCTAGTGCACCCTATCCGCTGATCCGGAAGCACGGAATGGCTGCCGAAATCTCGTCAGCGACCCGCCCCGGAGGCTGGCTGCGCCGCCAGCCCCGCGAGCCTTGGGCGTGCCCGGGGCGCGCCCAAGGCCCGCTGAGGGTTAGCCGTTGGAAGTGTACCCATCCGTGGCGGTGCCGCCCGGGCCGCCATGGCCTCCGCCGGGGCCGCCCTGGCCTTCCTGGGTTTCGGTCACGGTGAAGTTCGCATCCAGCAGGACGGTAGCGCGGGTGCCGTCCGCCTTAGTGATGTGGGCTTCGTAGGTTGCGCCGTCGGCGTCGGTCTCCATCCTTTCGATCGTCGCGTCCGGCTGGGCGGCCTTCACCGCAGCCTCGACCTTTGTGGCGGTGTCGCCGGTAAGGACCTCCTCCGTCTTGCCGTTGGCCTGGTGCGGGCCCCGCTGGCCGCCGGTGCCGTACCCATCGGTGGCCTGGGTGGAGGACGAGCTGCTGGTCGAATCGGCAGCCATCGCGGGGATGGCCGACGCGCCGATGGCGCCGCCGCCAATCACCGCAGCGAGCATGATGCCCGCGGTGGTCTTGTTGATCTTTGCCATTGTGAAACTCCTTCGCAGAGGCCCGGATGCCGGACCGGCCGAGTTTTCGGCCTGGAACCAGCCTTAGACGTGGAGTTATGGCTGCGCTTTCGGCATGCTGTGCCGGTCCTGTGACCGCCTACGGCCGCTCAAGCCCGGGCGATGACCTCGCCGTTGGGAATCAGGAACCAGCCGTCGTCGGTGGAGCCCCACCGGTGCCAGCCCGCGGAAATCCGGGCCAGGTCCGCCTCGCTGGCCAGGCCGTACTCGAGCGCCTGGTCGGCAAAGGACGAATGCAGCACCCGCTCGCCCCACACCCGGGCCTGCCAGCGCCGCTCATGCCCAGTGGCGTAGAGCCAGTTGCTGCTGGACGGCGCCACATCCGTGAAGCCGGCGGCCTGCGCCCAGGACACGAGCCGGCGGCCGGCGTCGGGCTCGGCGCCATTGCGGCGCGCGATCCGCTGGTAGAGCTCCATCCAGTCGTCGAGCTCGGGGATGGCCGGGTACCAGCTCATTCCGTGGAAGTCGGCGTCGCGCACCGCCACAATCCCGCCTGCCTTGGCCGCCCGGCGCATCTCCCGCAGCGCCGCGACCGGGTCCGTGAGGTGCTGGAGGACCTGATGGGCGTGGACGACGTCGAAGGATTCGTCCGGGAAGTCGAGGTCGTAGATGTTGCCGGCGGCAAAGCCGACGTTGTCCAGGCCCCGCTCGACGGCGAGGGCCGCGGCCTGGGCGATGATGTCGGGGGAGCGGTCCAGGCCCGTGACCATGCCCGGCGCCACCAGCTCCGCGAAGTCGCAGGTGATGCTGCCCGGGCCGCAGCCGACGTCGAGGACGGAGGTCCCGGGCATCAGATGCGGGAGCACGAACGCTGCCGAGTTCTCCGCCGTGCGGGAGGCATGGGCACGGACCACCGACTCGTGGTGGCCGTGCGTGTACACATCGTCAGGCTGCTGCGCACTCATAATGGAACGCTACCCTCCCGCGCCCGGAAAAGGGTGTACCCCCAACTGCCGCCATTCCCGACAAGTGCCGGAGTAGCGCAGCGATGAGGCGGCCCCCGCCCAGGCAGTGGGAGTGGATCTGGGAGGCCAAGGCAGGGCACGTACGTGGGGCTCGCCCAGGCGGCGCAAACGCTGCACCGCAGCTTTCCATTCCGACGAAAGGCTTGGGAGCTGCAATTCGTGCTGGCTCCTACGCCTTGATCTGCGCCCGCAGGTAGAAGCAGTGGTGTCTGACCGTTAATTTAGGCGGCCGGATCCATCTACCGCCGTCAAACGACCGCTGCTGTGGCGGCGGAGGTCTTCGCGGCGGTGGTGTAGCCGGTCTTGGTTCCGGTGACGGTGACGGTGAGGGTTTTGCCGACGTCGGCTGCAACAGGCTTGTAGGTTGTGGAGGTCGCGCCGGTGATGGCGACGCCGTTGGCTTTCCACTGATACGTCAGGGTCACCGGTGACGGTCCCCAGGTTCCCGGCGTCGCCGTCAGGATCAAGCCGACCTTAGCCGTGCCCGTGATGGTCGGTATCGGCGCTATTAGGGAGCCTTTCGCGACTGCTGCTGTGGCGGCGGAGGTCTTCGCGGCGGTGGTGTAGCCGGTCTTGGTTCCGGTGACGGTGACGGTGAGGGTTTTGCCGACGTCGGCTGCAACAGGCTTGTAGGTTGTGGAGGTCGCGCCGGTGATGGCGACGCCGTTGGCTTTCCACTGATACGTCAGGGTCACCGGTGATGGTCCCCAGGTTCCCGGCGTCGCCGTCAGGATCAAGCCGACCTTAGCCGTGCCCGTGATGGTCGGTATCGGCGCTATTAGGGAGCCTTTCGCGACTGCTGCTGTGGCGGCGGAGGTCTTGGTGATGCTGGGGTACCCGGCCTTGCTCCCGGTGACTTTCAGAGTGATGATCTTGCCGTAGTCGGCGGCAAGCAGGGTGTAGGCGTTCCCTGTCGCCCCCGTGATGGCGGTTCCGGAGCGGAACCACTGGAAACGCAGTACGTCCGGCGTGGGCGACCAGGTTCCAGTAACCGCGGTCAGGGTCCGGCCCACTTGGGCAGTCCCGGAGATGCCTGGTACCGGAGTTGTGGACCAAATCCAGCCCAGGTTGAGGGTGTAGGTCTTGCCCCAGCTTGCCTGGCTGTTTTCGCCGTAGATTTTGATGTAGGCGCGGCCAACGGGGAGGTTGATTTGTTGGCTGGCGAGCGAGGTTCCGTCAGCGTCGGTGCCGTCGAGGTCGAAGCCGTAGAGCTCGGTGCCGTTGGCGCTGTAGATSCTGAGCGTATAGAGGGAACCGGTGCCGAGGCCGGCGGGGAACCTGAAGTTCAGGCCGGCCCTGCCTGCCTTGGGCAGGTCGATCGCGTAGTAATCGGTGTCGTAGTAGTTTGCGCTAAGTGTTGAACCGGAAATGGTGGTTCCAAGGGGCACCACTGTTGCGGCTGCGGTGCTGCTGTTGGGTTCGAGTTCGCCGGTCCCCGCGGTCAGGGTGGTGTTGAGGGTGTAGGTCCTGCCCCAGCTTGCCTGGCTGTTTTCGCCGTAGATTTTGATGTAGGCGCGGCCTGCGGGCAGGAACGTGCCCTGGCTGGCGAGCGAGGTTCCGTCAGCGTCGGAGCCATCGAGGTCAAAGCTGTAGAGGTTGGTGCCGTTGG